>JBELIU010000047.1:0-15623 GCA_042090735.1 Novosphingopyxis sp. | reverse complement strand
TGGAAGGAAAGCAGCATGCCCAAGCCATTCGCCAGTTTCGCGCAGAAGATTGGCCTCGGTTTCTATCTTCAAGAATTGTTCCGAGTAGATGCCGCTCCCGGCAGCGCGCGCAAACGGGCGTTCGATGAACAATATCATTCCACCATCCGGTCCTTGGGTGGAATCGTAGCCGTTACCGTTTTCGTGGCCTTGATGTTGCCGATATTCCTGATCGATCAGGCCAATCCAGCCATCCTGATTGCCGGGACGATCGGTCTGCTCATCAGTTCCGCCCAGACCTTTTTCTTGTGCAAGCCGAAATATCTTGAGAGTCCGAGCAATCGACGCAACGTCTACGCCCTGATGCTGAACGCGTTCTTGTACGGCGTTTCATGGTCATTGACGTTTTACAGCATGCATTTGAGCACAAATTCGGCCCTTATGCCTTTCGTCATATCCGTGCACATCGCCTTGATTTTCTACGGCGCGCTTCTGCATATAAATATGCCGATTTCTTTTCTCTGCTTCTTCGTCCCGCTCTACACGCTGTTTTCCATCGATTCGCTTGAACGGGCGGATGTTTTTATCGTCACACCGCTTCTGCTCGGTCTCTTCGGCTGCCATCTCATCAAAACCGTAGTCGACCAATCGCAGCGTGCTGTGCAGCTTCGAATCAACAGCGACGAACTGGAGCAGAAGAGCCATGAACTGCGCGAGGCGCAGGTGGCCGAAGCCCTGATGCGTGATCGGGAGACCGCGCGGGAGCTGAACGAAGCCCATGAACGTGCCGCCTCGCGCGAAGCGGTTGAAGCCGAGCGACGCGCCCATTTGCTCACGCTCGGCAATCAGTTCGAAGGTACGGTGGTGGAAACCGGAGACCGCGTCAGCGCCGCAGTGGAAAACCTGACGAGTTCGGCGGCTGCCCTGGCCGATCTTGCCGGGACAACGAGCACCGAATCCGGGGACATGCAAATGCGCTCTCAGGCATCGGCCGAGGCGGCGCAGCAAGTCGCGATCGCGGCCGAGCAACTTGATCAGGCCGTGGGCGAAGTTGCCACGCAAATCCAGGCTAATCTCGGACACATCCTCGAAGTCGGCGATGCCACACGTGAAAGCGAAGTGTTGATGACCGAACTGGTGAAGCGCTCCGGCGGCATCGGCGAGATCGTGACCACCATATCGGACGTGGCGCGCCAGACCAATCTGCTCGCGCTGAACGCGACGATCGAGGCTGCCCGCGCCGGCGAAGCAGGCCGGGGTTTTGCCATCGTGGCCCAGGAAGTGAAGGCGCTGGCCGGCCAGACCGCACGGATGACCGAGGACATTGCCGAGCGGCTTGGCGATATCGACCGGTTCGTGAACGATGCCGCGCAGGCGCTCGATAAGGCGGGGCTGGAACTCAGCCATCTCGAAGAACGCGGCACGATGATTGCGACCGCTACCGAAGAACAGCGCGCCGCCAGTCAGGAAATCCGCCGCCACAGCAGCCGCGCTGCCGAGGAAAGCGAGCGCGTCCGGGCCAGCGTCGGACGGGTCGCCACCGCTGCTGAGCAGGCCCGCGCCCATACGTCCGGCGTCCAGGAAATTTCTCACCAGTTAAACCAACGTTCGCGCGATCTGCGCGACGGAACCGCGAGCTTCCTCAAGGAACTGCGCGCTTCCTGAAAACGGCGCGGTCAGCGCTCCGCATCGAAGGCCGCAAATGCAGACATCAGGCCATGTATTGCGCCTCGACACCGATCCGGCCCTGGTCGATCGTGATGCGGTTGTAGCTCGGCGGGTTTTCGCGCACTCGCTCCGAAAGCGTGCCCGCACCGATCAGGCGGACCGAACCAGACCCGGTCGGCCGGTCGATGTCGAATGGATCATGCACATGGCCGGTCAACACCGCTGCAGCGCCCGCTTCCTGAAGCGCCTTCAGAGCCTTGAGGCCTCCGCGCGTTGAGCCGCTGCTGCGCGTATCGGCATCGACCAAGGGATGATGCGCTGCAATCAATTTCACCGTATCCAAAGGAAGGCCGCGCAACGTGCGCAGCGTTTCGCCCAAAGCATCGCTGCTCACCTTGCCCTTTGACCAGTTCAGGCGCAGCTGCGCACGCGCCGTGGTCTTGAGCGGCACGACCGAGACGCCGGGAAGGTTGATCTCTGCTTCGACCTTATCCTCGATTCTGGAATAGCGGCGATAAGGGTGCCGGAAGCGCTCATAGAGATTGAAGTAGGGCAGATCGTGATTGCCCACCTCCACCGTCACCGGCGCAGCCAGATTATGGATCCACTCTCCCGCCGCCGCGAACTCGCGGTGCCGCGCGCGCATGGTAAGATCGCCAGTGATGATCACGGCGTCGGGTTTGTTCGATTGAACCTCACCGGCAAACCAGTCCAGCGCCGCGCGGTCTTCGGCGCCGAAATGGATGTCGCTGCAATGAAAAAGTGTCGTCATAGGTCCGGATTAGCGAGGCATTCCTCGGCGGTATAGACGAAGTCCATTGGCGAAAAACCGTGGCGGAACCGGCACACGGCCGAGCCGTCGGCCTCCTCTCCGTCGATAAGCAGGCCAACCGGCTTGCCATCGGCCGCGCTCACCTCAAGCGCCTCGCGCATGCCGAGATCTTCGTGTGGACCTTCGCGGAAATCGCCTTTGAGCCATGAAAGGCCATGGGCGAACATCTGCCCGGCCCCTTCCGCGGTAAATCCGGTGACGTGCAGCGCATCCATCTTTGGCTCGATAAACAAGGCAGGATAGGGATCGCCGGCGCCGTCGAGTTGCACCTGCGCACCGCCGAACGTCTTGGTCCACGCATCCGCGATAGAGCCCGGCATCTCAGCCAGATTGAAATGCCGCATATCCTCGCGCACATCACCCCAAGCCGTGGTGGGGCCGGCGATCACGCCGACCAGCGCGATTTCGCCCTCGCCCAGCGCCACGGGCATGCGGGCCAGCCGGGTGCGCCCTTCGGCATAGCGCCGCGCGATCGTCTCACTGTCGACATCGCCGTGCAGCGAGCGGGAGAGCAGGTTCATCGTGCCGCCCGGCAGCACGAGAATATGGCCGTCCCATCCTTCCGCGCTGCGCATCGCGCCGTTCACCGTGCCATCACCGCCGAACACGGCAAGCGCGTCCACACCGGCCTGCCGTAGCGTCGCCGCATCGGGCAAATCCTCGTGAGGGCACTCGATCATCCGCGCCATCTCATGCCCTTCGGCAGAGAGAGCCTGGCTCACCTCTTTGCAAAGGCCCTCGTCATAGCTGCCGCTGTTGATATTCGCGGCCATCCATATCCTACTCATGCCTGTCGCAACGCGCAGCTTCCGTTTCGGTGCCGTAGCGAACAGCGATGCGCGGAAAAGCGCGGATTGCCCGTTGATCCGAAGGCCTATCGGTTCTAACTCAGGACTGAATTTCAGCATCGGAGCGATCATGGCTACCTTCACCCTGCCTAAGAACAGCAAGATCCGGAAGAAGGGCAAGGTCCACAAAGCCGAGGGTGCTTCGCGCACCAAGACCTTCAAAATCTACCGCTACGACCCCGACTCGGGCGAGAACCCGCGCTATGACACATTCGAGGTGAACCTCGACGAATGCGGCCCGATGGTTCTCGACGCGCTGATCAAGATGAAGAGCGAGCAGGACAGCTCGCTGACCTTCCGCCGTTCCTGCCGTGAGGGTATCTGCGGATCGTGCGCCATGAACATGGACGGCAAGAACGGCCTCGCATGCACCACCGCGATCGAGGATGTGAAGGGCGATATCCGGATCACCCCGCTGCCGCACATGGATGTGATCAAGGACCTGGTTCCGGACTTCAAGCATTTCTATGCGCAATATGCTTCGATCCAGCCCTGGTTGAAGACGGTGACGCCGGAGCCTTCGGGCAAAGAGCGTCTTCAGTCGCCC
Source organism: Novosphingopyxis sp. (assembly GCA_042090735.1). Classification (GTDB taxonomy): domain Bacteria; phylum Pseudomonadota; class Alphaproteobacteria; order Sphingomonadales; family Sphingomonadaceae; genus Novosphingopyxis. The sequence goes on along the minus strand of JBELIU010000047.1, from coordinate 11,749 downwards.
GAGGAGCGCCACAAGCTCGACGGTTTGTACGAGTGCATCCTGTGCGCCTGCTGCTCGACCGCGTGCCCCAGTTACTGGTGGAACCAGGACAAGTTCCTTGGCCCGGCCATCTTGCTGCAGGCCTATCGCTGGCTTGCCGACAGTCGCGATGAAATGACCGGGGAGCGGCTGGACGATCTGGAAGATCCCTATCGTCTCTATCGCTGCCACACGATCATGAACTGCGCGAATGTCTGCCCCAAGGGGCTTTCACCCGCCAAGGCGATCGCCGAGACGAAAAAGATGATCGCCGAACGCGCGATCTGATCGTCGGCATTTCCAGGATCGTGACGGGCCACCGGCTCACAGAGACGGCATGACGCGCGCCATTGCGGACAATCCCTGGTTCGACCATCGGCCAGACCCGGACAATCCCGGCTGGATGACCTGGAACGCGAAGGACGATACGCGGTTCAACGGCTTCCTTGGTTCTATCGCGATTCGCGGGGATGACGCGGCTGGCACCGGCTGGGTCCGCATGACGCCCGAGCACAAGCACAGCAATTTCGGCGACAATGTCCATGGCGGCACCATCCTGGGCTTCATTGATGTGTGCCTTTTCGCCGGGAGCCATGCGATCGGTGTCGATCTGGGCGGCCGTGCGGTGACGGTGGAACTGTCCACGCAGTTCGTTGGCGCCGCGAAGATCGGCGTTGCGCTGGATTGCCGCCTCGAGAGCGTGCGCGAGACCGGCCGCCTTCTCTTCCTGCGCGGTATGCTGATGCAGCGTCCGGACGAGGACGCGGACTATGCCAATGTCGCCAGCTTTACCGCAATCCTGCGCAAGGGCCTGCCTCGCACGTGAAGGTTGCAGAGCGGTATCGCGCGCTGGTGGACGCCGGCGAGTTGAAGGCGGACGGCGATCAGCAGCGGGCCGTCGATGCGCTTCAACACGTGCAGGAAGAGATCGAGGCGCGGCCCGAAGCGCCGGGCTTCTTCGCCAAGCTGATGGGCAAACGCCGCGAACCCGTGCGCGGCCTGTATCTTTGGGGCGGCGTGGGGCGCGGCAAGTCCATGCTGATGGACCTGTTCTACGAATGCGTCGACACGCCGCACAAGACCCGCGCGCATTTCCACGAATTCATGATCGACGTCGACCGGCGCTTGGCCGCCGAGCGCGCGAAGGATGCGGGTGATCCGGTGGCCCCGGTGGTCGCGCAGCTGGCGGACGAGGCCCGTTTGTTCTGTTTCGACGAGATGCACATCACCAACACCGCCGATGCCGCGATCATGGGGCGGCTGTTCGGCGGACTGATCGAGGCGGGCGTCACCGTCGTCACCACCAGCAACCGGCCGCCGCAGGATTTGTTCAAGGACGGGCTCAACCGCACGCTCGTCACCGGCTTCATCGCGCTGGTACAGGAACGCCTCGAGGTGCTTCCGCTCGACGGGCCGACCGATTACAGGCGCGAACGTCTGGGCGATGCGACCTTGTGGCATTGCCCCAATGGCGATGCGGCTACGGAGGAGCTGAGCGAAGCGTTCTTCCGCCTGACCGACTATCCGCCCAGCGACGCGCAGAACGTGCCGTCGGAGGAGATTGAACTTGGCGGCGGGCGCTCCATGCATGTGCCCAAGGCATTGAAGGGCGTTGCGGTCTTCTCCTTCAAGCGGCTGTGCGGCGAACCGCGCGGCGCGGCCGATTATCTTGCGATCGCGCGGCGCTACCACACTGTCATCATCGTCGGCATTCCCATCCTGGGTCCTGAAAATCAGGATCAGGCGGCGCGGTTCGTGAAGCTGATCGACGCGCTGTACGAATATCGTGTCAAGCTACTGGCGAGCGCCGATGCGGCGCCGGACGCGCTCTATCCGGAAGGCCAGGGCAGCTTCGAATTCGAGCGGACGATCAGCCGTCTGTCCGAGATGCGCTCGGACGCGTATCTGGCGCTGGGGCACGGCTCGGAGGGCTGAACGGCAGCACCCGCGACAATAGCGCGCGCAACCACGGTTCGGCGGTAGAGGCGATCAGCAACGCAATGCCGGTGATCGCTGCCAGCGTGATAAGTGCAGCGGGAACATAGGACAGTCCCGCCTTCAGCAGAGCTGAGATCAGCACCAGCCCGAGGGTCTGGTGGATGAGATACAGCGGATAGGTCGCCAGACCGAGCAGCAGAACGGGCGCACGCGGCAGATACCGCTCGAGCATGGGTTGCAACCGGGGAGAAAACGCGATGATCGCGAGGCCAATGAAAAAGATGAGAGGACCTATCCAGCGCGGATAGGCGATATGCATCCCAATGCCGGTCGCGCGGCTGATAAATAGGATTTCCTGTACGCCAGTGCCGATCATCGCCAGCATTGCAGCCGCGCGCCACCAGCCCCGATGCCCCGCGTGCCATCGATGCAGAAGGATGCCGAGCGCAAAAAAGCACCCATGTGGGAGCAGGAGCAGCTGCGCATCTCGCCGGTCGAGCGCGAGCTCCGTACTCAAACCATTCCAATAGAGGAGACTTGCCGCTCCAAGCGCGAGGGCCAGCGCCTCGATCCCGGACCGTCGTGCACCGACCCAGAGCAGTAGCGCAACGAGCGCGTAAAACACGCTTTCGACACCCAGCGTCCAATAGCTGCCATCGATATATTCGCCCCAAGGCCAAAGCAGGGCGGAGCGGGCATACTCTTCGAAATGCGACGGTTTTTGATCAACCGGCATTAGACATGCGAGTGTCAGGCTGGCGCATATCAGCGCGGCAGGCCAGAGCCTTAAAAGCCTTCGCCGTGCGAAGGGCAATGCCCGTGATCCATGGGCGGAAATAGCGATGACATAGCCGGAGATGACGAAGAATATTTCGACGCCAATCCATCCGTAGCCGGCATAAAGCCGGCCGAAATCTGGCAGCAGACTCTGGTCGATCAAACGGCTTGCAAGCTTGTGCCCCGGACTCGAATAGCCCGCAAAAAAATGGAAGAGCAGCACCAGCATCGCGGCGGCAAAGCGCAGAAGATCAATCGCATAGAGCGCGCTGCGCGGCCGCAGCGTGTCTGTCGGGCGCACGGAAAGATCGGTACTCGGCTGCGGTGCGGAGGCCATGCGCGCTTCTAGCAGTCTCCCCCGCCCAGGGCTTGGGGGAAATTTAACGGCTGCACATTATGCCGATGCCCATGGCCAGCGCCGCTTTGTCCCTCCAGTCGGTCGACCTCGGTCCGGTTGTCGCCGGTCGTCGCCTGTGGCGCAGGCGCCTGCCGTTGCAGCAGGTCGAACCCTCGCTCGAGGCGCTGATCGATGGGCGGGAGCCAGCGATCGCTCCGTTGTCGGATGACGCCGCTGGCTATCGTTTCCAATCCTGCCCGCGCCCTTTTCTCGGCAGCCTCCCGCAGCGCTTGCCCGGCATGGCGGCAGGGCGCCGTCAGGACTTTCCGCGCCATTATATCGATATGGCACCCGGCTTCGACGCTTATATGGCGGGCTTCTCCGGCAAGACGCGCTCCACCTTGCTGCGCAAGACGCGCAAATTTGCCGCAGAAAGTGGCGGCACGCTCGATGTTCGCAGCTTTCACCGCACAGAGGAGAGTGAGGCGTTCTTTTCCGCCGCCCTTCCGCTGTCGACGCGCACCTATCAGGACCGATTGCTCGATGCGGGTCTGCCCGGAGACGCGGCGTTTCGCGCCGAAGCCAAACGCCTTGCAGCGCGGGATGCCTTGCGCGCCTGAGTGCTTTATTTGAATGGCCATCCCGCGGCCTATCTCTACCTTCCGGTGATAGGCGACACGCTGCACTACGATTTTCTGGGCTACGACGCGGCTCATGCGCGGCTTTCGCCCGGCACCGTGTTGCAGATCCAAGCGCTGGAGGAATTGATGGCCGAACGGCGCTTCCGCTGGTTCGATTTCACGAGCGGAGACGGCGCACATAAGAAGCTTTTTGCCACCGGATCGATCGCATGCAGCACGCTGGTGATGCTGCGCGGCGGATGGCGCAACCGCCTGACGCTGGCGGCGGGGGCCGGGATCGATGCCGCGGTGGGCCGCGCGGGAAATCTGGCCGATCGGTGGGGTGTCAGGGCAAGATTGAAAGCGCTGCTGAGACGCTGAGACTTCAGCCAAGCGGCGGATATTCCGCGCGTTCCTCGATCAGCAGGCGCGCACCCGCCTGTTCGGCAAGCCGCAGTGCGCGACGCGGTGTGCTGGCCGGAAGCGGCGGCGCCCCGCGATACCGGCTGCGACGCCGCATGCGATCGAAGCCACCGGAAACCAGCCGTTCATCGCGCGCGATAGTCCGGCAGAGCGAGCGGAAACGGCGCGCCATGAGCGGATGGCCGCGCGATGCGCTGCGGATGAACAGTTCGAAGCTGTGGTTCACCACCGTGTAGAAATGCGCATCGCATTCGGCGGCGTGCGTCAATGCCCGCTTCATTTCCCAGCCCGATAGCGCACACAATTGCGCATGGCGCAAGGTGCCGGGCCGATCCTCGATCACGCCGATGGGAAGCACCCGCACGCCCTTGTGCTGGGTGACGTGGTGGACGTCCGGATCGAGACCGATGTTGCAGTCGCCGTCCAGATGGGCCGGATTGAAGCTGCTGTCCCATTCGATCCCGATTGCCGCCAGCGCGCGCAGAGTATCGTCGTTCGCGCCGTAATTGCCGGCACGGAAGGCGGTCGGTGGCGGCGCGCCCGCGGCGATCAGCAGATCGCGTGCGGTGTTGAGCAGGACGATCTGATCGGAGAGTGAGAAATCGCCAATATTGCGCCCGGTACGCCCGCCGACCGGGCTGTCCGACACATGGTCCAGCCACTCGGTGTGGATGTGGAGCTGCACCTCGTGCCCGCGCTCCAGAATCGGGCCGACCATGTCCTCCACGATCTGCGGGCCGTAGACCAAAGCGGGCATCGGATCGACGAAGAACACCGTCTTCAGCCCCCAGCGGTCCAATTCATCCAATTGATAGCCGATCCCCCAGCGCCGGCCACGCCAGCACAGTCCTTCGATCGAGCGCCGGTAGTTCTGGCGCGCGCTTAACCCTTCGGCGTGAAGCGAGGAGGACAGTTCGGTATCCGTGGTGAGGAGAACCTGGGTTTGCATGGAACAGCCCTAGCGAAGGTCCGTTAAGCTACCGTAACCAGACTGCGGACGGCGTAATTGCAATTGGTTCGCAGTATCTTATTTACTTGTCGCCCCGGTCATTTCGATGGTTGATCCGGATTGTCCACAGGCGTAAGCCGCCCGACAACCTTTTCTCCCCCACGCCCGTCCGGGCGCATGACATCCTCAAAGGAGACACCCATGGCCCGCAAAAAAATCGCGATGATCGGATCCGGCATGATCGGCGGCACGCTCGCCCATCTGGCCGCTATGAAGGAACTGGGCGACGTCGTCCTGTTCGACATCGCCGACGGCATGCCGTCCGGCAAGGCGCTCGATCTGGCGCAGGCAGCGCCGGTCGAAGGGTACGACTCCAATCTCAAGGGCACCAGCGATTATGCCGATATCGCGGGCGCGGACGTCTGCATCGTCACCGCCGGCATCCCGCGCAAGCCGGGCATGAGCCGCGACGACCTGCTCGAAACCAACCTGAAGGTTATGAAGGCCGTCGGCGAGGGCATCAAGACGCACGCGCCGGATGCCTTCGTGATCTGCATCACCAACCCGCTCGACGCGATGGTGTGGGCGCTGCGCGAATTCTCCGGTCTGGACCACAAAAAGGTCGTCGGCATGGCCGGCGTGCTCGATTCGGCCCGCTTCCGCCATTTCCTGGCCGAAGAGTTCGACGTTTCGGTGGAAGACGTAACCGCCTTTGTGCTCGGCGGCCATGGCGACACCATGGTGCCGGTGGCGCAGTACAGCACCGTCGCGGGCATTCCCGTGCCGGACCTCATTAAGATGGGCTGGTCCACGCAGGAGAAGATCGACGCCATCATCGCACGCACCCGTTCGGGCGGCGGCGAGATTGTGAAGCTGCTCGGCAATGGCAGCGCCTTCTATGCGCCCGCCACCAGCGCCATCATGATGGCCGAGAGCTATCTTAAGGATAAGAAGCGCGTCCTGCCCGCCGCGGCCCACCTCACCGGCCAATATGGCGTCGACGATCTTTATGTCGGCGTGCCGGTGGTGATCGGCGCCAACGGTGTCGAGCGGATTGTGGAGATCGAGCTGGATGAAGAGGCCAAGAAGGGCTTCCAGGTCAGCGTCGATGCAGTCAATGAGCTAAAGGACGCCTGCAAGGGCATGGACAGCAGCCTTGCTTAAACGCTTCGCCTTCCCCGCGATCGCCACGGTTGCGCTGTTCGCCGCGCCGGCTTCTGCAGAGCTGAAGCCCGCCAGCCAGGCGGGCATCGCGGCTGCGACAGAGCAGTGTCTCGCGGCGACCACGGCGGAGGGCGTCGATACCGGTGCGATCGAGCGCGCCGGTTGGGCAGTTGGCACGGCCAGCAAAGAAGGGGAACCCGTCGCGACTCCGCTGCGATTCTACGGCAAGAGCGGTAATAACGCGATGATCATGACGGGGCCCGCGGGCGATGCGACCGGCAAGGTTTGCTTTGTCATGGCGCGCCTCGGCAAGCCGAAGGACTATTTGGCTCTCGCCGCGACCATGTCCGCCACATACGGCAAGCCGCTGAAGGTTGAAGGCAATGAGCGGATCTGGTCCGCTGACGGCAAGCTAATTCAAATGGATGTGACTGGATCGCGCGAAAAGCCGGCCGTCCGCATCGCCACCATGGCAGTTTCGGGAGCTAAATAATGTCGATCCTCGTAGACAAGAATACCAAGGTCATCACGCAGGGCATGACCGGATCCACCGGCACCTTCCACACGGAGCAAGCGCTGGCTTACGGCACGCAGATGGTTGCAGGCGTCACGCCCGGTAAGGGCGGCACCGAGCATATCGGCCTGCCCGTCTTCGACAGCGTTTCCGAGGCGCGCGACCAGACCGGTGCGGACGCCAGCGTGATCTACGTGCCGCCTAAGTTCGCCGCAGCTTCGATCATCGAGGCGATCGAAGCGGAAATCCCGCTGATCGTGGCGATCACCGAAGGCATTCCTGTGCTCGACATGGTTAAGGTGAAGGGCAAGCTGGAAGGCTCCAAGTCGCGCCTCATCGGCCCGAACTGCCCCGGCGTTCTAACGCCCAATGAGTGCAAGATCGGCATCATGCCAGGCTCCATCTTCAAGAAGGGTTCGGTCGGCGTCGTTTCGCGTTCGGGCACGCTTACTTATGAAGCGGTGGCGCAGACGACTGCGGCGGGCCTCGGCCAGTCGACCGCGGTCGGCATCGGCGGCGATCCGGTGAATGGTACCAACTTCATCGATATGCTGGAGATGTTCCTGGCCGACGACGAGACCAAGTCGATCATCATGATCGGCGAGATCGGCGGCAGCGCGGAAGAAGAAGCCGCGCAGTTCTTGGCCGACGAAAAGAAGAAGGGCCGCTGGAAACCGACCGTCGGCTTCATCGCGGGCCGCACGGCGCCTCCGGGCCGCCGCATGGGCCACGCCGGGGCCATCGTTTCGGGCGGCCAAGGCGGCGCCGAGGACAAGATCGCAGCGATGCAGGAAGCTGGCATCACTGTCTCGCCCTCCCCGAGCGAGCTTGGCACCACGCTGGCAGGACTGCTGGCCGACGCCTGAACCCGGGCGCGACTATAAGAGCGGGGGCAGCCGTCTCATCCGGATGCGATTTCATCCGGGAACGAAGAAAGAGTGATCATGGGCGTAGAAGGCCAGACGTTCGAAACTGGACAGGAACCGCGCGAGGGGCCGAGCTGGCAGCGTTCGAACTGGCCGCTCGATGTCGCCGATGATCTCAACGCGGCGCTTGACCCCACCCGGATGGCGGTGGAGGTCAAGGCTGCCGCGGAAGCCAAGGGCAAGGCGCTCTCCGGTGCCGAGATCGAGAAGGCGGCGGGCGATTCGATCCGCGCCATGATGCTGATTCGCACCTATCGCGTGCGCGGACATCTCGCCTCCACGCTCGATCCGCTCGGGCTTTCGCACCGCGAACTGCCGGCCGACCTTACCCCCGAATATCATGGTTTTTCCGAAGGCGATCTGGACCGGGAAATCTATCTCGGCGGCAATCTCGGCTTCGAATACGGTACGGTTCGCGAGCTCGTGCGTGTGCTGCGCACCAATTACTGCGGGCCCGTGGGCCTGGAATATATGCACATTTCCGACATCGAGGAGCGCCGCTTTTTGCAGGAGCGTCTCGAGGGTAAGGAGAACGCGATCAGCTTCACCGCGGAGGGCAAGCGCGCTATCCTGAACAAGGTGATCCAGGGCGAGCAGTTCGAAGGCTTTCTCGGCAAGAAATATGTCGGCACCAAGCGCTTCGGACTGGACGGCGGCGAGGCAATGCTGCCCGCGCTGGAAGCGGTGATAAAATATGGCGGCCAGTATGGCATCCGTGAGATCGTCTACGGCATGGCCCATCGTGGCCGCCTGAACATTCTCGCCAATGTGATGGCCAAGCCCTACCGCGTCATCTTCCATGAGTTCCAGGGCGGCACCGCCAATCCGCAGGATGTGGGCGGCTCGGGCGACGTGAAATATCATCTCGGCACCAGCACGGACCGCGAGTTCGACGGCATTACCGTGCACATGTCGCTGGTCCCCAACCCTTCGCATCTGGAAGCGGTGGACCCCGTCGTACTCGGCAAGGTCCGCGCGCAGCAGGTGATGCGGCAGGACGATGCCAAGCACGAACAGGTGCTGCCGGTGCTCATCCATGGCGATGCGGCTTTTGCCGGCCAGGGCATCGTCTGGGAAACACTGAGCTTTTCCGGCATTCGCGGGTACAACACCGGCGGCTGCATCCACTTCGTGATCAACAATCAGATCGGCTTCACCACGAGCCCGCAATTCGCGCGCTCCTCGCCCTATCCGAGCGATGTGGCGAAGGGAGTGCAGGCGCCGATCTTCCATGTGAACGGCGACGATCCGGAAGCGGTCACCTATGCCTGCAAGATGGCGATCGAGTTTCGCCAGCATTTCGGCCGCGACATCGTGATCGACATGTGGTGCTATCGCCGCTTCGGCCACAATGAGGGCGATGAGCCAAGCTTCACCCAGCCGCTGATGTACAAGGCGATCAAGTCTCACCCGAAGGTGAGCCAGATCTACGCCGATCGCCTGACCGAGGAAGGCGTGATCGACGCCAATTGGGTGGAGGAGACCACGCGCTCCTACACCGATCATCTGCAGGCCGAGTTCGATGCCGCCGAGAGCTACAAGCCCAACCGGGCCGACTGGTTCGGCGGGCGCTGGTCCGGCCTTCATGTGCCGCCGGATAACGAGACCGCGCGCCGCGGTGTGGAGAGCGGGATCGAGCGCAAGCTGTTCGATTCGCTCGGCCGCAAGCTGACCGAGGTTCCCGGCGATCTCAACATCCACAAGACGCTTGGCCGCATCCTCGATGCCAAAAAGGCAATGTTCGAAAGCGGCGAGAATTTCGACTGGGCGACCGGTGAAGCGCTGGCCTTCGGCTCGCTGCTTTCGGAAGGTTATGGCGTGCGCCTGTCCGGCCAGGATTCCGGCCGCGGCACGTTCAGCCAACGCCATGCCGTCTGGGTCGATCAGGAGAATGAGCGCAAATATACGCCGCTTTCCCAGGTGCCGCATGGCCGGTTCGACGTGCTCGACAGCCCGCTGTCCGAATATGGCGTGCTCGGCTTCGAATATGGCTATGCGCTCGCGGACCCCAAGGCGCTGATCATGTGGGAAGCGCAGTTCGGCGATTTCGCCAACGGCGCGCAGATCACGATCGATCAGTTTATTGCATCGGGCGAGGCGAAGTGGCTGCGCGCCAACGGTCTCGTGATGCTACTGCCCCACGGATATGAAGGTCAGGGCCCGGAGCACAGCTCCGCCCGGCCCGAGCGTTTCCTGCAGCTTTGCGCGGAAGACAATATGCAGGTGTGCAACATCACCACGCCGGCCAACTACTTTCACGTGCTGCGCCGCCAGATGCTGCGCAATTTCCGCAAGCCCCTCATCATTATGACGCCGAAGTCGCTGCTGCGGCACAAGATGGCGGTGTCGAACCGTAAGGAGTTCCTGGGCGATCAGCACTTCATGCGGATCAAGTCCGACACCAGCCCGCCCGCAGACGAGACCATCAAGCGCCTCGTGCTGTGCACCGGCAAGGTCGCGTTCGATCTGATCGAGGCGCGCGACGCGGCGGGGGATAATACTACCTCGATCGTCCGGATTGAGCAGCTTTATCCCTTCCCGGGCGAGCCGCTGACCGTTCGCCTCAATCGCATGACCAATCTGGAAACGGTGGTCTGGGCGCAGGAAGAACCGAAGAATCAGGGCTATTGGAAATTCGTGGAGCCCTATCTGGAGCAGTGCCTGCAGGACAGCGGCGTGGCGCCGCAACGTCCGCTCTACGCTGGCCGCGATGCCTCCGCCTCCCCCGCCACCGGCCTTGCCTCCCGCCACAAGGAGCAGCAGCAGCGGTTGATCGCCGCGGCGCTGGGCCATGACGGCAAGGAAAATCTGGAACTGAACCCCAAGGACAAGCTGCGCAACTAAGCCGCAGCTGATCCGCCCACCATTCGGCCGGCCCCGCGCCGGGCCAGCGCAAGGACGAAGAGAGACCATGTCCCAAGACGTCAAAGTACCCACACTCGGCGAATCGATCACCGAAGCCACGATCGGCGAATGGCTGAAGCAGCCCGGGGATCGCGTGGAGATGGATGAGCCGATCGCCAGCCTCGAAACCGACAAGGTTGCCGTGGAAGTACCCTCGCCCGTCGCGGGCACCATCGGTGAACTGCTCGCCGAAGTCGGCGACACGGTGGAGGTCGATGCGGTGATCGCGCGGATCGAGGACGGCGATGCGCCGGCCACCTCGCCCGCCCCGCAGAAGGACAGCGCGCCCAAGGCCAAGAAGGCCGATGACGAGGCCGTGGAAAAGTCCGAGGAGCCCGATCCCGATTTTGCCGTGAAGGACGATGGCGCTGCAAACGGCGATTCGCCGCCGCTCTCTCCCTCCGTCCGCAAGCTGGTGCTGGAGCACGGCGTCGATCCCACCAAGATCAAGGGTAGCGGCAAGGATGGCCGGCTGACGCGCGAAGACGTGCTGGAAGCCGCCAAGTCCGGCAAAGCTAAGAAGGCCGACGAAGTATCCACCAAGGAAGCGCCCGCCGCATCCGGCAGCGGCGGCCCGTCGCGCAAGGAAGAGCGCCAGCGCATGACGCGCCTGCGCCAGACCATCGCCAAGCGCCTGAAGTCCGCGCAGAACGAAAACGCGCTGCTCACCACCTTCAACGATGTGGACATGACCGCGGTCATGGAAACGCGCGCCAAGTATAAGGACCTGTTTGCCAAGAAGCACGATGTGCGCCTCGGCTTCATGGGCTTCTTCATCAAGGCCGCCTGCCTGGCTGCGCGCGATGTGCCGTCGGTCAACGCCCGGATCGAGGGCGATGAGATCGTCTATCACGACTATGTCGACGTCTCGGTCGCCGTTTCGGCGCCCAATGGCCTCGTCGTCCCGGTGATCCGCAATGCGGAAAGCCTGAGCTTTGCCGAGATCGAAAAAACGATCGGCGATTTCGGCGCGCGCGCCAAGTCCGGCAAGCTGACGATGGACGAGATGCAGGGCGGCACCTTCACCATTTCGAACGGCGGCGTCTTTGGATCGCTGATGTCCACGCCGATCGTGAACCCCCCGCAGGCCGCCGTGCTCGGTCTGCACCGCATCGAGGAACGCGCGGTCGTCATCAACGGTGAGATCGTTGCCCGGCCGATGATGTACCTGGCGCTCAC
>JBELIU010000046.1:0-15644 GCA_042090735.1 Novosphingopyxis sp. | reverse complement strand
CTCCGGGCTTGATCGTGGTGAAGCGATAGCGCCCATCGGCATCCGTTACCACACGGCCCGCCCCGGTGAAATTGGGGTCGAGCGGAGCATTCCAGCCGTCCTTGCTATGGATATAGCGCCCGGCCGAATTGGCCTGCCAGATCTCCATCACGGTATTGGCGACCGGGCGCCGGTCCTCATCCAGTACGCGTCCGCTGACATGGATGCGCTGACCGATCGGCTCCCCGGCATGCTGCGACGTCATGTCGTGAAAGGCTGGACCCATCAGCCGATCCCAACAACCGACCGGACCGGTCGTCTCCGTCAGGGTCTGGGGTATCGCGATACGGGGGTGTCGCGGCGCGCGAAGACTCGTCGATCGATAGTCCGGAAAATGGGATGGCGGCGAGGCTTGGTCCAGACCGCGGAAGGGACGACGGTCGGTCACGAAACTCGATCCTTCCTGTCCGCATCGACGCCGAGCGGGGCAGCCGTCTTCTCCCGCACTTCGTCCAGCGAAACGCCCGGGGCAAGTTCAATTAATCGTAAACCCGGCTTGTCGCAAGCGATCACGGCGAGATCGGTGACGATCAGATCGACGCAGGCCTTGCCGGTGAGCGGAAGGCTGCATGTCTCAAGCAGTTTCGGCGACCCCTGCTTGCTGACATGATCCATCACCACGACGACGCGCTTTACCCCGGCAACCAGGTCCATCGCGCCGCCCATTCCCTTCACCATCTTGCCGGGAATGGTCCAGTTCGCGATGTCGCCTTCAGCCGACACCTCCATCGCCCCCAGAATCGTCAGATCGATATGGCCGCCGCGGATCATGGCGAAGCTGTCCGCAGAGGAAAAGAAGCTGGAGGTGGGCAGCATCGTAATGGTCTGCTTGCCGGCATTGATAAGATCGGGATCCGCTTCGCCCTCGAACGGGAAAGGCCCCATTCCCAGCATTCCGTTTTCGGATTGCAACGTCACGTCGACGCCCTCCGGGATGTAGTTTGCTACCAGCGTCGGAATGCCGATGCCCAGATTGACGTAATAGCCGTCCTTCAGCTCTTGCGCGGCGCGGGCCGCCATCTGATCCCTTGTCCAGCCTTTCATATCAGCGGCCATCCTGAGCCTCCCTTGGGCGCGTCGTCAATTTCTCGATCCGCTTTTCGTTGATCGTCGCCTTCACGATGCGATCGACATAGATGCCGGGCAAATGGATGCAGTCGGGATCGAGCGTTCCGGCCGGAACGATCTCCTCGACCTCTGCCACCGTGACGCGGCCCGCTTTGGCCATTTCCGGATTGAAATTGCGGGCCGTGCGCCGGAACATCAGATTGCCGGACGGGTCCGCGCGCCAGGCCTTCACGATCGACAGGTCCGATCGCAACCAGCGCTCACGAACATACATTTCGCCATCGAATTCCTCGACCGGCTTACCCTGCGCAACCACTGTGCCGTAGCCGGTCTTGGTGTAGAAAGCCGGAATGCCCGCCCCGCCGGCGCGGATCCGTTCCGCCAGCGTGCCTTGCGGATTGAGCTCAAGCTCAAGCTCGCCGGAAAGATATTGCTGCTCGAACAGCTTGTTCTCACCGACATAGCTGGAAATCATCTTGGACACCTGCCGGGATTCCAGCAGCATCCACAGACCGAAGCCGTCCGCGCCCGCATTGTTGGATATGACGGTCAGGTCCCTCACACCGGATGTGCGGATCGCGGGGATCAGGCTTTCGGGATTGCCGGACAGGCCGAAACCGCCGGACATGATGGTCATGCCATCGTGCAGCAGCCCTTTCAGCGCCGTCTCGGGGTCTGAGTAAATCTTGTGTGCCATCGCCTACTCCAGTGGTAGCCCGACATAATTTTCAGCGAGCGCACGCTGAGCCGGGATCGAGCCGCGAATATAGTCCAGTTCCGCCATTTGTATGCGCCGATCGAACCCGTCCATGTCAGGATATCGGTGCGTGATCGAGGTGAACCACCAAGAAAAGCGCACCGCTTTCCACACGCGGGAAAGTGCGCGTGCCGAATAATGATCGATGCCCGCATCGGACTTCTCGGTATAATGCTCGACCAGGGCCTGACCCAGGATCGCGACATCGCTGACGGCGAGGTTCATGCCCTTCGCTCCCGTCGGCGGCACGATATGGGCGGCGTCCCCGGCCAGGAACAATCTGTTCCAGCGCATCGGTTCGGCCACAAAGGATCGCAGGGGTGCGATCGACTTCTCGAAGCTCGGCCCCCGCACGACCCGCCCGCCAACTTCCGGCCCCAGCCGGCGGCACAGCTCATCCCAGAAGCGTTCATCGCTCCAGTCTTCCAGTTGCTCGTCAATGTCGCATTGAAGATAATATCGGCTGCGCGTTGCAGAGCGCATCGAGGCGAGGGCAAATCCGCGTTCGTGATTGGCGTAGATCAGTTCATCTTCAACCGGCGGTACCTCTGCGAGGATGCCCAGCCAGCCGAACGGATAGACACGCTCGAATTCCCGGCGGACCGATGAAGGAATGGTCTGCCGGCTGACGCCGTGCTGGCCATCGCAGCCGACGATAAAATCGCATTGCAGGTCGCAGGCAGTGCCATCCTGCTGGCGCCATCGCAGCGTCGGTGCGGCGCCAGCACCGTCCTCGATCGTCACATCCTGCGCGTTCCAGATAATCGTCACGCCGCGCTCGTCGGCGGCATCGAACAGATCGCGCATCACCTCCTGCTGGCCATATACGGTGACGGTCCGCCCGCCCGTAAGCGCGGCCAGGTCGATATGAAAAATCTCGCCGTCGAGGCTGAGATTGGTGCCGCCATGGACAAGTCCCTCGGCATCGAGCCGCGCCCCCAGGTCGAGCCGACGTAGCAGATCGACGGTGACTTGCTCCAGTACGCCCGCCCGAACCCGTGCTTCCACATAGGCCCGGTCCTTCCGCTCCAGCACGACCGTATCGATACCCTCGCGCGCCAGAAGATGGGCCAGGAACATCCCAGCCGGGCCCGCACCTATGATTCCGACTTTTGTGCGCATTGCAGATGCCGATCCTCTCCACGCCCGACCTCACAGGGCCGGCCGCACATATCTCTCCGCACGCATGATGTCCGCGCGGGGTCGGCGCCGCCATGCCTTGGCCGCTTTGATACTTGGACAATTCGCCATAGCCGGGTAGCCTCACATCATGCCTGTTTCCGCAGTTCCCTCCTTCTATCTGTATGGAGAGCCTCAGCGCGCGGTGGACAACCGCTTCGTTCACCTGGAGCGCCTGGATGACAGATCGCGTCCGAGCGAATGGACAATTCGTCCCCATTCCCATTCCGATCTTCACCAGATTTTCCTGCTTCAGACCGGCGGCGGCAATGTCATCATCGAAGGCGCCCGCCATCGCGTTCTCGCCCCCGCCCTCGTCACCATCCCGGCGACGGCCGTGCACGGTTTCGACTGGAAGGAGAATTCGACCGGCTGGGTGCTCACGATCGCGGCCGTCTTTTACGATCATCTCGTCCGGGATCATGCCGATCTGGCCGGTCTCTTCGGGCCGAGCCACCTTCTCGCGCTCGACGTAGCAACACAGGCGCAGACGGCAGATTGGGCGGCCGATCTTCTGAGGGAGCTGGGATGGTCGGCCACCGGTCATCGCGCCGCGGCAGAGGCCAGCGTCCTCCGCATCGCCGTCCTCGCCGCCAGACTTGCCGATGCCGACCGTAGCCGACAGGTCGGTATCGCAAAAACGCCCGCTGCCGCCCTCGTCGCTTTGTTCAGGGCGCGGGTGGAAGAGCGCTTCCGCCGGCGCGAGCCGATCACGGTCCACGCCGCCGCCTTGGCATCGAGCGCCAGTGCGCTGCGAAGCGCTTGCCAGAGGATCGCCGGGCGTTCCCCGACGCAGATCCTGGACGATCGCGCGCTTCTGGAAGCAAAGCGCCTGCTACTCTACTCGCCGCTCTCCGTGTCGGAGATCGCCTATTCGCTCGGCTTCAACGATCCGGCCTATTTCTCCCGCTTCTTCGCGCGGCAGGAACGCTCGTCGCCGTCCGTATATCGCAACAACGGGCGGCTATGACGCCGCGCTGCTCTCCGGCACCCGCCGCGCCTTCATCGCCCGGTTGATCATCTGCCGCGCGCGGACACCGCCCTGATCGATCGAATAAGCGGAAAGTTTCAGATCGCTATTGGCCTCGATCGACTTTTGCTGCGCTTCCAGCAGTTCCTTGTCTTCGGCGAAAACGCCGCCCTGCTGCTGCTTGAAACGGGCGGTGAAACCGGGATCATCGGTGCGGAAATTGCGGGCCATGCCCCAGAAATAATGAT
Organism: Novosphingopyxis sp.; assembly: GCA_042090735.1. Lineage (GTDB taxonomy): Bacteria > Pseudomonadota > Alphaproteobacteria > Sphingomonadales > Sphingomonadaceae > Novosphingopyxis. Next base: position 11,383 of record JBELIU010000046.1, on the reverse strand, counting down.
GCGTCCCTTCGCTTTCCGGCGTCATGCAATCCACCACCATGCCGCGCACGCCCTGATCATGCTCCGCCAGCGTCGCCCCGTCCTCCACCAGGGCAACGCCCACATCGATCATGACCGTCGAAGGCAGCAGAAATTCGCAAATCTGCCAGCGATCGACCGGGCCGCTCTTGCCCAGCGCACCGCGCCAGAAAGGCGGGGCGTCGATCCCGGGCATCCACCGCGACAGATAAACTCGCTCGCCCTCGGTACGGCATTCGAGCGGTGCCTTGAGAATCTCCGGCTGACCGATCGAGCCTGCATGGACGTAGGTCTCGTGCGTCAGGTCCATGAGGTTGTCGATCATCAAGCGATAGTCGCATTCGACGCGGTAATAGCCGCCGTCGAAAACCCAGTTTTCGGCAGAACAGGGCCAAAGATCCGGGATCAACGCGGGATCGGCCTTCGCCTTTTCACCTATCCACACCCAGACCATCCGGTGGCGTTCATGAATAGCGTAGGTCTCCACGCATATTCCGCGGTTCGGTTTCTCGGTGGAAAGGGGCATTTCCTCGGCAACGCCGTCACAGCCGAGCTTCAGGCCATGATATTTGCACCTGATGGAATCGCCCTCCCGCAAGCCTTGCGACAGCGGCAGCAGGCGGTGTGGGCAGGCATCCCGCATGCCAACAACTTCGCCGTCCAACTTGCGGTAAAACATCATGGGCGTGCCGCAAATCGTGCGCGCGAGGGGAGCACTGCCCACCTCCGCATCCCATGCCGCCACATACCATGCGTCGATAAGCCAGGTCGTCATCCTTCATCCCCCCTGAAATTTTACCGGGCGTCGAACCATGAAAACGAAACAGCTGAGGGTTTAAAGCGACGGCGCGGTGATATCGCGCGCTTTCATCGCACGTCCAATGGTTGTGCATCAAGCGCCCGTGCCGCACTTTACCACGCTGAATAGCGATACCGATAAGAGGGATAGAACCGTCGATCATCCAGGCGTGGCTCTCACTGCGTGGGCAAAGGTTCTGACTTCCAGCTTGTGGCTATTGTCGTTGCATCGCACAGCCACGCTTTGTCCGGCCGCGCTTCCCGCCCCGGCTTTGTCGTTCTTGCGGCGAGACAATGTGCCTTCAGGAAGCTTCGGACCGCCAGTTTCGGTTTTCCAGAAATGAGATTAACGCTTGCGCCAAAGAGTCGGCCGATTCGCCCTATGCGAGCTGTGCGCTGTCGATGGAAGCACCCCTGGAGAGGCGCGCGATCCATCCTTGCCGATGTGCAGATGAGCGCCCGCTTCCGCACCCGATCGGCGTGAGACCGCGCCAATTCCGCCGCCGTCATGCCGCCCAGCGAAACGCCCGCGACCGAGAAATGTTCGAACTTGGCGCCGTCCGCCGCCGTGAGGGCGTCTGTAACTTCGGTGAAGGACATCACTTGGCATCTTCCAAGGCTTGCAAGAACTAAGTGCCGGTTTTCGCGCATACGTCTTCCTGTGCAGCGCGGGGTGCCAGTTCGCTTATGGTCAACTGACGCTGCAGGCGCTTGAAAAAAGGATACGACGAGCTTTTACCGTTAGCGTGTGGTTCGGCTTAACTTCGTTACGCCAAAGATTATCGAGTCGATCGTATCGAGCAATCAGACCCCAAGGAGGCGATATCATGTTGAAAAGGGAAGAACCCAACTCAAGGCCGGTGGTGTTCAGCGGATCGAAGGCATCGCGCGTTACATCCTGAACGGCTTTGCCGATGATCAAAGCTTATATGCTGCGGAATCCGCTGAGGAGTTGACGCAGGGCTAAATCTTGGTTTTGGCAGAGTGGCTGGCTTTGACCCGGCACCGATCCGCGAGGTGGCGCGTCAGAAGCTCTGTCAGCGCAACCACCTTCCGCGGCGCGTGACGGCCAGGAGCCCGTACGACTTGTATAGGGCTAGGCGGCGGCTCACTCTTTTCGATGAGCCTGACCAGCTCACCCCGTGCAATCGGCTCATCGGCGAGAAAGTCGGGAAGCATGGCGATCCCGGCTCCCGCAACGGCCATGGCAAGGATCGCTAGACCGTTGTCGGCCTGGAAGCGACTACGTGGCCTTATTTTGTGGACCTTGCCCTTTTGGGTAACGGGCCACCTGCCTGCCCCCAGTAACAGCGCATCGTGATGCTGAAGATCGTCCAACGATAGCACGGGGCCATTTTGGGCGAGATAGTCGGGGCTGGCGACGATCCGTGCCTCGACCTGGCCGATCCGACGCGCAACCAGCGTTGAGCTAGGCATTTTGCTGATACGTACAGCCGCGTCAAAACCACCACCGATCAGGTCGACGATCGCGTCACTGAAGGCGATCTGAAACTCAAGTTTCGGATGCGCCCGGGCCATCTCCGCCATCACTGGGGCCAGGATCGCCCCGAATGAGAGCGGTGCCGCGATCCGCAGCAGTCCTCTGAGCTCGCCGTCGGCGGATACGGCTTCGCGAGCTGCCTCAAGCTCCACGATGATGCGAGCGGCATGATCGCGAAACACCGCTCCTGCCTCGGTCAGCGTCGCACCGCGAGTCGTACGTCGTAACAGCTGCGCGCCCAACTCCCGCTCCAGACGGGTCAGACGTCGGCTGACCAGCGACTTCGATATGCTAAGATGGCGAGCGGCCGGCGTGATACCGCCTTGATCGGCAACAGCGACGAAGCTGCGCAGCTCCTCGAAATCGAACATAAATTCTCCTGACGGCGTTGCCGAATTCAGGGCTGCGCCCAGCCAATGCTGGGCCAGTGTTGCCGTTCCTGCAACACTGAAATCGGCAGGGCGCCTCTACTGCCGCATGTCTTGGACCTTACGTCGGCTCTCAGACAGATTGCGCAGCATGTCGAACCGCTGCCCAAAATCATAACGAACCAAATGGAGTGAGATATGGCATCAACTCTCGCAATGACGCCGGTCGCCACCGAGCGCACCATTACCCGTAAATCCCGCACGCCCGAGCCGTCTCCGGGGTTTGCGGGCCCCGGGCACACCGCGGTCGAGGTTCTGGCCGCGCGCGCCCGGCAAACCGACCCATTCGTCCTGCTGATGGACGACCGGCTGGATTTTGACCCCGGTCAGGTCTTGGGCGGCGAGCATCCCCATGCCGGCCTCGAAACGGTAACGCTTATGCTGGAGGGCGGTCTCGACGGTGAAGCCGAGGGCCTTCTTCAGACGGGCGATCTCGAGTGGATGACGGCCGGGAAGGGGGTCATCCATGGCGAGAATGTGCGTGCGATGGGACGGACCCGCCTGCTTCAGCTTTGGATCGCGCTTCCGCGGGCGTTGCGGCACATGGAACCCCAGGTCGAGTTGATCCACTTGGCATCGGTGCCCGTACGGCGTGAGCCGGGCGCGGAGGTGCGCGTCTACAGCGGGCGGTCCGGTGACCTCATCTCGCCGACCAGTAACCGCGTGCCCGTCACAATTGCGGACGTCCATCTTCAGTCGAGTGCCACGCTCATCCAGACGCTTCCCGCCGAGTATCGCGGCCTTCTCTACGTGATCTCCGGGTCGATTGAAGCTGGCGGTTTGGCGTTGGCCCAAGGTGAGATTGGCTGGATCGACGGTGGCGAGCCGGGCGCGACCGAACTTCTGCTGGCTGCGGGACCGGGCGGCGGCCGGGCGATACTTTACGCCGGTCAGCCGCTGAATGAGCCCATCGCGCAGCATGGGCCGTTCGTTGCCGGTTCGCCGGAAGAGATCGTCGGCTTTCATCAATCCTACCGCCGGGGCGGGTTCGCCCGGCTGACGCACGTCGCCTCAGAGTAGGAAGGTAAACGTTTGGAATGTTGCTGTGTGTGGTGATCGTGCGCCGCGCCTCAAGGCGCGCATCGGTGCACACCCCGATCGGGCCGGCAGGCGTATCGCAACGCTTGCCGCCCTGACCGTATCTCACATCGAGCAGTCCTTTTCGGCACGCAAGGCCCTGCTCCCAAGAGGTTATTCCGCCGCGGCAGAAACCGGATACCAGGCTTCCCACTCGGCGATCCGCTGCTCATAGCTTTTCTTCACCGTCCCCAGACCGAAGCTGCCGAGCATGAACCGCAGCGGCGGCTCGTCCGCATCGACCACCTTCAAAATGGCGTCGGCCGTCGCATTCGGATCACCGCGCTTCATGCCGGACAGCGATGCCACGAAATCGTCGCGAACGCCGTCATAAGCGGCGATGCTGTCGGCGCGGTGGGCCGATGGACCGGCCCAGTCGGTTGCATAGCCCGACGGTTCGATCATCGTGATTTTGATGCCGAAATCCTTCACCTCCTGCGCCAGGGCATCGTTGATTCCCTCCATCGCGAACTTGCTGGCATTATACACGCCCACCGTCGGCAGGCTGACGAGACCGCCGATGCTGGTGACGGTCAGCAGATGGCCGCTCTTTTGTTCGCGCATGATCGGAAGCGCTGCCTGAAGCACCCATATGGCGCCGAACACGTTCGTTTCGAACTGCGCGCGCGCTTCCTTCTCACCAACTTCCTCGATGGGCCGAACTGTCCGTAACCGGCATTGTTGATGACGACGTCGATGCGGCCGAAATGCTCGTGCCCCTGCTTCATCGCAGCGAATACCGCGTCCCGATCGTTGACGTCGAGGGCGAGCGGCAGAACCGCGTCACCATAGGGGGCGGAAAGATCGGCAACATCCTCCAGCGTGCGTGCGGTGGCAACGACCTGGTCGCCGCGCTTGAGCGCAGCTTCGGTCCAGATACGGCCAAAGCCGCGCGATGCGCCTGTTACAAACCAGATTTTCTTTGCCATGTTATGCTCCGTGGATAGCTGGGTCGAGGGTGACCCGGGACAAGGATGCCCCTCCACAGGGCTATATAGACACTGTGACATTATCTGTAAATATGTCAGAAACAATCGGCAGACATGATGACCCAGACCAGTGAAACGACCCCGCCCTATACGGGCAAGCGCGAGGCAATCGTCGAAGCCGCAGCGATCGTCTTCGCACGATATGGATTCGCGCGGACCTCGATGGCGGATCTTGCGCAGGCGGTCGGCATGTCGCGCACGGCGCTCTATCCGCTCTTTCGCAACAAGGGCGACGTGTTCGATGCCGTCATCCGCCACGCAACGGCAAAAACGATAGGGGCAATCCGACAGGACCTCGACCAGCATGAAACCCTCGATGCCAAGCTGCGGTTCGCGTTGGTCGACTGGATCGTCCGCGGGTATGAGTTCGTCCATGCGATGCCGGACGCGCGCGACCTGTTCGATTTCAGCGTACCGGCAGTTCAGGAAGCCTATGTCGCCATGGAGGCGCTGCTGGCCGACATCATCGCGGCGCATGTCGCTCGGCCTGGTATCGACGTTCGGTTGCTGGCGCGTATCAAGACCGCAACGTTTCGATCGCTGAAGGAAATCGCCGTGGACACCGATGATCTGCGCCGGATGATCGATCTTGAGATTGCGGTGATCGTCGCCGCGCTTGGATAATTGGCTGGAATGACGCCTCCCTGATTATAGCCAAAGGGTAAGTACCGCAGGGATCGACGCATCGGCATCCTCTGGGGACCCGGACCATTTCGATCCCCTGCGTTTCGGCAGCCGCGCTTGTTGTGCCGAACCACCTCGCTGCGGAGCCAGTGCATCGGCCACGCTACCGAACGGCCTGCAAATGCTTGCCGGATCAACGGCACTACTCCCTGTCCTTCTGCCAACTTCTCTCGCAACCGCTGACAAAACCAGGCTCGGAGCAATCCCGAGCGTTGCCACCCCTTGCACGCTTGACGACATGCACCACCTTCCACATATTCCCGTGTGGGAATAAGGTCTGAGTGATGCTGTCGCGACCAGATGATGCCCCCGAAAGGGCAAGATCGGTCGAGCCACGCTTCGTCTCAGGCGTGGGCGCGCAAGCGATCGATTTGTAGAGAAGCTGCTAAAAGGATTTTCAGATGTCCGAACAAGTTGCGGAGCATTCGCCAGAAGATTTCGTCCTTACGGAAGAAAAGATGATGGGAAGTCCGTCCCGATGGCGCAGGCTCGGGGTGCCGGTTGCAGCAGGCCAGCGAAACCATGAAGATGGCACGCCGGACTATGGCCTGTTCGGCCCTTCCAGTGTTGTGTGGAAGGTCCTTTTGCATCCCGCCACCATCATCTACGAGACACCGGCGCAATTCAGTATGCAGCTGATGTACAAGCCGGTGGTGGCCGGCGTCCGCGATGCCGATCCGCTTGCTACCAAGGTTCGCGCCGGCACATTGACCGCGTTCGATACCTTCAACCGCTTTCAGCGCAATTCGGGCCTTCATGCGCCGATGTGGTTCGGTGACACGCGCACTGCCGAAACGATGTGGGCACACCTCCATGCGCTTCATGACCATGTGCAGGGCGGGCTTATCGATGTCGGGCAACCCGAACTGGGCGAATATCACGCCGATGGCCCCCGTGACGTCATGTGGGCTGGGCTTACCGAGATGATGGGGATGCTCTGGATGTACGAGCATTTCGCCTGGCATGGCGATACCCCTCCGCAGCCGCTGCCCGACGATGAACGCGACCAGTATGTCGCGGAATCGGCGGCATATCTGCGTCTTGTGGGAGCGCCGGAAGCGGAAATCCCCCAGACGATGGCGGATGTCAAGACGCTTTTCGAAAAATATCAGGACTTGTTCAAGAAGACCGACACGATGACGATCATGCCGGACACCGGCAAGGACTTCGCCGCACTGGCTCAGCAACAGATTCAGAAGAACTGGCACCCGACCCAGCAAATGGCCGTCGATGTTCTGGACGAGTTCTTCAACAAGCCGACGAACCTCGTCATCGCTTCGTATCCGACCTATCTGCAGATTTGGGGCGCTGGCTGGGACGAGGCGAAACGAGCCGAAATGGCGGAGAATCTGAAGAAGGCGCAGCCGGAGATCCGCGAACGGCAGGAATCGCCCGATGTCGAGCGGCGGGCGATCGATCTGTTCTGGGGCCCCGATGCGCATGAGCTGATTTCGTCAGCGCGCGCGCTCGTGAAAGAGGCGGCCTGATACCGCGATAAACAGCGTGGAGATCGGGCCGCATCGGCGGCGACGATGGATCGTACTGCTGCACGATTGCCCGATCTTTCAGGAAGAAGCGCGTGGGAGGCGCTGACCGCTTTCAATGGTCGCGCACCATCATCGCGAGTGGTGAATCGAAGTGCTCGATTGAGCACAACATAGGAAAATCACGATGTCCGAAATGACAATGTCCAGCAGAAACATGGCGCTCACCCGTATCCCGGCGAAGATAACGAGGCGTGACGAGATCGGCAGGGACATCCTGCTGATCGAATTCAGTGCCGAATATCTTCCGCCCTGGACGCCCGGCGCGCATATCGACGTGGAGATTCCAGGCTGCGGATTGCGATCCTATTCGCTGATCGATGGCGATTATCAGAAGAAGTACAGGATCGGGGTGAAGATCCTCCAGGATCCGGGATCGGCCTCCTTGTCCATTCGCGATCGGTTCCATGTGGGCACCGACGTCGACATCTATCCGGCGATCAATCGGTTTCCGATCAAGAAGGCGTCGCACTATACCTTTCTGGCAGCCGGTATCGGAATTACGCCGACCCTCTCGATGCTTCGCGAACTCGATGGCAGCGACGCTGCTTGGAAATGCCATTATTTCGTCCGAAGCCCGGATCAAATGCCTTTTATCGACGAACTGCGGACGTTGGCAGACAAGGCAAATGCCGAATTGCACGTATATGTCAGCGGCGAAACCGGCCGCCAGTCGCTGTCCGAACTTCTCGAGCATGAAGACAAGCTGGAAGCCGTATATGCGTGCGGCCCCACCGGCTTCATGAACGAGGCGGGGGACATCGTCTCGAAGCGAGAAGGGGTCCGGTTCTACATAGAGGATTTCGACGACCAGAGAACGGAAATCGCCGTGGAGCAGGCCGAACCCGTGTGTGAGGGCGAAACCGCGGAACGGATCAGTTCGAACGCGGCTTTCGAGGTCGAATGTCGCGCCAGCGGGCACAGTTTCACCGTGGAACCGCATGAAACGATCCTCGACCATGTGCGGCAGATCCTCCCAGATTATCCCACTTCCTGCGAAGAGGGCGTGTGCGGAACCTGCGAGGTCGCGGTCCTCGAGGGAATCCCGGCGCATCGCGATCAGTGGTACACGGACGAAGCGCGTGCCGATGGCGGACGGATGATGATCTGCGTGAGCCGGTCGAAAACCAAGAAGCTCGTTCTCGATCTGTGACGGCCCGTACCGTCTTCGGGCCAGCGGCCAGTCCCATCGCGATTGCGCAATGGCAATCGAGTTTCGGGATCGCAGCGCGCCCGTTGACGGTCCGCAGGCCAGGCGCGACGCCCGCTCGAATTCTGCGACAGCACAAGCTAAATCTTTCAAGGAAAAATCCATGACAACCGTCGCCGATCAAATGGTCGATACCCTCAAAGCCGCTGGTGTTCAGCGGATCTACGGTATCGTGGGTGACAGCCTCAACGGCTTCACCGATGCACTTCGTCGCAAGGGCGGCATCGACTGGCTGCATGTCCGTCACGAAGAAGTGGCCGCCTTCGCTGCCGCTGGCGAAGCCCACTCGACCGGCGAGCTTGCGGTGTGCGCAGGCAGCTGTGGTCCGGGCAATCTCCACCTCATCAACGGCCTGTTCGACGCGCAACGCTCGCGCGTCCCGGTACTCGCAATCGCGGCGCAGATCCCATCGGCCGAGATCGGTTCGGGCTATTTCCAGGAGACCCATCCGGAGGAGCTGTTCCGCGAATGCTCGAGCTACTGCGAACTCGTGTCCAGCCCGGCCCAGATGCCGCGGGCGATGGAAACGGCGATCCGCCGGGCCGTCGCGGAGCGCTGTGTCTCGGTGCTGGTCATCCCGGGTGACGTCGCGCTGAAGGAGGTTGCGGCCATGAGCGAGTCGCAGCCGCTGTCCCTGAAGCCGCCCACGCCGATCATCGTTCCTCCCGAAGACGCGCTCGATCGTCTCGCGAGCCTGCTCAACGGGTCGCAGCGTGTGACCCTGCTTTGCGGCGGGGGCGTGGAGGGCGCGCATGAAGAAGTCGTGGCGCTCGCCGCAGCGCTCAAGGCGCCGATCGTCCACGCGTTGCGCGGCAAGGAGCATATCGAATGGGACAATCCCTATGACGTCGGGATGACCGGCCTCATCGGCTTCTCGTCCGGCTACTATGCCATGGGCGCTTGCGATGCGCTGCTGATGCTGGGGACGGATTTTCCTTACCGCCAGTTCTACCCGAAGGACGCGCGGGTCGCCCAGATAGACATCCGGCCGGAATCGATCGGCCGGCGCACCTCGGTCGAGGAAGGCTTGATCGGTGACGTGAAGCATACGCTCACCGCTCTGCTGCCGAAGATTGCCGAGAAGAGCGACGATCAGCATCTGCGCACTTCTGTCCAACATTACACGCAGGCGCGCGCCGCCCTCGACAAGCTGGCCGTTGGGCGTCCGGGCGGGCGTCTCCATCCGCAGCACGTGGTGCGCGTGCTGAGCGAGCTGGCAAATGAAGACGCGGCATTCACGGCGGACGTCGGCCTGCCGACCGTGTGGAGCGCGCGCTATCTCGAAATGAGCCGCGAGCGCCGGCTGATCGGATCGTTCTGGCACGGGTCGATGGCCAACGCGATGCCACAGGCGATCGGCATTCAGGCGGCGCATCCGGGGCGCCAGGTCATCTCGCTGTCGGGCGATGGCGGCTTCACGATGTTGATGGGCGATCTGCTGTCGCTGAAGCAGCTGAATCTGCCGGTAAAGATCGTCGTCTTCAACAACGGATCACTCGGCTTCATCGAACTGGAGCAGAAGTCCTCGGGATTCGTCGATTTCGGTACCGGTTTCGACAACCCCGATTTTGCCGCGTTGGCGGAAGCGGTCGGAATCAAAGGCATCCGCATCGAGGATCCCGCCGATGTCGAGAGCGGAATCGCCGAGGCATTGGCCCACGACGGCCCCGTCCTGATCGATGCCGTCGTCGAACGCATGGAGTTGGCCATGCCGCCGAAGGTGACGACCGAGATGGCCAAGGGCTTCACCCTATACATGCTGAAAGCCGTGCTGAACGGCCGCGGCGACGAGGTTGTGGAATTGGCCAAGGCGAACCTTTTGAGGTGACGCGCGCAGCGAAGTTCTCAATGGGCCGATCTGAGATCGCTGCTTCACAACTTGGCTCCGATCAGTCCGAGTTTGAACGAGCGGCAGCTTTCTGGATCCCGAAATCTGCCGCGGAATGTTAGAAACTGAGGCGCAAAGCTGCCGCCAGTCCGTTAATTTGACCAAACAATGTGCGGATACTGCTTGGCCGGTGACGACTGCAGCTTCCAGAACGATCGATCCGTGGTCGCGCTATTTCGAGCTGTCGTCTATCTTCTCCGTGCCGAGCGACGATGCAGAGAACAATTGCATGAAAGACCTCGTCGCGCTCCAGAGTCAGTATTTCTTCGACGACTTTTTTCGGTTCATTGAGATCGTTTGCCCGGCCGATCGGGGGCGGAGTAGCTGTTCGTTTGAGCCCCGCCATGTGGGAGTTGGACGACGGTCTGCCGCGCTTTGCAACCGGGGCGATCAATCTGGAGCACTGGACCAATACAGACGCTGAGCCGACCCATCACATTTTCGTCGATAAGGAGCAGTTCGAGAAACTCCTGATGAGCGTGCCTACCGATGATTAGCTGTCGGAATACCAACTTCAGTGCATCGCGGACCCGCGTTTCGCACTCATGCAGCGTCAGCAGAACGACCAGTCTCCGCTGGAGCACTTTTCGGGTCAGATAGCGTAGCCAAGTCTTCTCAAGCACACGGCTCACAAGACCGGCTGATCAATTTGGACGGTGTGATTGAACGCTGCGGTATCAAGAAGAGCAAGATCTATCAGATGATCGAGATTGACCAGTTTCCAAGACAGGCCAGCGTCGGCGGTCGATCGCTGTGATCGGAACGCGAGGTCGACCAATGGGTCGAACAGCGAAAAACCGATCAGCTGCAAACCAGAGGTGATCGCCGGGAATATAGAAAGGTCATTGCCGCTTAAGCGGTGCGATGCTCGCAATGTGTCGACAGCCACCGAACTGAGCGGCACATAATGATCGTAATCGGCGTCCTGCCGCTGATCAGCGCCCAGTTTCATCTTCTCTGCCGGCACCACCCATAGAGCGTCGCTGCTGTCGATGCGGTGCGATGCAAAATCGATCCCGCGGATGTCGCTCCATTCGGTCCGGCCGACCATGCCGGGGCGCTATACCCCTGATCTACCCCCAATCGTCATGGATTGATGAGGAAACGGGCGGACGCAAATCGAATCGAAAATCGCGCAAACGTCAAGGCTTGAGCGGGTTTGCCGACGACTGTGGATCAGGCTGGAAAGCAAAATGGCGGAGCGGGAGGGATTCGAACCCTCGATACGGTTTTGCCGTATACTCAC
>JBELIU010000295.1:0-3025 GCA_042090735.1 Novosphingopyxis sp. | reverse complement strand
TTCAGCAGCAATTGCAGATCGTCCCAGGCCGGCCGCTTGCAGTGCGGACGCCTGAGGAGCGTGCGCGGATGGTATGTCGCCACCAGCGCGTTTGTGCCGCCATCATGGTTAAATTCGTGTAAATTTTCGCGCGCCTGCACGATTGGTTGGGCGACGAGCGCTTCGCTTGCCGCAGTGCCGAGGATCAGCAGATTTTTCGGCGCCGCCAGCGCGATATGGCCGCGCATGAAATCGGCCAGTCGGGGCAGGTCCTCTGCACGAAGCCGCCCACTCGGCGGACGGGTGACCGAAAGGCTGGCGCGGTAACAGGCGGCCAGATCGATCCCGATCGCCGAAAGCATGTTGCGAAGCAGCGTTCCCGTAGCACCCGAAAGGATGGCGCCGGACGCAAGATCATCCTCATCCGGGCAGTCGGATATGATCATGAGCGGCGCTTCCGCCACGCCATGTGGCAGAGCGCGTATCTGGCCGTAATGCGTGCCCGGCAGATCGTCTGCTCGGCGCAGGCGTTCCTGCAGCGCTTCCAGGGTCGTCGGAAAAGGGGCCGAAGGAGCCACTGGGGATGGCCCGGCTGTCGGCGCTGCCGCGCGGTTCTGCCGGTCAGGAGACGCGGCGGGCATCGGCTGCACTCGCGGTGCGAGCCGCGGTGCTGCGGGCGGCGCCTCCAGCCAGTTCACCGGCTCTGGCGTGCACCAATCGTCCACGCCCGCCAGCTGCCACCAGCCGATGAGCGATTCGATTGCCGCTGTTTGTGTTACCATCCCGCCCGTCATCGGCTGGGTGAAGCCATATTATGGGGGCGCGCGTCAATTGCCACGGAACGAAAAACCTGCAAAACGCCTTGAATGTAGGATGTAATGAGACGCGCCGGTTCAGGCGCGGCGCCAGACAAGGGGATGCCGGGTGAGCGAACGCGAAGCCATGCCATATGATGTTGTGATCGTAGGTGGAGGGCCTGCAGGCCTATCGGCCGCGATCCGTTTCAAGCAACTCGCCGACGAAGCGGGCGCGGATTTGAGTGTTTGCGTGCTTGAAAAGGGCTCTGAAATCGGTGCTCACATCCTTTCCGGCGCTACCGTGGATCCGCGCGCGCTGGACGAACTGCTGCCCAACTGGAAAGAAGACGGCTGCCCGATGGCGCAGACGCCCGTCACCGAGAATGTGCATCTCGTGCTGTCCAAGAACGGCTGCTTCTCGATCCCGGAAATCGCGCTGCCCCCGCTGATGGGCAATGACGGATGCTATACCGGTTCGCTCGGCAATATGTGCCGATGGCTTGGCGAACAGGCCGAGGGGCTGGGCGTGGAAATCTTCCCGGGCTTCGCTGCCTCTGAAGTTCTCTACAATGAAGACGGGTCTGTGCGCGGCGTAGTCGCCGGCGTCATGGGTATCGGCCGCGATGGCGAGCACAAGGCGGACTATGAGCCGGGTGTGGAGCTGACCGCCAAATACACTTTCTTTGCGGAGGGCGTGCGCGGGGGGCTTACCAAGGGCCTGAAGGCTCAGTTCGATCTGGAGGCGGATTGCCAACCGCAGGTCTACGGGCTCGGCCTCAAGGAACTGTGGGACATCGCCCCGGACAAGCATGAGCCGGGCAAGGTCGTCCATACGCAGGGCTGGCCGCTCGACGATGCCTGGGGTGGAGGCTTCCTCTACCATCAGGCCGATGGGCAGGTCGCTCTCGGCTTCGTGGTTGCGCTCAGCTATCGCAACCCGCATCTGTCACCGTTCCAGGAGTTCCAGCGCTGGAAGCAGCATCCGGAGATCCGCAAATATCTCGAGGGCGGCAAACGTGTCGCCTATGGCGCGCGCGCGATCAACGAGGGCGGCTGGCAGTCCGTGCCGAAGCTCGCTTTCCCCGGCGGCGCGCTGATCGGCTGCTCTGCAGGCTTCGTCAATGTGCCGCGCATCAAGGGCACGCACACCGCTATGAAGAGCGGGATGCTGGCTGCGGAAGCAGCGTTCGAGGCCATTAAGGCGGGACGCGAGGCGGACGAGCTGACCGCATATCAAAGCAATCTGGACAGCAGCTGGATCGCAACCGAGCTGAAAAAGGTGCAGAACGCAGAGCCTTGCGTCGACAAGTTCGGCGGAACCTGGGGTACGCTGCTTGGCGGCATCGACATGTGGATGCGTACGCTGAAGATCGGTCTGCCCATCTCCATGAAGCACGAGCCGGACTATACCAAGCTCTGGCCGGCCGAGGCTTGCAACAAGATCGAATATCCCAAGCCCGATGGCGTGATCAGCTTCGATCGCCTGTCTTCGGTCTATCTCTCCAATACCAATCATGAGGAAGATCAGCCGATACATCTGCAGCTGAAGGATCCGGAGCTTCCGGTGGAGAAAAATCTTCCGATCTTCGACGGTCCCTCGCAGCGTTATTGCCCGGCTGGTGTATATGAATTCGTCGAAGAGGGCGGCGAAACGCGCTTTCAGATCAACGCCCAGAATTGCGTCCACTGCAAGACCTGTGACATCAAGGACCCCTATCAGAACATCAACTGGGTGGTGCCAGAAGGCGGCGGCGGCCCTAATTATCCCAATATGTAAGCGCTGAAAACTCACATGTTATCGCAAGCGGAAATCGCCTACGCCAAGATCAATCTGGCGCTGCATGTGCGCGGCCGGATTGAGGGCGGCTACCATGCCCTCGAAACGGTCTTCGCTTTCGCCGATGACGGAGACCGGCTGTCTGCGCGGGAGGCGGAACGTCTGTCGCTGGAAGTGACGGGTCCGTTCGGAGCCGTGCTTGCCGGGGAGGGCGACGACAACCTCGTCCTGCGGGCAGCGCGGGCCGTTGCGGATGCATTTGCGCCAAGGCGCAGCGCGGCACTGTCGCTGGACAAGCGGCTCCCGGTCGCATCGGGCATAGGAGGAGGCTCGGCCGATGCTGCGGCGGCGATTCGGCTGCTCAATCGGCTTTGGGGCCTCAACAGACCGCTCTCCGATTTCGAAGCACTCGCCGCCAAGCTGGGCGCAGACGTGCCCGCCTGCCTCTACAGTTGCAGCGCTTTGGGCACCG
>JBELIU010000294.1:0-3038 GCA_042090735.1 Novosphingopyxis sp. | reverse complement strand
GGGCGAGGTGCAGGGCCGGAAGTTGAAACTCAATGACTCGAAGACCGGTCCGCGCGTTGTTTGGCTTGGTCAGGAGGCGAGGGCGGTGCTCGACGCATTTGCGCGCGGAAAGAAGGACCAGCGAGTTTTCTCGTTTGAGGTGCTGCCGAGATCAGCTCTCGATTGGTTTTGGCGGAGATTGCGGACCGAAGCCGGACTGGACGATGTCCGGTTGCACGACCTTAGGCACAACTACGCCAGCCTGGCGGCGCGTTCATCCGAAACGCTGCCGATGATCGGAAGTCTCTTGGGGCACCGCCACGTCTCTACCACCGCACGCTACGCTCATCTGGACGACGGCGTTTTGCTCGAGGCTGCAGTTTTGATCGGCGAGAGCATTTCGCTTCACCTGCCAAGTAGCTGACAAGACAAGTTGGACCGTCCGGAAGGAAAGATTCGGCTAGATCTTCCTCGATCGCGCCATCGGGTCTTATGGCTGCTAGGCGCCCCAATTTCGGTCATTAGCATGGCTCGCCTCGCGACTTGAAAGCTGCCGTTTGCTCAACACGCCACTGTGGCGACACTGCTCGGGCTCGCAAAATGGCCCTGCCCTTGCCAATGGACCTCCACGAGCGCTCGATGCGTATGGCTTTGTCATGCCGTTCCAAAGTCATTCTGTATTCGCTAAACGCGCATCGTATGACCCGAGCCGACTTCCAGCGCCTGATCGACGACAAGACTAAGCCGATAGGGTCATTGGGAAGGCTCGAGAGCCTTGCAGTTCAGGCTGCTGCGATCCTTGGCGACATGACTCCGTCGAATGCTTCGGCATCGTTGACCATTTTCGCAGCCGATCATGGGATAGCCGCACAGCGTGTGTCCGCGTTCCCGCAGGAGGTTACCGGCCAAATGGTCGCCAACTTCCTTGCAGGCGGAGCCGCTGCGAATGTCATCGCGGCGCAGTTCGACATACCGATGACCGTCGTTGACTGCGGAATCGCGCATCCGCCGCGCCGACGTGATGGGCTTATCGATCTGTCGTTGGGAGGGGGAACGGCCGACAGTTCGACAGGGCCTGCGATGTCGCCCGAGACGGCAAGGAAGGCGATTGCGCAAGGGCGACATTTCGCATGCGGTATTGAAAGCAAGATCGTCTGTTTCGGCGAGATGGGCATCGCGAACACTTCCGCTGCAGCCCTGCTTGCGCACAAACTGAGCGGCATTTCCGTGGCCGAACTCGTCGGGCGAGGGACGGGCCTCGACGATACCGCTTTCTCCCACAAGCAAGAGGTTCTCGAACGCGCAGCTGCGCGAACTGGAGCGCTTGCGCCGATTGAAGCGCTGGCCGAGGTTGGCGGCTTCGAGATCGGCACGATGGCGGGTGCGATGGTTGGCGCCGGGACATCTAATAAACTTGTGGTGGTCGATGGCTTTATCGCGACCGCTGCCGCCGCGCTCGCGCGGGCGATCGAGCCAGACTGCGAACAGGCTTTCGTCTATGCGCATCGCTCAGCAGAACACGGCCATCGGGCGCTGCTCGACTGGCTCCAAGCCGAGCCACTGCTCGATTTCGATATGCGGCTGGGCGAAGGGACCGGAGCGTTGTTGGCCGTGCCGATCATCCGCGCCGCGCTCTCGCTCTTCGGGATGGCAAGTTTCTCGCAGGCCGGGGTGTCCGGCGCCTCTCCGATTTCATGAAGCGTCCATTCGCCGCCGCTTTGGCCGCGTGGGTGTTCTTGACGCGAATTCCTTTGCCTGCGGCGCAGCTCGACGAGAGCGATTTCGAGGCCGCGCCCGGCTTCTATCCGCTGGTTGGCGTGTTGATCGGCGTAATTGGCGCTGCCGCTTTCGCGCTCGGCTGGGCGATCGGCGGGGCATTTATCGCAGCGATCTTCGGCACTGCGGCTACCTTGCTGGCAACCGGTGCCTTTCACGAGGATGGCCTGGCGGACCTGTTTGATGGGCAAGGCGCGACAACGTCTGAGCAGATGATGGAGATCATGCGCGACAGCCGGCTCGGCACATTCGGAGCCGCAGCGCTGTTAATCGTCCTGCTGCTCAAGATCGCCGCGTTGTCGCAGATGCCCTTCATGGTAGCAATCGCTGCTCTGCCCGTGGCGCACGGAGCCTCGCGCCTGTCGGCGGTGATCGTGATCGCGACCAGTCGTTATGCGCGTGCCGAGGGGATCGCCCAGCCGGTTGCGAAGGGGATCGGAGCAGCGCCGCTTGTGGTGGCGACGCTCACCGGGATCGCTGCGGTCGCAATCGGTGCGACCTTTCTTGGGCCCGGCGCAGCGCTATGCGGCTTGGCCGGCCTTGCCATCGGCCATGTTACGACGCGGCTGCTCTTCGAGCGCACGCTGGGCGGATATACCGGCGATTGCCTCGGCGCGGTGCAGCAGATCAGCGAAGTGGGCTTCTATCTTGCTGTGCTGGCATGGCTCTGACTTTGCTGCGTCACGGCGAGCCGGAGATCGCTACGGGCACGTGCTACGGCCAGTCGGACGTGACCACCAGACCCTTAGACAACGGACGCCTCAGCGCTCTGATGAACGCATTGCCTGGAAGCTTCGCGCGGATCGACAGCAGCCCGCTGACCCGATGCACCGCGCTGGCTGAGCGGTTGGCCGTGCATTTCGACCTTCCGGTCCATGCCGACCCGAGGCTGATGGAAATCGATTTTGGGAACTGGGAAATGCAGGCGTGGGACGCCATTCCGCGCAGTGAAATCGATGCGTGGGCACAAGACGTCGAAGGTGCGCGACCCCATGGCGGGGAGAGTGTCGCACAGATGACCGAAAGGGTGCGAGCTTATCTGCGCGACGCGGCAGGTTTTGATGGTGACATCCTTGCCATCACACATCTCGGTGTCGTCCGTTGCGTTGCCGCAGCTCTTGGCCGACCAAACCCATTTGAACTCGAACTCGACTTCGGCCAGTTCCTCTCCGTTGAACCAATAGAGGTCGTATGAGCGAGACTGACAGCGATACACACAAGAAGAAGATGAAGGAGCTGCAGGCCGCGCAAGCGAAGCGGCGCCGGGAGCTCAAGGATCCAGA
>JBELIU010000293.1:0-2998 GCA_042090735.1 Novosphingopyxis sp. | reverse complement strand
AGCCCTCTCCAGCGGCGATCCGGTGAACGATGCCCGGGCGCGCGAGGACTATCAGTTCGTGCGCCGCTCCGTGGGGGCATGCACCGGTCAAACGCCGCTATCGGACGCACCGCTGATCATGGACCGACCAAGCGAGGTTCGGTAGCGCCGACAATGAACCGGAGCGGGCCACATCCGTTGCGGAAAAGCTGGTGCCGGGGCTGGCCATGAAGCCTCGCGCGCGGTAACCGCCGCCTCATAAAACCGGCGAAAAGGCAGCTCTCCCATGACCCAGCCCTCCTCGAACAGCTCGTCCGAAGCACAGCCACTACGTGTTGCGCTGGCCGGGCTCGGCACTGTCGGCACCGGCGTCGTGCGCCTGATCGAGGAAAACCGCGATCTGATCGCGCGGCGTGCGGGGCGGCCGATCGAGATCGTGGCGGTGAGCGCGCGGGAGCGAAACCGTGATCGCGGCATCGATCTGTCCGGCTATCGCTGGTGCGACGATATGGCGGCCTTCGCCGAGGATGACGACGTCGATGTGGTGTGCGAGCTGGTCGGCGGATCGGACGGGCCGGCTTTGGCCCTGGCGCGCGCGGCGCTGGGTGAAGGCAAGGCGCTTGTTACCGCCAACAAGGCGCTGATCGCCCATCACGGGCTCGAACTGGCGCAGATCGCCGAGAAATCGGATGCGCCGATGTTGTTCGAGGCGGCAGTCGCGGGCGCCATCCCCGTCATCAAGGGCCTGCGCGAAGGCGCCGCGGCCAACCGGATCGAGCGCGTCTACGGCATCCTCAACGGCACCTGCAATTATGTGCTTTCCGCGATGGAGGCGAAGGGTGAGGATTTCGGCAAGGTGCTCGCCGATGCGCAGGCCATCGGCTATGCCGAGGCTGATCCCGCCTTCGACATCGAGGGCACCGACGCGGCGCACAAGCTGTCGATCCTCGCCTCGCTCTGCTTCGGCACCCGGCTCGACTTTGCGGGTGTGGAAACGCGCGGCATCACGCAGGTGCGCGCCGAGGACATCGCCCAGGCCCGGGCGCTCGGCTATGTCATCCGACTGATCGGGTTTGCGGAAATCGACGATGGTAAGCTGTTTCAGCGCGTTCAGCCCTGCCTGCTGCCGCTCGCCCACCCGCTCGCACGGATCGACGGCGCCACCAACGCAGTGGTGGCAGAGGGCAATTATTCCGGCCGCCTGCTGTTCCAGGGCGCGGGCGCGGGCGATGGCCCCACCGCAAGCGCGGTGGTCGCCGATCTCGTCGATCTGGCCCGCGGCCAGACCGGTCACAGCTTCGCCATGCCTGCCAGTGTGTTGGAGCCTGCCGAAAAGGCGGAGACGGGCCATCGCTCCGGCAAGGTCTATCTGCGCTTCGAGGTGGCGGACAAGGTGGGCGTGCTGGCCGAGATCGCAGCGGCGATGCGCGATGCGGGCGTTTCCGTCGAAAGCCTGATCCAGCCGGCCCTTGCAGGCGGCGACACCGCACTCATTGCCATCGTGACGCACGAAGTGGAGGAGCGCTGCATCGGCCAGGCGCTTGCCAAGCTCGCCGGATCGGACAGCTTGCAGGCGGAGCCGATGGTCATGCACATCATGGACGCATGATCGCAGCACACGCCATCGACGAGTATGTCGCCGCCTGGACCGATTTCGAGCATGGGGCCCGGATCACCGAGCCGTGGGAGGCGACCTCCCGCGCCGAGGAGCTTATCGCCGCGGCGCTTGAAACACTTGGGAGCGACTATGTGCGTGACGGATCGGTCGCGCGCCATCACAGCGCCGTCATCGAACCCGGCGCGATCTTGAAGGGGCCTATGCTGCTTGAACGGGACGTCTTCGTTGCGGCTGGCGCCTATTGCCGCGGCGGGGTCTATCTCGGCCCCGGCTGCATTGTCGGCCCGCAATGCGAGGTGAAGACCAGCTTCTTGTTCGGCGGTGCCAAGATAGCTCATCTGAGCTTCGTCGGCGATTCGATCCTCGGATGCGGCAGCAATGTGGAGGCCGGCGCGGTTATCGCCAATTACCGCAATGAGCGCGGCGGCGAAGCGATCAGGATCGAGACAGAGGAGGGCATCGTGGAAACAGGGGCGACCAAGTTCGGTGCGCTGCTGGGCGATGGTGCCCGCGTCGGCGCGAATGCGGTCATCGCGCCCGGCGCTCTGATTGCGCCCGGCGCCATCGTGCCGCGCCTCACCCTTGTCGACCAATGGCCTCGCGAGCAGGACCGAGCGTAGCGCCTTAGCCCTCGTTCAACCGCTGATAGATGAGTACGCCCGCTGGCCGATTCGGCGCGCCGGGCGGGCGGTCGTTCGGGTGGGTCTGGCCGTCGTTCACCGGCAAACGTTCGAAATCGAACGGGCTCAGCCCCTCCAGGCAGGCGACGTTGACGCCCAGTTCATCCGGGTTCGAGCGGCGTCGATGGTGGGTATGGATGCCGCAGACCGAACAGAAATAATGCTCCGCCGTCCGCGTACCGAATTGATATAGCGTGAGCCGGTCCGCGCCTTCGGTCACCGTCAAATCCTCGCGCATCGCGGTCACCGCCACCGCGCCCCGCGCGCTGCAGTAGGAACAGTCGCAGCGCCGCGCCGTCTCCAGTCCATCCGCCAGGCGAACTTCGAATCGCACCGCCCCGCAGTGACAGCTGCCGTCTCGCATCGAATTGCCCGTCATCGCCTTCGCCTTTCCATTGTCTTGCAGGCAACGTCGCGCGGCTTCCTCGACATTGCAACACGCCTCGCCTATCGGACGCGCGCGGGCCCGGCCGGGCCGAGGCGAAAAATCAGGAGAGCGTGATGCCCAAGCCCAGCGATATTCTCGACCGTGTCCTCGTGCTCGAGATGGTGCGCGTGACCGAAGCGGCGGCGATGGCCGCCTCCAAGATGATCGGGCGCGGCGATGAAAAGGCAGCCGATGCCGCCGCCGTGGAAGCCATGCGCCGCGCGTTCGACAATCTGGAAATGGACGGCACCGTCGTGATCGGCGAGGGCGAGCGCGACGAGGCGCCGATGCTGT
>JBELIU010000045.1:0-15908 GCA_042090735.1 Novosphingopyxis sp. | reverse complement strand
TTCGGCCATGTTCATAGGGGCTGCGGCTGGAGGCGGCGGTGGCGGCGGCGGCGGGGCCAGACCGGCTGCCGAATAAAGCGGTAGGTCGCTGGTCGTCGTATCGTCCGGCCAGCATTCCAGCCGCAACCGCACCCGAGGGCTTTGCGGCGGACGGGCTGCGCGCTCCTTGTTCGGATTACCAGCGATGGCGAGCAGCTGCGCATCGGGGAAGGTCTGGTCTCCGCCATTGGCAACGGTCAACCAGGCGAACAGGCTTAGCGCCTGGGCCGAACCCGATGGCGCCGATCCGTCCGACGGTTTCGCCTCGACAATATAGTTCGCGTCCCAATCGAAGCCCTCAGCCAGATAGGTGAGCGTAAGCGTGGCGCGTACCGGGCGCGCACTCGTCGTCAGCACCGAGAGCGTGGGTTGGGGGGACAGGTCGGCGGGCACGTCGTCGAACAGCAGCCGCTCGGGCAGGCCGGTGCAACGCAGCGCCTCGACGCCTTCGTCGGTTTCGATCACGATGCCGCCCTGCGATCCGGTGCGCAGGATCGCCTCCTGTTCGCGCACAACACCCGTCGCGCGGTTCGTCCGCTGCAAGGTGACGCGGCGGCGCAGATAAGCATCCACCAGCCCCGCGGGGGAGAGGAGCCGCGCATCGCGGTTCTTTTCGATAACGCCTTGGGGCAATCCGGAGATCAGCGCGCTTTCCGGCAGCATCCCCTCGGACACGCCTTCGAAACGCACCTTTGCGTCGCCTTGCGGCAGATCGATCGTCCGGGTTTCGGTGATGAGGGCATAGCCGCGCGGGAAACGGCGATCGATCGGCTGCCCTGCCGTACGATTCGGCGCGCGGTAAATGGCGATCGAGACCGAATCGGCAGCTCTCGAAACGACCAGCTGCTGCGCGCCGAGCGGAGTAGGCCACAGCAACAACGCGATCAGTAAAAGGAGCAGCCGCACCGGCGCGGCCCTCAATATTCGGTATCGAACGTCGCGGTTACGCTCGCGCTGCCATTGGCTGGCACCGGCACCTTCCAGCGTACGCTGTCCGCGGACACCCGCTCGCTGCCCAGACTTTCCTCGACCACACGCGCCTCGCCATAAAGGCCGTCCTGCCAGAGCGTGACGGTGACGGGCCGGGCGGACGCATTGGTAAGCTCGTAGCGCATAGTGGTGCGCCAGCGCGAATCGCCCCGCTTCTCCCGCTCGGCCACAATCGTCTGCACCTTTACGTCGAACGCATCGCCGGTGATGATCGAAACCTGCGATCCCATCGGCGCGGCAGCTATCGCGCTTTCGCCGATGAACTGTGGGCTTCCGCTGGCATCGCGCATATAGACGCGCACCGTGCCGGCGGGCAGCTGATCGCCAAGCCCGCCATCGGCGGAGGTGGAGAAGTTGATCGCGCTCGACGCGCTTTGCGGATCGTTGCCGTTGAAGCCGCCCACATGGAATTCATAGGCGCCGGCCGCCGGACTGCCCTGCACATCAAGGAAGCTTACCTGCTTCTGCTGCGCATCCAGCACATCGGTACGGCGGCCCAGCGGATAGAGGATGTAATCGCCCAACCGTTCGCGCGTGCCGGTTTCGGTGCCGGCGCGAACGGTCGTGCCGGGCGGCGGGGGCGGCATGGGATAGCGCCGCGTGCGTGCGTTATTCTGCCGCCCGCCCGACGGATCACCCGCCACCAGCAGGAGCGACGCGTCGCGGAAGCTGGTGCCGGTATTGTTGGTCAGCGTCACCCAGCCTTCGACATCGATCGTGCCCGCCGCCCGGTCGAACAGCGCGACATAATCCGCGCTCCAACCGAGACCGGGGGTAAGATAAGCGAGATCGAGCGGCGTGGCCCCACGATTTGCCGATTCGAGCGTGACCGAGAGCGTCGGCCGCGCGCGCAGGCCCGGCGGAACCTGATCGAAGATTACGCGGACGGGCAAGCCGTCATCGCGCAGCACCTCGATCCGTCCGTCGATCTCCATCACGACGCCGCCATTGGCGGCCAGCACCTTGGCGCGCTGGCGGGTTTCGGCACCGGTGGCGGGATTGGTGCGGATCAGCGTCACCGTTTCGCCGACCGCCTTCTGCATCAGCGCGCCGGGCGTGAGCAGATCATAATCGAAATTCTGCTCGACGATGCCGATGCCCGGGCCGGACAGCACCACGGTCTCGGGACGGATCTTCGCAGAGACGTCGGGGAATTCCTGACGACTGCGGCCCGCGGGAAGATCGATCCGCCGCCGATCCTGCACCAGCGATTGCCCGTTCTGGTAAATGGTGATGGAGACATCGCCCTGCGCGCTGCCGGCGGTCGGCCGGTCTGCGGGGGGCGGCGTATCGGTGCCGGCCTGTGCGGCCAGCGGTGCGGCGCTGCCCACAAGAAGCAGCGCGGAAATCCAGGAAAAGTGCATCATCCCCCCATCTTCTGTCAGGGGGATGATGACGCAACTTTACGACATTACAAGGACAAAGCCTTATTCCGCAGCCGTGGCGGCCTGCTCCTCGTTCGATGCACGCGGCTTGCGCGGGGCGCGCGGCTTGCGCTTCGGCTTTTCTTCATCGGAGTCGCTGGTGCCGATCGAGGGCGGCAGGACGTCGGCGCTCAGGCTGCCGCCATCCCGGTCATCAGTCTGATCGTCGTTCTTCTTGGCGCGGGGCTTGCGGGGCGCGCGGGCCTTCTTCGGCTGCGGCTGCTCGTCTTCGCCTGAATCGTCATCGTCGCTGCGCTGGCGGCTGCGGGCGCGGTTGGGGCGGTTGTTGCCCTCATCCTCGTCGTCGTCGTCGCGCTGACGGGCACGCGTCCGGCTGGAACGATCGTCCTCATCGCCATCGTCCTGATCGTCATCGCGATCGTTGCGGCCACGATTGCCGCGATCATTCTGCTGACCGCGCGAGGAGCGATTGTTCCGGCGGCTGTTGCCGTCATCGGAATCATTATCGTCGTCGCCATCATCGTCATTATCGCGCGGCTGATTGTTGTGGCGCGCCTGCTTTTCGTCCTGGCGCGCTTTGAAATCGGCCTGAACGCGGAAATAATGGTCGGCGAACTGCAGATAATATTCCGTGTTCACACGGTCATCGTTCATCTGCGAATCCTGCGCGAGCTTCTTGTATTTTTCCAGAAGCTGGCCGGCATTGCCGCGGGCGCGATTGTCGATGCGGTTCTGATGATCGAACCCGCCACCACCGCCGCGATTGTTCTGCTGACGATTATTGTTGTTGCCACGTCCGCGACGGCGGTTGGCCTGACGATTGTTCATAAAAGCTGTCTCGTCCCGATTCCGTAAATCTCTGCGATACCCCGGGCGCCCTTACTCTCGGGCGCTTTGGCCTTCTGCCGCCGGAGGGCCGAGACGCCCGCCTGACCGGCTTTATCCTTGTGAAGGCGCTCCCGCGAAAGCGTCCAAAATCCAGAGGTTTCGGGGAAGCCGGACAAGAGGTAGCGAGTCGCGGCGCATAATCCAAGCGGAAAAGTGCGCGGGCAACGCCGCTTAACTTTGCGGGGACAGGACAAGGGCGCGCGGCTTGCCCGCCAGATCACGGCGAAGGTCGGTTTCAAAACCATGCGCTGCAGCCAAGGCGGAGACAGCGTCCGCCTGCTCATGTCCGATCTCGAGAATGGCGATGCCGCCGGGCGCAAGCAGCGCAGGAAATGCCGGGATGAGCACAGCGTAATCATCCAGCCCTTCGGCCCCGGCGAACAGCGCCGAATGCGGCTCGAACGAGCGCACGCTCTGCGGCAACGCAGCGCCGGTTTCCACATAAGGCGGGTTACACAGGATCAGGTCGACCGGCCCGGCCAGCGCCCCTGCCCAGCCCGCGCGGTGCCAGTCGGCCTGCGCGAAGGTGGCGCGCGCGGCGAGATCGCACTTGTCCGCGTTGCCGCGGGCGACCGCCAGTGCCGACGCACTGGCATCGATTCCAACTCCATGGGCCTGCGGAAAGACGCGCAGCGCCGCCAGCAGGAGCGCACCCGATCCGGTGCCGAGATCGGCGATCCGGCGCGGCGGGCTTTCGGCAAATCTGTCGCGCGCAGCCTCGATCAGCGTTTCGCTGTCAGGCCGCGGGATCAGCACGTCCGGCGTAACGTCCAGCGTTAGATCCCAGAAATCCTGTCGCCCCAAGATGTAGGCAATCGGCTCGCCGTTAGCGCGGCGATCCAGCAGCGCGGCGAATTCTTCCGGCACGTTCAGGTCGGGAAGGCGCAGCAGCATGTCCTCTCGGCTGCGATCGAGCGCGTCCGCCATCAGCAGCTCGGCATCGAGACGCGGGGTCGGGCTGGCAGAAGCGAGCCGCACGGTGGCAGCGCGAAGGGCTTCGGCGAGCGGCCGCGCGGTCTTATCCGGCATTCACCGCCGCCAGACGCTCGGCTTCGTCCTCGGCAATCAGCGCGTCGATCATCTCGCCGAGCGCATCGCCCGCAACGATTTCGGGCAGCTTGTGCAGGGTCAGCCCGATGCGATGATCGGTCACGCGGCCTTGCGGGAAATTATAGGTGCGGATGCGCTCCGACCGGTCGCCGGAACCGACCATCGATTTGCGCGCGCTGGCCTCCTCGCTCGCCGCGCGCTCGCGCTCTGCTTCGTAGAGCCGCGCGCGCAGAACCTTGAGCGCCTTGGCCTTGTTCTTGTGCTGCGATTTCTCGTCCTGCTGGGTGACCACGAGGCCGCTCGGCAAGTGCGTGATGCGCACCGCGCTGTCGGTGGTGTTCACATGCTGTCCGCCCGCGCCCGATGCGCGGTAGACGTCGATCTTCAGATCGTTCTCGTCGATCTGGACGTCGACCTCTTCCGGCTCGGGCAACACGGCGACCGTCGCGGCGCTGGTGTGGATGCGCCCGCCGCTTTCGGTCACCGGTACGCGCTGCACACGGTGCACGCCGCTTTCGAATTTCAGCTTTGCGAACACGCCC
The DNA here is from genome assembly GCA_042090735.1 of Novosphingopyxis sp. Lineage (GTDB taxonomy): Bacteria > Pseudomonadota > Alphaproteobacteria > Sphingomonadales > Sphingomonadaceae > Novosphingopyxis. Next base: position 11,014 of record JBELIU010000045.1, on the reverse strand, counting down.
TGCCCGGTCACCGAGGCGACCACTTCCTTGTAGCCGCCGACGTCCGAACTGCTGGCGCTGATCGGCTCGACCCGCCAGCCGTTGAGATCGGCGAAGCGCGAGTACATGCGGAACAGATCGCCCGCGAACAGCGCGGCTTCGTCCCCGCCGGTCCCTGCGCGAATTTCCAGCATGGCGGGCCGCGCATCGGCCGAATCCTTCGGCAGCATCCGGAGCGCCAGCGCATGTTCGGCGGGCGGGATCTGCGCACGCAGGACTCCGGCCTCCTCGTCGGCTATCGCGCGAATATCGGCGTCCTGGTCTTCCTCGGCCATCATTTCCTCGAGCAGCTTCAGCTCGGCGCGCAGCCGCCGGACTTCCGCTGCGGCCTGCGCGACCGGCTCCAGCTCGGCATAGTCCTTGGACATCGCCACGAACGCTTCGCCCACGAGCTGCCCGGACGCCATGCGCGCCTGCATCTCGGCAAACCGCGCCTCGATCTGCGCGATGCGTTCGGGAGAGATGGCGCTCATGGTATCAGCGACGTCCGGATGCGCTGCCAGATCGATGCGATCTCCGATGCGCGTCCATCGCCTTCAGCTTTGAGATTATCGCTGAAACCATTCTCGCCGGAGCGCAGGCTGATGATGGCGCGCGGACTGGCTTTTACCGCCTTGTCGTAACGCTTCTTCGGCGAACCGGAGACGATTGCCTCGCAACTCACGCCTTCCCGGCGCAGCGCCTGCGCGGCACGAAGTGCCTCGGCAACCACGTCATTGTCCTCGGCGACCAGATAGAGCTCCACCGCCTCGCTGCCCCAATCGGTCAGCAGCATGCTCAGACGCTCGATCCCCGCCGCCCAGCCGACCGCAGGCGTTTCCTTGCCACCTAGATTCTCGATCAGTCCGTCATAGCGGCCGCCCGCGAGCACGGTGCCCTGCGCGCCCAACCGATCGGTGACGAATTCAAACGCGGTGTGGCGATAATAATCGAGTCCGCGCACCAGCCGGCTGTTGCGGGTCCAGGCCACGCCCGCCGCATCCAGCCCGCTGCACACGCCTTCGAAGAAGCGCTTGGCCTCGTCCGTAAGATAGGCGTCGATATCGGGCGCGGCATCGGCAATGGGCCGGTCGCGCGGATCCTTGCTGTCTAGGATACGGAGCGGGTTCTTCTCCAGCCGCTCCTGCGAATCTTCCGAAAGCTCGCCACGATGCGCGTCGAAATGCTGTACCAGCGCCGCGCGCCAAGCCTCGCGGCTGTCGCCATCACCCAGCGTGTTGAGCCGCAGCGTCACACCGTCGGCGATGCCGAGTTCGTGCAGCAGCTGATCCGCCATCGCCAGCAGCTCTACGTCCGCCTGCGGTTCGCCCGCGCCGATGATCTCGGCATCGATCTGGTGGAACTGGCGATAGCGCCCCTTTTGCGGGCGCTCGTACCGGAATAGCGGCCCGTGCGCGGCAAGCTTCAGCGGCACATGCTGTTGCCAACCGTTGGAGATGAACGCGCGCGCGATCCCTGCGGTGAATTCCGGCCGCAGCGTAATCGAATCCCCGCCGCGATCCTCGAAACTGTACATTTCCTTGGAGACGACATCGGTCGTCTCGCCCAACGAGCGGGCGAACACCGCGGTCGGTTCGATCACCGGCATCTGCACGCCCTTGAACCCGTAAAGCCGCCGCACGCGGTCGAACACGGAAACGACATGCGCGAAGCGTTCCTGCTCCTCGCCGAAAATGTCCTGCGTGCCCCGCACGGGATGAATTTGATCTGCCTTGGCCATGGGCCGGGCTGTTAGCGGGATATGGTGGGCGGGGGAAGATGGGGAACGGAGCTACGCCAGCGCGACGATCCGCAGATCGATAGCCGCGAGAGGCTGACGGTGCATGCGGTTCGTCGAAAAGCCGGAATGATACAGGATAACGGCCCTAGACCGCGCATGGCTTTCCCGGCATCACCTTCTTCCATGAAAACACCACTTCTCGCCACCGTCGCCCTCCTTTCCATCACCGCTCCGGCCGCCGCGCAGACCGATCCCCGTCCCGCGGGCAACAGCGCGCCGGTTCAGACGCAGCTGTCCGATCAGACGCCGATTCCGTCCGATACGCCCTGGCCGGGCGGCACCATCGGTTTGAACATCGATGCGACGGATACCGCGCGCGGCGTCTACCGTGTGCAGGAAACGATCCCCGTCACCGCCGGCACGCGCGAGCTTCGTCTGCTGTTTCCCGAATGGCTGCCCGGCAACCACGCTGCGCGCGGGCCGATCAACCTTGTCAGCGCATTCCAGTTCACCTCCGGCGGCAAGACGCTGGAATGGACGCGCAATCCGCTGGACGTCTATGAAATCATCGTCTCGGTGCCCGAGGGCGCCGGGAATGTGGTCGCCAATTTCGTCCACACTTCCCCGGTCGACGGCAGCGAGGGGCGCATCACGATGACGCCGGAAATGCTGAACCTGCAGTGGGAGAAGATGAGCTTCTACCCGGCCGGCCACTACACCCGCCGCATCGCGGTGAAGCCGACGGTGCAGTTCCCCGCCGACTGGACGGTGTTCACCGCGCTCGATGGCCAGAAAGTGGGCGGTGGCAATGCGGTGACCTGGGACGTGGTCGATTATGAGACGCTGGTCGATTCGCCGATCTTTGCCGGCAAATATGCCAAGCAGTGGACGCTCGATCCGGCGGTGAAGCTGGACGCGATCGCCGACAAGCCGAAATATCTGGAGCTGGCGCCGGAGAACCTCGCGCATTTCGAGAAGCTGGTGGACGAAGCGGACGCGCTCTTCGGCGCGCGCCATTTCGACCATTACGACATCCTTCTGGCGATGACGGACAAGATGGGCGGCATCGGGCTGGAGCACCATCGCTCGGCCGAGAACCAGTATGAGCCGACCGCGCTGACCGACTGGGCGGCGATGGACTGGGATCACAATGTGGTGAGCCATGAGCTCGTCCACAGCTGGAACGGCAAGTTCCGCCGCCCCGCCGATCTCTGGACGCCCGATTATCGCACGCCGATGCAGGATACGCTGCTGTGGATGTATGAAGGCCAGACGCAGTTCTGGGGCTGGGTGCTCGCCGCACGGTCGGGCCTGCAGACCAAACAGACCTTCCTCGATGCGTTCGCGACCTATGCCGCCAATTATTCCGAAGGCCAGCCGGGCCGCGCCTATCGCTCGGTCGAGGATACGACGCATGATCCGATCATCAATTCGCGCCGCCCGCTCCCTTATTCCTCACTCAACCGCAGCGAGGATTATTATGTCGAGGGCGCACTGACCTGGCTGGAAGCAGACCAGATCATTCGCGACGGCACCGGCGGCGAGAAGGGCCTGGACGATTTCGCCAAGGCCTTTTTCGGCAAGACCGATGGCGACTGGGGCGTGATGACCTATGATTTCGACGAGATCGTCAACACGCTGAACGGCGTCTATGCCTATGACTGGGCGAACTTCCTGCGCACGCGCCTGTACGAACCCAACCAGCCTTCGCCGGTCCGCGGCATCAACATGGCCGGATACAAGCTGGTCTGGAAGGATGAGCCCAACAGCTATGACAGCGGGCGGGCGCAGAACTACAAATATACCAACCTGTTCTACTCGCTGGGCGTGAATCTCTCGGATAGCGGAGAGGTGACTTCCACCTTGTGGGACGGCCCCGCGTTCAATGCGGGCATCGTCGATGGCAGCACCATCGTGGCGGTGAACGGCAAGGCCTATGGCAAGGACGTGATCATGGACGCGGTAACCGCGGCCAAGGATGCGAAGGAGCCCATCCAGTTGATGGTGAAGCGCGGCGACACCTACCGCACGGTCGACCTCGATTACCATGGCGGGCTGCGCTACCCCTATCTGGAAAAGTCGGTGAACGGAGAGGCAGGCCTCGATCGTTTGCTGGAGCCGCGCACTAGCTAAGCGCGACTTTTCTTGAGAAGCACCTCCTCGCCCCGGCACAAGCCGGGGTGAGGAAGAGCTTTATTGGCGCGGGGCTCTACACCGCGCCGGCCCAGCACAATTGCCGCCTTGCCGTTGCGCACTGCAACCCGCTAGGGGCGCTCGCAAATACTTTACAGGGTAAGGACATCTTCCATGGATATCAGCAAGATCCCCACCGGCGACAATCCGCCGGAAAGCCTCAACGTCGTCATCGAGGTGCCGGTCGGCGGCGAGCCGGTGAAATATGAATTCGACAAGGAGTCGGGCGCGCTGTTCGTCGACCGTATCCTGCACACGCCGATGCGCTATCCCGCCAATTACGGCTTCGTGCCGCATACGCTGTCGCCCGATGGCGATCCACTGGACGCGCTGGTCGTCGCACGCTCGCCCTTCATGCCCGGCTGCGTCGTGCGCGCCCGGCCAATCGCGGTGCTGAACCTGGAAGACGAGCATGGCGGTGACGAGAAGCTGCTTTGTGTGCCGATCGACGGCACCTTCCCTTACTATCGCAAAATTGCGGAAAGCGGCGATCTGCCCGAGATTGTGATGCAACAGATCGAGCACTTCTTCACGCATTACAAAGATCTGGAGCCCGAAAAGTGGGTCCGCGTCGGCAAGTGGGGCAATGCCGAGGAAGCCCGCCGGATCATCCTCGAATCGATCGAGCGCGCCAAGCAGTAAGCGCTCAGTCTTTCCATCCGCCGCCCCGAAGCTTGTCCACGCGCGCCAATCGTTTTAGCATCCTGCTTTGTCGTAAAGCGCCGTGAGACGGCTTCGGGGTTACGGAGTGTTTTTCCATGCACAAGGCGATTTTTCCCGCCCTTCTGATTCCCCTGGCGCTCGCTGCGTGCGCCACGCCGCAGACACGGGTTCGCAACGGGCTGACCGATCTCGGCCTCAGCTATCCGATCGCCGATTGCATGTCCGAACGGATGGTGGACCGTCTGTCGCTGCGCCAGCTCCAGCGGCTGACCAGCCTGGACGGCTTCAAGGGGCGCAAGCCCGGCGATATCAGCATCGACGAGTTCATCCGCATCACCCGCGGACTGCAGGACCCCGAGGTTCTGGGAGTCGTCAGCTCGTCCGGCGCGATCTGCGCGGTCACCCGGTAGGAGAATTTACGATGCGCCGCCTTCCTCTCCCCCTTTGTCTCCCGTTCACGCTCGCAGCGTGCAATTTCGCCGCCACCGGATCGCAGCCGGAGGCAGAGGCGACGGCAACCAGCGAGGCTACGCCCACCCCGGTAGCAACGGCAACCACGGACGCTAGCCTGCTGATTGCTACCGGCTGGGGGCCGTTGCGGATCGGGATGACGCAAGAGGAAGTGATCGCCGCGCTCGGCCCGGACGCCAATCCGCAAAATGTCGGCGGCCCCGAGCCTGAACAGTGCGATCAGTTCCGCCCGCAACGCGCGCCGGAAAACATGTTGGTCATGATCGAACAGGGCAAGCTCGCCCGGATCGAGCTCACCGGCCCCACCGACGTGCAGACCCCGGACGGTTTCACCGTCGGCGATGCCGCATCCGCCATCAAGGCCAAACTCGGACCGCGCGTGACCGCCGAACCCCACAAATATGTCGATGCTCCGGCGGAATATCTCACCGTCTGGCAGGACGGCGTGACGCCCGGACAGGGCGGCAATGTCGACGATGCTGCGGCGCGCGGCGTCCGCTATGAAGTCGGCGAGAACGGCAGGGTGAACAGTATCTTTGCAGGCGGGCCTGCGATCCAATATGTCGAAGGCTGCCTCTAAGGTGAGTGGCGGTACGCGCCCTACCCCCTAGCCTTGCCCGCCCGGCTATGCTTTAGCCGCACGCAATCGATTTTAACGAACCGGTCCAAGGACATCTCCCCATGAACATCCATGAATATCAAGCCAAAGAGCTTCTCGCCAAATACGGTATCGGCATTCCCACCGGCTATCCCGCGATGACCGTAGAGGAAGCGGTCGAGGGCGCGGAGAAGCTGCCCGGACCGCTTTATGTCGTGAAGGCTCAGATCCACGCCGGTGGCCGCGGCAAGGGCACGTTCAAGGAACTGGACGAAGGCGCCAAGGGCGGCGTGCGGCTCGCCAAATCGATCGACGATGTGCGCTCGGACGCCAAGGACATGCTGGGCAACACCCTCGTCACCGTGCAGACGGGCGATGAAGGCAAGGAAGTGAACCGCCTTTACGTCACCGACGGCGTCGACATCGAGAAGGAATATTACCTTTCCATGCTCGTCGACCGCGCATCGGGCCGCGTCGCCATGGTTGTATCGACCGAAGGCGGCATGGACATCGAGACCGTGGCGCACGACACCCCGGAAAAGATCACCACCATTACCGTCGATCCCGCCCAGGGTTTCACCGATGCCGACGGCAAGAAGGCCGCCGAAGCGCTGCAGCTTTCCGGATCGCTCGCCGATGAGTGCGTGGCGCTCACCAAGAAGCTCTACGAAGCCTTTGTCGGCCTCGACTGCGCGATGATCGAGATCAACCCGCTGGTGGAAACGAAGGACGGCAAGCTGCTCGTGCTCGACACCAAGATGAGCTTCGATTCGAACGCGATGTTCCGTCACCCCGACGTCGAAGCGCTGCGCGACGAGAGCGAAGAAGACCCGATGGAGGTCGAGGCGTCCAAGTACGACCTCGCCTATATCAAGCTGGACGGCGACATCGGCTGCATGGTGAACGGCGCAGGCCTCGCCATGGCCACGATGGACATCATCAAGCTGAACGGCGCGTTCCCCGCCAACTTCCTCGACGTCGGCGGCGGCGCCGATAAGGAAAAGGTGACCGCGGCCTTCAAGATCATCCTCAGCGATCCCGCCGTGAAAGGCATCCTCGTCAATATCTTCGGTGGCATCATGAAGTGCGACATCATCGCCGACGGCATCGTCGCGGCGGCCAAGGAAGTGAACCTCTCGGTTCCGCTGGTGGTTCGCCTCGAAGGCACTAATGTCGAAAAGGGCAAGGAAATCCTCGCCAATAGCGGCCTGCCGATCGTCAGCGCCGACAATCTCGGCGATGCCGCGAAGAAGATCGTCGCGGAAGTGAAGGAAGCCGCATAAGCGCGCTTTTCATTCATCACTGAAGGCATCCTGCGGGCCGGAGGCGAACCAGTCGCTTCCGGCCCGTAATCATATCTGCTCCGGACAATCCCCTGCCCGACCGGCCGCTGCCCACCCGCCCTCGTTTCAGGCGAGCGGTATGGCGCGCAGCGGCGGTTGGCTGCCGCCTTTTTACGCGAAACGTTTCCCTTTCCCGCTCGTTACGGGGTGGCAATCTGTCATTCGAACTGCTACGTAACGTTTACGTCAACGTAAAGCAGCTGGCTCTCAAGGAAAGGATACCGCATGAAAGCCCTCGTGCCCGTAAAACGGGTGATCGACTATAATGTGAAGCCGCGCGTAAAAGCCGACGGCTCCGGGGTCGATCTCGCCAATGTCAAAATGTCGATGAATCCGTTCGACGAAATCAGCGTCGAAGAGGCTATTCGCCTGAAAGAAGCCGGCAAGGTCGAAGAGATCGTGGTGGTCTCCATCGGCCCGGCCAAGGCCCAGGAAACCCTGCGTACCGCGCTCGCCATGGGCGCGGACCGCGCGATCCTGATCGAAACCGACGATGAGGTTGAGCCGCTGGGCGTCGCCAAGCTTCTGAAGAAGGTAGCCGAGGAAGAAGAGCCTGGCCTGATCATCCTGGGCAAGCAGGCGATCGACGACGATTCGAACCAGACTGGCCAGATGCTGGCGGCGCTGATGGATCGTCCTCAGGGCACCTTCGCCAACACGATCGAGCTGGAAGGTGACAGCGTCACCGTGAAGCGTGAGATCGATGGCGGCCTGGAAACGGTGAAGCTTCAGCTTCCCGCCATCATCACCACCGATCTTCGCCTCAACGAGCCGCGCTATGCGTCGCTGCCGAATATCATGAAAGCGAAGAAGAAGCCGCTCGATACGAAATCGCCCGCCGATTACGGCGTCGACATCGCACCGCGCCTGAAGACCACCAACGTCTCCGAACCGCCCGTCCGCCAGGCCGGCATCAAGGTCGAGGATGTCGATCAACTGGTCACCAAGCTCAAAGCACTGGGAGTTGCCTGATATGAAAACCCTGGTTCTCGTGGAACACGACAATGCGTCGATGAACGACGCCACGCTTGCCGCCGTGACGGCAGCATCGCAAATGGGCGAAGTCCATCTGCTCGTGGCCGGCAGCGGCTGCGCGGCGGTGGGTGAACAGGCCGCGAAGATCGCGGGCGTAGGCAAGGTACACGTCGCCGACGATGCGGCCTATGCCAATATGCTGCCCGAAGCGGTGGCCGCCCTTGCCGCCGATCAAATGGCATCGCACGATGCGTTCGTTGCGCCTGCCACCACCAACGGCAAGAACATCGCACCGCGCGTCGCAGCCCTGCTGGACGTGATGCAGGTGTCGGACATTCTCTCGGTGGAAGGCGACAAAACCTTCACCCGCCCGATCTATGCCGGCAATGCCATCGCGACGGTCCAGTCGACCGACGAGAAGCTGGTCGTTACCGTGCGCGGCACCGCGTTCGACAAGGCCGAGGCCGAAGGCGGCTCGGGCGAGATCGAGGCGATTTCCGGCCCCACCGGCAACGGCACCAGCGAATTCGTCAGCCAGGACCTCGCCAAGAGCGATCGTCCGGAACTGACCAGCGCCAGCGTAATCGTTTCGGGTGGCCGCGCCTTCGGTTCGAAAGAAAGCTTCCATGAGTTGCTCGATCCGCTGGCCGACAAGCTCGACGCAGGTGTCGGCGCCAGCCGTGCCGCTGTCGATGCGGGCTATGCGCCGAACGACTATCAGGTCGGCCAGACCGGCAAAATCGTGGCCCCCGAATGTTACATCGCGATCGGCATTTCCGGCGCGATCCAGCATCTTGCTGGCATGAAGGATTCCAAGACCATCGTCGCGATCAACAAGGATGAAGATGCGCCGATTTTCCAGGTCGCGGACCTGGGCCTCGTCGGTGATCTCTTCAAGATCGTTCCGGAGCTGACCGAAAAGCTCTGAAGCTTTTCCTCGATCCGAACATCGAAGGGCCGTGAAGCGATTCGCGGCCCTTTCTCATTGCCCAAGCAGCTCTTCCACCCATTGGGGCACAATCTGCCCGGCGGGTCCGTGCCGCGCCTCATGAAAATAATGCGTGCCCTGACTCGGCTCCAGATTGAGTTCCAGGCAGCGTGCGCCCGCGCACCGCGCTTCGGCCACGAAGCCGGCGGCCGGATAGACCGCGCCGCTGGTACCGATGGAGACGAACAGGTCTGCCGCGCCCAAGGCTGCGTAGATGCGGTCCATCTCATACGGCATCTCGCCGAACCAGACGACATCGGGCCGCAGCGATCCCGCAGCGCCACATTCCGGACAGGCGGGACGGCCGATCAGGTCTTGCGTGATTCGAGGCCGCGCATCGCAGGCGGTGCACCAGCCGTGGGCTAGATCCCCATGCATGTGCAGCACGTCCCCGGCGCCCGCGCGTTCGTGCAGATCGTCGACATTCTGGGTGACGAGCAGCAGCGCGCCCTCCCATTCGCGCTGCAGCCGGGCGAGCGCGCGGTGCGCGGCGTTGGGCTCCACGCTCGCCGCGCCCTTGCGCCGCATATCGTAGAAGTTCAGCACCAGATCGGGATCGCGCGCGAACGCCTCCGGCGTCGCTACATCTTCCACGCGGTGCCGTTCCCACAGCCCGCCCGAATCGCGAAAGGTGTCGAGCCCCGATTCGGCGCTGATGCCCGCGCCCGTCAGGATGACGATATTACCGTCCCTCGGAAGCGCCATCAGCCTTTCAGCGCGCCGCGCACGGCATCGAGCGCTTGCGGAGCTTTGTCGCCGTCCGGTCCGCCGCCCTGCGCCATGTCCGCGCGGCCGCCGCCACCCTTGCCGCCCAGCTCGGCGACGCCCGCGCGCACCAGCGCTACCGCGTCGAAAGTCTCGGTCAGGTCATCGGTCACTGCCACGGCAAAGGCCGCGCGGCCGTCATTCACCGCAGCGAGCGCAGCGACGCCGCTGCCAAGCTTTGCCTTCATGTCATCGAGGATCGAGCGCAGTGATTTGGGATCGACGCCGTCCAGCGCCTGACCCAGAAACTTCGTGCCAGCGATCTCCTCGATCTCCGGGCCTGACGACGATCCACCTCCGCCCAGAGCGAGCTGCTTCTTGGCTTCGGCCAGCTCGGCCTCGAGCCGCCGGCGCTCCGCCACCAGCGTACCTACCCGCTCGGCCACCTCTTCGGGGGCTGCCTTGAGCGCACTGGCGGCCTGCCGCAGCATCGCATCGCGGCCCGTCAGATATTGCCTGGCCGCCTCACCAGTCAGCGCCTCGATCCGGCGTACACCGCTCGACACCGCGCTCTCGGCGACGATCTTGAACAGGGCGATATCGCCCAGCGCATCGACATGCGTGCCGCCGCACAGTTCGATCGAATAATGCTTTTCGCTCTGCCGCCCCATGGAAAGCACGCGCACCTCGTCGCCATATTTCTCGCCGAACAGCGCCAGCGCGCCCGCCTCTACCGCGTCGTCGGGCGACATCAGCCGCGTCGTCACCGGATCGTTCGCGCGGATCTCTTCATTCACCTCGGCTTCGATCGCCGCGATGTCTTCATCGCTGAGGGGCGCGGGGTTGGAGAAATCGAACCGCAGCCGCTCGGGCGCCACCATGCTGCCCTTCTGCGTCACATGCTCGCCCAGCCGTCCGCGCAGCGCCGCGTGCAGCAGATGGGTCGCGCTGTGATTGGCGCGCAGCCGATCGCGCCGCTCGCCATCGACCAGCAGCTGCACATTATCGCCAAGCTTGATCGTTCCTTGGTCGACGGTCGCATGATGTGCGTGGAGCCGGCCCAGAGGCTTGGAGGTGTCGCTCACATTTGCGGAGAAGCCACTGGGCCCGGAAATGCGCCCGCTGTCACCCATCTGCCCGCCGCTTTCGGCATAAAAGGGCGTCTGGTTGGTCAGGATCACTCCGCTATCGCCCTGCGACATCTCGGAAACTTCCGCGCCGTCCTTCACCAGCGCGACGATGGTGCCTTCACCCTCGGTGGCCTGATAGCCGATGAACTCGCTGCCGCCTTCGCGCTCGGCGATGTCGAACCAGACCTC
>JBELIU010000292.1:0-3056 GCA_042090735.1 Novosphingopyxis sp. | reverse complement strand
AGGGTATATCCGGTTTCCTTGCCTTCCAGCATGGCAACCGGCTGGCTCTCGGGCGCTGCCCAGTCGTAATCGCCGCCAAGGCCTGTGAGTACCGCAAAATATTGCTCGCCGTCGATCAGGAAGGTGCTGGGTGCGGCGGCGATGCCCGAACCGAGATCGCGATTGTAGAGCGTTTCCCCGGTCAGTGCATCGAGCGCGACGAAGCGGCCGATGCCGGTGCCGACGAACAGAAGTCCGCCGGCGGTGGAAAGGGTGCCGCCGTTGCGCGCCGCCATGAGGTCGCGCGACCAGCGAACTTCACCCGCTACGGGATCGAACGCGACGATCATGGCCCCGTCGGGCGTCCAGCGCGAAGCGTTGCGCGCAGGCGCCGCCTCATCATTTTCGTCCGCCTGCGCCGGATCGGCATATCGGGGCAGGGTGAAGTAGACGAGGGCCGTCTGCGGGTTGAAGCTCATCCAGCGCGGTGCCCGCTGCGGATCGACCGGCGGGAAATCCGGACGCGGCGTCGCGGCGGAGCTCAGGCTGCGGACGGCGGGCGACGGGTCCGATGCTTCGACAGTCCGGGCGCGCTGCGACGGACGGCCTGTGGAGAGGTCGTACCCCTCGGTCCAGGCAGGCCGGTCGAACAGCGGGGTCGCCGAGAGCAGTTTGCCGTTCTGCCGATCGATCACGAAGAAGAAGCCGTTGTCCGATGCCTGCATCAAAACCTTGCGCGCGGCCTGGGGAGCGGGCTGCGCTGTGGGGCTCGGCTGCGGCGTGGGTTGACCGGTGGGGGTGGCGGACGGCGTGGAGTTGCGAACGGGAAGTTCAGCGAGGACGAAAGGCTGGCTTGCGCCGAAGGACGGCCGCGCGCCCGGCGTTTCCTGGAATTGCCAGAGGAACTCGCCATCCGATGGATCGAGCGCGATGATCGAGGAGAGGAACAACCGGTCACCGCCCTGACCGCTCGATCCTGGCCCCGCGCCGACGCCGACATAAAGCCGATCCAGATCGGGGTCATAGGTCACAGCGTCGGTCACGAAACCGCCTGCCGCGCCTTGCAGAGATGCCGGCGCCCATGTCTGCGCGGCGGTGCCAAGGACGGCATCGCTCGATGCATTGTCGGGCGTGCCGCCCGGCGAGGGCACGGTATAGAAGCGCCAGCGCAGCGTGCCGTCGGTCGAGTCATAGGCAGATACATAGCCGCGGCCACCCGAACCGGCGCGGCCACTGCCGATGATCACCATGTTCTTCACGATGCGCGGTGTCGAGGTGATGCGATAGGCGCCCGCTTCGCCGCCGGTCTGCACACGCCAGAGCTGCGCGCCGGTGATGGCATCGAGCGCGATCAACTGCCCATCCAAGGTTGCGAGGTACAGCCGCCCCTTCCAGATGGCGAGGCCCTGATTGCCTACGCCGGAGGTGTCCGCGCCGGCCTTGGGCTGGGCGAGGCCGGGATTGAAGCTCCACAGCTGCGTGCCGGACGCGCCGTCGAACGCGAACACGCGCGAGCGGGGCGTGGTAATGTAGATTTTGCCGTCGGCCGCGATGGGGGTGGACTGCGGTACCTCCCCCTCTGGCAGGTCCGCGCTCCAGGCAATGCCGAGATCGGTGACATTGCTGCGGTTCACCGCGTCGAGCGGCGAGTAGCGCTGTTCGTAGTAATTGAATCCGATGGCGGCCCAATTGGTGCCGTCGCCGCCGGTGGCCAGATAATCGCCGTCGATCTGGGTTGCGGCCACCGTTTGCGGCGTCGGCGCACTGTTGCCGCTCTTGTCTTCATTCGAATTGCAGGCTGCCAGCAGTGCCAGCGGAGCAAGCAGACTCCAGAATCTCAATCGCATTGTCGCACGTACCTCACGCCTTAACGCTAACGGGCACAATGGCTTGCGACAAGGATGGATCGCGCAAAATCAATAAGGCGGCTTATGCAGGCCCTTGGGGCTCTCGGTGAATATCTCGCAGCCGTCGGCGGTGATGCCGATCGAATGTTCGAACTGGGCGGAAAGCTTGCGATCGCGCGTTACGGCGGTCCATCCGTCGTCCAGGATCTTCACGCCCGCCTTGCCCAGATTGATCATCGGCTCGATGGTGAAGAACATGCCTTCGCGCAGCTCCGTGCCGGTGCCGGGCTTGCCCGCATGGACCACTTCCGGCGCGTCGTGGAACAGACGCCCGAGACCATGGCCGCAGAATTCGCGGACCACGCCGAAGCGGTGGCTTTCCGCATGGCGCTGGATCGCCGCGCCGATATCGCCGAGGCGAACGCCAGGCTTCGCCATGTCGACACCGATCATCAGGCATTCATAGGTGACATCGACCAGGCGCTTGGCTTTGAGCGGCACATCGCCGACCAGGAACATACGGCTGGTATCGCCGTGCCAGCCGTCGATGATGATGGTGACATCGATATTGATGATGTCCCCATCCTTCAGCGGCTTATCGTTGGGGATGCCGTGACACACCACATGGTTGATCGAGGTGCAGCAGCTGTGCGTGAAACCGCGATAGCCGAGCGTGGCGGGCACGCCGCCCAGGCTCAGCATATGTTTGCGCACGATATCGTCCAGCTCCGCGGTCGTAACGCCGGGCACCACATGGGGGACGAGCGCATCGAGCACTTCTGCGGCGGCGCGGCCTGCGCGGCGCATGCCGGCAAAGCCTTCTTCTCCATGCAGCTTGATCGTGCCGTCGCGCGGGACGGCGGCCTGTTCGGGGTCGACGGTAATATATTGGTCCATGCCCATCCATATAGCGTCCAAAGCACCGCTTTGCGAGACGCGATGGTACGGCTAGGGTGCACAGCATGACCGCTTCCCGCATATGGACCGCCGCGCTGATCGTGATCGGCGATGAAATTCTCTCCGGCCGCACGCAGGACAAGAACATTGCGCAGATCGCCACCTGGCTGCAGGTGCAGGGCATTCGCCTGGCCGAAGTGCGCGTGATTGCCGACGATATGGACGCGATTGCAGAAGCGGTGAACATCCTGCGCGCGCGCAACGATTATCTATTCACCACCGGCGGTATCGGGCCCACGCATGACGATATCACGGTGGACGCGATCGCCGCGG
>JBELIU010000044.1:0-15977 GCA_042090735.1 Novosphingopyxis sp. | reverse complement strand
CGGGCAGGCCAATTTCACGCATTGTCGGGTCCAGCGTGGCAAACAGCAAGTCTTCCGCCATGACGTCACTACCCGTCAAACGGTTGAAAAGCGTGGACTTTCCAGCGTTAGTATAGCCCACGAGCGCGACCACCGGCCATGGAGCGCGCTGGCGTCGATCGCGATGCAGCGAGCGCGTCCGGCGGACGTCTTCCAGCTCTCTGCGGAGTTTTGCCATCCGGTCCCGAATCAACCGCCGGTCGGCCTCGATCTGGGTTTCGCCCGGGCCGCCCAGAAAGCCGAAGCCGCCGCGCTGACGCTCGAGGTGGGTCCAGCTGCGTACCAGCCGGCCAGCCTGGTAATCGAGATGCGCGAGCTCGACCTGAAGACGCCCTTCCGCCGTTGCGGCCCTTTCGCCGAAGATTTCAAGGATAAGCCCGGTACGATCGATGACCTTGGTGCCGGTCTTGTCTTCGAGGTTACGCTGTTGGATTGCGCTTAACTGCGCATCGACGATCAGAAGCTCGGCTTCATTCTCCTCTATCAGACCAGCGATTTCCTCGACCTGACCTCCGCCAAGCAAGGTGGCAGCGCGCGGAACGCGAACGCGGTAGGTGCGCGCCTCTACAACGTCGAGCCCGATCGCCAGGGCAAGCCCCCTACCCTCCTCCAGCCGCGCGTCGGCATCGAAAGCGGATTCGCGGTCGATCTGCGGAAGAACGAGAACCGTGCGGGCACCGCGCGCGAATTCATCCTCGCGGCCAAGCGTAAAGCCGGTACTCAATCGTCCTCCTCGTCTTCGCGGTTGTAGTCGGCCAGATTGATCGGCTGCAGCGGCTGAACCGTCGAAACCGCATGCTTGTAGACCAGCTGGCACATATTCTCGCGCTCCAGCAGCAGCGAGAACAGATCGTAAGCGCGGATCGTGCCCTGCAACATTACACCATTGACGAGGAACATCGTCACCGGCTCCTCGGTGTCCCGTACGGCGTGAAGGAAGACTTCCTGAAGCACGCCCTTGCGATTGTTCGCGCACGCCATCAGATCATCGAATTGCTCCATCTCTACCGGCTCGCTGGCCATCACGGTGCTGATGGCGTGCTTGTAAACCAGCTGCGCCTGCCCATCGCGCCGCAGCAGCACGGAGAAGTTATCGAACCAAGTAATGATGCCTTGCAGCTTCACGCCCTTCACCAGGAACATGGTCACCGGCGTTTTCGTCTTGCGAAGGTTGTTCAGGAATAGATCCTGAAGCCCGTTATTTCCATCTGCCATTCGATTGTTCCCCCGAATTTGGCGGGCGTTCGTTCCCGCAAATTATTGTTTTTAAGGTCTGTTCCGCAGCCAACTCAATCGCCATCCTTCTTGCGATCGGATATGCCGAGTAGCTTGAGCTTTCGATGCAGGGCAGAGCGTTCCATTCCGATGAACGTAGCCGTACGAGACACGTTCCCCGAAAAACGCCGGATCTGTACCCGCAGATACTCCCGCTCGAACGTTTCACGAGCTTCGCGCAGCGGCGAACCCATCATGTTGGTGATCGCGGAACCGGAATTTCCGTCCTGCCCCATGACTTCGGGTGGCAGCATATCGAGCTCGATCTTGTCGCGCCGCTCGACCGGAGAAAGGATGATCGTCCGCTCGATCACATTGCGTAGCTGGCGCACATTGCCCGGCCACTCACATGACTGCAGCGCTGCCATCGCCTCCTCGGTGATCTCCGGCGGTGCAATATGCTGTTCGCTGGAAAACCGGGCGACGAAATGTCGGGCGAGCGACGGTATGTCCTCACGCCTTTCGGTCAGCGGTGGCAGTTCGATGGGTACGACATTGAGCCGATAGAACAAATCCTCGCGAAAGCGCTTTGCCTCGATTTCCTCGGCCAGATTGCGGGATGTTGAGGAAACGAAGCGCACGTCCACGCGCACGGGGCGGCTGCCGCCGACGCGAATGAAGCTCTGATCGGTCAGCACGCGCAGGATTTTCCCTTGCGTGTTGAGCGGCATGTCCGCCACTTCGTCGATAAACAGGGTGCCGCCATGGGCACGCTCGAGCAGGCCGGCCTGCACAAGACGGCCCTCCCGCTCGATCCCGAATAATTCCTCCTCGACATGGTCGGGCGCCATGCGGGCGGCGCTGACGGTGACGAATGCGGCAGACGCGCGCGGGCTCCAGCCGTGCAAAAGACGCGCGGCAACTTCCTTGCCGACACCCGCCGGACCGGTGATGAGCAAACGGCTGCCGGTTCCGGCAACCCGCTTCAACGTCGCGCGGACATTGTTGATGGTGCTGGAATTGCCGGTCAGCTCCTCGGCCTGCCCCACCTTTTCTTTCAGGACGGCATTTTCCTGCTTGAGCCGCTCCGTCTCCGTCGCCCTGTTGACGAGATGGATCAGCCGCTCCGCCTCGAACGGCTTCTCGATGAAGTCCACCGCCCCCATGCCCACGGCAGCCACGGCCGTATCGATATTGCCATGGCCCGAAAACACGATCACCGGCAGATCCGGATCTTGGCTCTTTACCTCTTTCAGAATTTCCAGTCCGTCCATTTTCGAACCGCGCAGCCAGACGTCGAGCAGCAGCAGAGAAGGGCGCCTTTCGTTGATCGCGTCCAGGGCGCTATCGCTGTTTTCGGCCGTACGGGTTTCGAAGCCTTCATCGGACAGCACGCCCGCGACGAGATCACGGATGTCCTTTTCGTCATCGACTATGAGGATATCGAGCGACATTAATTCTGGTCCTTCGGGCCGTTCTGATCGTCACTAAGTTTTTTGCCGCCAGGCGTACCCAGCAGCGCGGGAGAGAAGCGCAAGGTTACGCAGGTACCGCCCTGCGCGGAATCGGCGAAGCCGATCTCGCCGAAATGCTCCTCAATGATCTTCTTCACGATGGCGAGACCAAGCCCAGTGCCGTTGGCCCTCGTGGTCATGTAGGGCTCGACAATGCGATCGCGGTCCTCGGGCAATCCGATACCGTTATCGCCCACCTCGACCCGGATTTCATCGTCGTTTCTAGCGATGCGTACTCCGATCCGGCCATCGGACAGCGTGAAATCGGGATCGGCCTGGGCGCGCTCGTCTACCGCTTCCACCGCGTTCTTGATGATATTGGTAAGCGCCTGCCCGATCTGGCGGCGGTCGCACACCAGCTCGACCTCATCGTCCGGCGCGGCGAGATCGAACATTATATCCGGATGCGCAACCTCGTGCAGGAGCAGCGACTGCTTTACCATGTCCTGCAGGCTCTCGCTGCGGAAAATTGGCTTGGGCATGCGCGCAAAGGCGGAGAATTCATCGACGATGTTTCTGAGGTCGCCGACCTGACGGATGATCGTTCCGGTCAGCTCCAGGAAGACATCGCCATCCTTGGTTATATCCTTGCCGAACTTGCGCTTCAGCCGCTCGGCGGCGAGCTGGATGGGGGTGAGCGGATTCTTAATTTCATGCGCAATGCGCCGGGCAACGTCGGCCCAGGCAGCACGGCGCTGGTCGACCAGTTGCTGCGTGATGTCCTCGAACGTCAGAACTTTGGCATCGGGACGAACGGACAGGTTCACTGCCAGCGTCCGCGCGTCATCGCCACCGCCGAACTGAATAACAGCCCGCTCTTCTCCGCCGGCGACCAGATCAGCCATGGCAGGTGACACCTCGCGTAGCGGGCGATCGATCAGGTCCTGCCCGTCATTGCCAAGCAGTTGCTGCGCAATGCTGTTTGCCAGCCGGATGCGCCCATCGTCGCCCAGGCTGACGATGCCGGCGGTAACCGATTCCAGCACCGTTTCGATGAAAGCCCGGCGTCCATCGAGCTGGCTGTTGACCGCGAGCAGGTCCGACGTCTGAACCTCCAGACGCTCGGTCATCCGATTGAAGGATCGGCGGAGGATGCCGATCTCGTCGGGCCGATCATCGACAATTCTAACCCGCGTAGAAAATTTGCCGTCGGCGACATTCTGCGCGGCGGTGACGAGTTCCGCCACCGGGTTTACGAGCCGGTCCGCCACGAGCAGCGCCACCCAGACGGCAACGCCGATAATCAAGAGCGAGATCAGGAACAGCGCGGCATTGAACTGCAATTGCAAACTGCGCGAGCGTTCTGCCAACGCCCGATAGTCGTTCAGCACCTCCTGCGCGCGGTCTCCCATGGTGAAACCGGCCGAGTTCACCGTGCGGGTGGTGTAAAGGTACAGTCCGCTTTCTGGGAAAATCGGCGTGGCCGATTCGATCTTGTCCGCATCGGCTTGCACCACGACCTGCTCACCCGCATTCAGCTGGCGCATGATGTCCGGTGAAATCCACTGCGGATCGCCGGTAGGCGTCCCTTCCGATCCGGCGACGGCAGCGGTGCGCTGGCGGCCATCTTCACCGAGTTGGACCATGACGGCCTGGTTGAACTTTCGGCCGACCGTCTGGACGATATAGGCGTCCTGAAACGCGGGGGACTGTAGGCTCGTCTGACCCAGGACGATCCGGAGATCGCTCGCCATGGTGAGCGTCTCGTCGCGCACATCGTTCAATTTTTCGGCATAATAGCCTTTCGAAAGCGAGACCGAGTTCTCGATCATGCCGCGCGCGGGGTCCGAAAACCAGAATTGCACACCGCTCTGAAACAGGATCGAGGCGAAGATCACCACCAGCAAGGTCGGCACCGCCGCGATCAGCGAGAAAAGGGCAACCAGGCGCACATGGAGGCGCCCCTTGCTGCCGATCGATGAGTTCGCGGCACGGCGCAGCGCCATGCGACGTCCGCCGAGCACCAGGATTGCGGTGGCAGGCAGCAAATTGGCAACGAGAAGCGCAGCCATGACGATAGGGCTGAGGGGCACATTGTTGCTGCTCTGGCCCGAGAGCTCCCAGTAGGTAAGCCCAGCAATCAGGATCATCCCGAAAGCGCTGGCCCACTCCCAGAGGGGAGCTGCGCGCTCTCCGCCGATAAGGCTCGACATGCGGGAGAAGGCGCTTCGGCGACGCTCGCCTAAGTCAGCATCCAATGGGGGCGCGCTAGTGGCCATCGGGACACAGTTAGCCCATCAGCGTGGCAGGATCACCACAAAAAGCGGCGTAAAACGGCCTTTTGCCGCCCCCTTCGCTCGGCTGAACGCGTTACGCAGCTTCGGCGCGCTCTAGATAAGGTTCGTAGAAGCGCGCCAGCATATCGCGCACCTTCACGGGATCGGGCTCCTGATTTACCGCATTGCGCCATTCTGCAGACCCCGGCAGACCCTTGACGTACCAGCCCAAATGTTTGCGTGCGCAGCGCGGGCCGACATCCGGACCATAATGATCCATCATCGCCAGATAATGCTCATCGATCAGGCGATATTGCTCATCCAGTGAAGGATCGGGAAGGCGCGTGCCGTCCGCCAGCCAACGCATCACCTGTCCGAGCAGCCAGGGCTTTCCATACGCGCCACGGCCGATCATCACGCCGTCCGCCTTACTTTGTTCAAGCGCCTTGTCCGCATCCTCGATCGAGCAGATGTCTCCATTCGCGATCACTGGCAGGCTAGTGGCGTCCTTCACCTTGGCGATGAACGACCAATCCGCGCTACCCTTGTACATCTGGCAGCGCGTGCGCCCATGGACCGTGATCAGCCTAGCGCCGACATCCTCCGCAATATGCGCAAGTTCGGGGGCGTTGAGGCTCGAATGGTCCCAACCCATGCGCATCTTGACGGTGACCGGCACTTTCACCGCTTTTACCGTTGCCTCGATCAGGCGGCGCGCGAGCGGCAGATCGCGCATCAGCGCCGATCCGGCATCGCCGTTCACCACCTTCTTCACCGGGCAGCCCATGTTGATGTCGATGATCGCCGCGCCGCGATCCTCGTTGAGTTTTGCCGCCTCGGCCATCACTTGCGGGTCACATCCGGCGAGCTGCATGGAAACCGGCTCTTCCGCCGGGTCCCAGGCCGCTTTCTGCACCGATTGCAGCGTCTCGCGGATCATCGCCTGACTGGCGATCATCTCGGTCACGTTCAGGCCGGAACCGTAGCGGCGCACGAGCTTGCGAAACGGCATGTCGGTAACGCCGGTCATGGGCGCCAGAATCACCGGCTGCGCGATGGTGATGTCACCGATCTGAATGGGCGAAAGCCGCATATCGTTTGTCCGCATAAGGAAAGGATGGAGGCGGGCCGTCCCGCGCAAGTGCGCGCTAAATAGCGTTAAAGCGCTTGGCGGACAAGATCACGGGGCGCTAAGGGCGCGGCAATGGCGCAAGACCTCCATATCCTGATCGTCGCCGCGGGGAGCGGCAGCCGCGCCGGCGGCGATATCCCTAAGCAATATCGTACCCATCGCGGCAAGCCCGTGCTCCGTTGGAGCGCGGAGCGGTTTGCACGGGACGATCGCGTCACCACATTGACGATCGCGATCGGAAAAGGTCAGGAGGCCGAGGCTCTAGCGACGCTTGGCGGCGTCGAGGCGACTCTGATCACCGGCGGCCCCACGCGGCGCGAGAGTGTTCGCAATGGCCTGGAACATCTCGCCGCAAATGGCGCAGATGGTGCGGTATTCATTCACGATGCCGCGCGGCCCGATGTGCCCGATGCCGTTATCGCGGCGCTTCTCACAGCTCTGCGAAACGCATCCGGCGCTGTTCCCGTCCTTCCCGTCGCGGACAGCATTATCGAGGCTGAAACCGGCGTCATCGTCCCACGAGAAGCGCTACGACGCGTGCAGACACCGCAAGCCTTCGATTTCCAGGCTATCCTTGCCGCCCATCGCACCTGGCCGCATGATCAGGACGCTAGCGACGATGCGCAGATGCTGCGTGTACAAGGCGGCGAAGTCGCTTTGGTGCTTGGTGACGAACGCCTCAAAAAGATCACCTTTGCGGAGGATTTCATGGTCCAGAGCCCCCTGCCCCCCTTCCGCATCGGAAACGGGTATGATGTGCACCGGCTAGTCCGAGGAGAGGAGCTCTGGCTGGGCGGCGTGCAGTTCGATCATGAATTCGGCCTCGCCGGCCACAGCGATGCCGATGTCGTTCTTCATGCCATCACCGATGCCATCCTCGGGGCAATCGGTGCGGGGGACATCGGCAGCCATTTCCCGCCGAGCGATCCGCAATGGCGCGGCGCGCGATCGGACCGTTTTCTTGCCCATGCGGTCGCGTTGGCGAGTGAGGCCAATTATACGATCGGCAATATCGACTGCACCGTGATCTGCGAGGCGCCCAAGATCGGCCCGCAGCGGGAGGAGATGCGGCAGGAAATTGCTCGCATCACCGGCGCCGATGTCGCGCGCATCAGTATAAAAGCGACGACGACCGAAGGGTTGGGTTATACTGGCCGCCGCGAAGCGATCGCGGCCAGCGCCAGCGCGCTGCTCCAGAGGAAGGACGAACCATGACTGATACGCTTTTCTCGTCAGAGGTTTTCGATCTCGCGAAACGCGTCATCGAAGAGAACAAGGCCATCGGTCGCCGGGTCACCGTGGCGGAAAGCTGCACCGGCGGGCTGGTGTCCGGCGCGCTGACCGAAATTCCTGGAAGCAGCGCTGTCTTCCAATGTGGTTTCACGACCTATGCCGATGAAGCGAAGATCGCGATGCTGGACGTTGCGCCGGACCTGATCGAGGTCTTCGGTGCGGTTTCCATGGCGGTGGCATGGGGAATGGCGCAGGGCGCGCTGGCGAAGAGCGATGCCGATGTTGCCGTCGCAATCAGCGGAGTGGCGGGTCCGGGCGGCGGCACGCCCAACAAACCGGTGGGCACCGTGGTGTTCGCGAAGGCGAAGCGCGGCGACGATCCCGAACAGATCCATGCCGATCGCAAGGATTTCGGCGAGGACAAGACCCGCGCCGAGATTCGCCGTCAGGCAGTGATTTGCGCGCTCGAACTGCTGCTGCCCGACGGACCGTAAAGCGCCTCCGCACGCGTCTCGAATGCGCCGATCATTCTCATCAGCGCCTTTTCGAAAAACTGGCCGGCAAGGCTTTGAAACAGCCGGTTCTTGAACGCGAAATCGACTTGGAAGTCGACAATACAACCGCCTTCCCCGTCCCTCTCGAATCCCCAGTCGTTGCGCAGATATTGCAGCGGACCATCGACATATTCGACGTGGATCTTGCTCTTCGGCGTCTTCACCACCTTGGAGGTAAAGCTCTCACGGATAGCCTTGAAACCCACCACCATGTCGGCGATCGTCTCAGTATGTTCTTCCTTGCGCACGCGCATAGCGATGACCCAGGGAAGGAACTCCGGGTAGCTTTTCAAGTCCGCGACCAGATCGTACATCTGTTCCGGCGTGTAGGGCATCCGGCGCTTTTCACTATGGCGCGGCATCAGCGCGCACCTGCCTTCGCCAGCTTCTCCTCCCGCGCGGCGCGCATCCGCGCGAAATCATCCCCGGCATGGTAGCTGGAACGCGTGAGCGGGCTGGACGCGACCATCAGAAAGCCCTTGGCCCGTGCGATGGCTGCAAACGCATCGAAGCTCTTGGGCGGCACGAAATCAATCACCTCGGCATGCTTGGGGGTAGGCTGCAAATATTGGCCCATGGTGAGGAAATCGACATCGGCCGATCGCATGTCGTCCATTACCTGATGCACTTCGAGCCGCTGCTCGCCAAGGCCAAGCATGATGCCCGATTTAGTGAAGATCGATGGGGCATGCCGCTTCATCTGCTCCAGAAGGCGCAGCGAGCTGTAATAGCGCGCGCCGGGGCGGATCGTCGGGTAAAGCCGCGGAACCGTCTCCAGATTGTGATTGAACACGTCCGGGCCTGCCGCGCCGATCTTCTCGATCGCCTGCTCATGTTTGTTGCGGAAATCGGGCGTCAGAATTTCGATCGTGGTGCTGGGCGTCTGATCCCGCAATTCACGGATCACCCTTACAAACTGATCCGCGCCGCCATCGGGCAGATCGTCCCGGTCTACCGAGGTAATGACGATGTGTTCCAGGCCCATCTTGGCGGCCGCTTCGGCGACATGGCCGGGCTCGGACTTGTCGACGATGCGCGGCATGCCGGTCTTGACGTTGCAGAACGCGCAGGCCCGCGTGCAGACATCGCCCAGGATCATTACGGTCGCATGCTTCTTGGTCCAGCATTCCCCGATATTGGGGCAGGCGGCCTCTTCGCAGACGGTATTGAGGTTCAGCTCGCGCATCAGTTTGCGCGTTTCGGCGAACCCTTTGCTCGTGGGAGCCTTCACCCGGATCCAGTCCGGCTTGCGCTTGCGTTCAGGACGATTCTCGGGAACTGGGGTGTTGGTCATGTCGTTCATGACTGCGAAATAGCGATGCCACCCAATGGTTGCCACCCCCAATGCCGTCATAGGGATAAAGGAAATCCATGACCGACTTTAATGATATGATCGATGGCTATCGCGGCTTTTACCGCAATGACTGGGAAGCCCATCGCCAGCGTTGGGAAGAGCTGACCGAAGGTCAGTCGCCCCAGGTGATGGTCATCTCTTGCTCGGACAGCCGCGTCGACCCCGCATTGGTGTTCAACAGCAAACCGGGCGAAATCTTTGTCGTTCGAAACGTCGCCGCGCTCGTCCCTCCGTTCGAGACCAGCCCCGGTTTTCACGGTGTCTCCGCCGCGATCGAATTTGCGGTGCAGTTCCTCAAGGTTCCGGAAATAGTGGTGATGGGCCACGGCCGCTGCGGTGGTTGCAATGCCGCACTTACCGGCAATGTGGCGGATACGGGCCATGGCGAGGGTGCGCATATTGCCGACTGGGTTCGGATGCTTCGCGATGCCAAAAAGGAAGTGGCCGCGGAATATGGCACCGAGGGCCGCGATGCGGGCCGCGCCATGGAGCTGGCCGGTGTTCGCGTCAGCCTCAACAACCTTATGACCTTCCCTTATGTGGCCGAAAAGGTCGAGAACGGCGCCTTGAAGCTTCAAGGCGCCTATTTCGCCATCGAGGATGGCGAGCTGCATGTCTTGAACAAGGATAGCGACCGGTTCGAAACGGTGAGATGAGCGGCGCTCTCCCCGATTTCTACAATGATCTAGATGCCTCGCTCGACCGCGCATGGGGGCTCCTTTCGCAAGGAGCTCACGACCGGTCGGGCGGGGCCCATACGCCTTCGCTGGCCACGGTGGACGCCGATGGACGCCCCAGTCAGCGCATACTGGTACTGCGAGAGGCCGAGCGGCAGACGCGGACCTTGCGGTTCCACACCGACATACGATCCGACAAGGTTAGAGAGATTGGTCGCGCCGCGTCCTGCAGCGTGCTGGTCTACGATACGGATGCCAAACTACAGCTGCGGCTTTCTGGAACCGTCAGGGTCGAAACCGACGGCGCTGAGGTCGACAAGGCATGGAACAGCGCTGACAATTTCGCCCGGCGCTGTTACCTTGCCGACCCTGGTCCTGGAACGCCGGTAGCAAACCCTAGCTCCGGCTTGCCGGAAGACGTGCAGGGCGAGAAACCTAGCGATGAGCAGCTGAAGCCGGCCCGCAAGAACTTTGCGGTGCTGTATGCGCAGATCGACGCGGTCGAATTCTACTACCTTGCGCATCAGGGCCATCGCCGTGCCCGATTCGCGTGGACGGGCGAAACCTGGAATGGCCGCTGGCTCATCCCCTGAAGCTGCGTCCTGACCGGACTGCCTAAAGGCAGTCCGCCTTACATGAGGAACCGCTGGACTGGACAAGGACGGCGCGATCCTTATCCAAGGCGGCCATGAAGACCGGCACACTCATATCGCTCGCGCTCTACTTCATCCTCATGATCGGCATCGGGCTTTACGCCTGGCGCAAATCGACGGACAGCAGCGAGGGCTATCTGCTCGGCGGGCGCCAGTTGCACCCCGCCGTTGCCGCGCTCTCTGCCGGCGCAAGCGACATGTCCGGATGGCTTCTGCTCGGTTTGCCGGGCGCGCTGTTTGCCTCCGGGCTGGTGTCGGCCTGGATCGGCATTGGCCTGTTCTTCGGCGCCCTACTCAACTGGATCATCGTCGCGCCCCGGCTGCGTGAGCAGACCGAACGGCTGGGCAACGCCCTCACCATTCCCGAATTCCTGGCGAACCGCTTCCCGGACAAGGCGCTGGCGCTTCGCGTCACCAGCGCGTTCATCATCGTCGTGTTCTTCGCTGTCTACACCGCGGCGGGGCTGGTCGGCGGCGGCAAGCTGTTCGAGACCAGCTTTGCGGCGCTCTTCGGCGATATCGGCATTCCCGACTACACGCTTGGCTTGTGGATCACCGCGGGCGTGGTGTTGGCTTACACCATGGTCGGCGGTTTCCTCGCCGTCAGCCTCACCGATTTCGTGCAGGGCTGCATCATGGTGGTCGCGCTCGTTCTCATGCCCGTCGTCGTGATGTTCGGCCCCGGTGGTAGCGCGGGCGAGTCGCTCACGCAGGTTCAGCCGGGCTTCCTGGACCTCACTTACGGTCTCACGACCATCGGCTTTTTCTCCGCCATCGCATGGGGTCTGGGCTATTTTGGCCAGCCGCACATCATCGTGCGCTTCATGGCGGTGCGCAGCGTGAAGGCGGTCGCTACCGCGCGCAACATCGGCATGACCTGGATGTTCGTCTGCCTGGTCGGCGCGCTGGGCGTGGGCCTTGCCGGGCGCGCCTATGCCGCGCGAAACGGCATCGTCGTGGAGGACCCGGAGACGATCTTCATCGTCCTGGCCGACCTGCTCTTCCATCCGCTGATCACCGGCTTCCTGCTCGCAGCGCTTCTGGCCGCCATCATGTCCACGATCAGCTCCCAGTTGCTGGTCTCCTCCAGCTCGCTGACCGAGGACTTCTACAAGCTGTTCCTGCGCAAGAACGCGTCCGAACGCGAGTCGGTGAACGTCGGCCGGATCTGCGTGCTGCTCGTCTCGGTTGCCGCGATCATCATCGCCAGCGATCCCGAAAGCGAGGTGCTGGGTCTCGTTTCCAACGCTTGGGCGGGCTTCGGCGCAGCCTTCGGCCCCATGATCCTGCTCTCGCTTACCTGGAAGCGCATGAGCGGCGCGGGAGCGGTGGCCGGCCTGCTCACCGGCGCGGTCGTCGTGATCGCCTGGATCGCGCTTGGCTGGGGCAAGAGCTTCCTGGGCGGCGAAGGCGTGTACGAGATCATCCCCGGCTTCATCGCCTCCTTCATCGCCGTGGTCGCGGTCAGCCTGATGACCGAGCCTGCACCGTTCGAAGAGGTTGCCGACGATCCGGCGCCGCAGCCAGCCGAGTGACCCGCGTCTGACCGTTTGCATTCGCGCCTGCGACCGGGCACAGGACCGGTCATGACCACCGACGGCAATCGCAACACCGCCCTTCTGATCGACGCCGACAACGCGTCCCATGCCGGCATCGACGCCGTGCTTACCGTGATGGCCGAGCTGGGCGAGGTGAACATCCGCCGCGCTTACGGCAACTGGCGCAAGCAGGCGCTGAAGGGCTGGGTCGACAAGCTGCATCTCTACGGCATCGAGCCGCAGCAGCAGTTCGACATGACCAAGGGCAAGAACGCCACCGACATGAAGATGACCATCGATGCGATGGACATGCTGTTCGGCGGACGCGTAAACGGCTTCGGCATCATGAGCTCGGACAGCGACTTCATGCCGCTCGCCATGCGGCTGCGCCAGGACGGCTACCCGGTCTACGGCTTCGGCAGCGCCAAGACGCCGGAAGCGTTCAAGGCGGCCTGCACGCGCTTCATCGATGTCGATGCTCTGATGCGCAAGGACACCCCGCGCGGCGACAAGCCCGCCCGAAGCGGTGAGGCGAAGGCGCCCAACGGTACGCAGGAGCGCGGCCAGGTTGATGACAAGCTGATCGGCCTGCTCGTCGATGCGTACAACGCGAGCGACCGCGACGAGCGCGGCTTCGCCAACATGTCGCAGGTGGGCCAGCGCGCGGGCAACCGTTCCAGCTTCGACGTGCGCAACTACGGCTTCTCGCGCCTCAGCGACCTGTTCGAGGCGGTGCCCAACTTCCAGACCGAACGGCGCGACGGCAACCAGCTCTGGGTCAAGCGGCTGCGCTGAGCTTCACACCGCTTCACACAGTCCTGGTGGGGAAATCCTCGCCCCCGAAAACGCCCTGCCCCGGCGGCTTCGCGCGCGCACCCGCCATGTCAAAGAACCGATCCTCGTTTACCCCATTTGTTCTCCTGTAGGACAGCGCAAAATCGCGCGGCCGGAACGCCCTCGCCTGTCGGACCGTTGACCCTCCGAACGCAAAGGAGATCACATGACCGACGAAAACAAGCGCACCGAAACCGCCCGCGACCATGACGACAGCCGCATCATAGATGCCGCGCAGAAGGACGCGATGGGCGGCGGCGCCGAACAGAGCCGTTCGGGTGGCGACAAGCAGACCGCCGTTGGCACCCGCGCCGAAGCCAAGCGCGTGGACGATCCACAGGTCGATACCGGCGTCGACAAGGGCGACGACCGCGCCGACACCAAGCCCAATGAAACCAGCGCCACGTAAAAGCCTGTGACCACCGCCCGCCGCCTCATCGTCCACGGCCGTGTCCAGGGTGTCTGGTACCGCAACTGGACGGTAGAGGCGGCGCGCGATCTTGGTCTCACCGGCTGGGTCCGCAACCGCGACGACGGCACGGTCGAAATCCACTCGGAGGGCAAGCCTGACGCGATCGACCGCCTGATCGAACTCGCAAAGGATGGCCCACCCGCCGCCCGTGTCGAACGTATCGACCGCGAAGAGGCCGAGCCGGAAAATTTCGAAAGTTTCGATAAACGGCAGTGAACGATCTGCTCTTCACCTACGGCTTCCTAATGACCGGCCAAAGCGGTTTCGCCGAGTTGCAACTTCACGACAAACTGACATCGGTCGGCCGGGACAGCGTCTCCGGCCGATTGTACGATTGCGGCGGCTATCCCGGTCTGGTGCACGGTGAAGGCGGCAAGGTGCACGGCGAAGTCTTCCGCCTTCCCAGAGACGAAGCGCTTTGGCAGATACTGGACCGCTTCGAAGATTATGATCCTGCCGATCCCGACGGTTCGCTTTATCTCCGAAAACGGGCGACGACATCGAGCGGGCGCGATGTCTGGCTTTATGAGTATAATTTGGAGGTCACAGCCCTGCCGCTCGTTACCCAAGGAAATTGGCTGCACTTCCAGCACGGTCGGTGACCGCGGACTGCTACCCAAAGTAGAACCGATTTCTCGCATCGGTCCGGCAAACGCTGATAGCTCTTCTTTCTCGCTATGGCATCGCTTCCGCATTGGTGAAACGATGCCAAGGTTGATAGTTGCCAGTAATAGAATGTTTCGTAGGCCAAGGTTTCATCATCTCGCTTTGGTCTTGAGCAGCGAGGAGTTGACGTCTCGGTTTTCGCGCTCCGTTTAGAACCTTTCCGAAGCGCGCTGTGTCGCTCCAAAACCTTTATTCGGTTGAGCCGCTGGCGCGATAACTAGACGGAGTAACGATACTGCTGAATAGGAAAGAACGCTTTAGTCTTCAGGCAATTTGCATCGCGACCGAGGACAGACATGGCGACGGCATTTTTTCAAATAGCGGAGCCAGATTGTATCCCGACAGTTTGCCTTAGAATGGCCCCTTCTTTTCGCACGATCCTATTCGCCTGCGCATGTTGTGCCGCCCTGACCGCTTGTGGCGTTTCAGACGATAGGAACAGCGTCTCCAACATTTCCGAAAAGCAAAAGTCGCGGCCAGTCACATCTTTGGACGAGATCGAAGGCTTCTGGTTCATAGAACGGTTCGAGGAATTTGAACCTTCATGGAAAAATGGCACGCCGTGGCGCGCGGCTTATCTCCAGATCAATGACAACTGGATAACCTACAATCTCGGCTGCAATCAGTCTGGCAATCCGGCATCTCTCGGTACTGATGGCATTCTGCATGATACCGGCGATGGATCACGGCTACAGACCCTTCAAGGATGCGGAGCCGATCGAGAGGCTCGCGACGCTCGCTTCTTCGCTTTCTTCGGCAGCAAACCCGAAGTTCGCTGGCTCGGCCCGGGGCGCGTTTCGCTCTACAGCGACGCAGGCAGCTTGGTGCTTATTGAGCCGGAGCTTTGGCGCATCGCCCATAAGCCGGAGTTTAACGACATTGAAGGTCGCTGGGTGCCAGAGATGTCTTCGTCCTTCGAAGGCTGGGGTTATGAGGGTCACGGAATCGGGGGTGACCCAGGTGTCGTAACGATCGGACGTGGACGTCTATCGTGGTCGCACTGTCCCGATTTACCGATCCCGATCCGATGGACAAAGGAGGCTCGGCTCAAAGCGATCGGAGAGATAGACATCAGCGATTGTCCTTTTGTCGCTCGCTCAACAGAAAACGGACCTAGCGCGGTTATGACAATGTTGAGAGCGAACCCTGCGGTGATCCGTACCGCAGCGGACAGAATAGTACTGTTGGATGGTACGGGCGAGAAAGGTCGTCAGATCTCTTTCCGATCTGAAGAAAGCATCCTTAATCCGGCTCCACCACCGCCGATGCCAAAAGACTACATGACGCCACCACCACCACCACCACCGCCGTCTAACACATCCCAATAGCCGAGTGAGGCGCGGCTACCGGCAGTAATAGCCAGCATAACATGCCGCGGTCGATATGCGAGACTGGGGACCTAGTCACTGTGACGCAATGAACTTCAACAAAAAGTAGCCGAGAGGCCACGGTTCCGAGGACCACTGCTAACGGAGAATATAGAACGCCACCCCGGCGTGAACCGAGGTGGCGCTGATGTTGCTTCCAGGTAGAAAATTAACGCGTCAGGCGCTTGTAGCTCGTCTTGCCGGGCTTCAGCGCATCTTCACCCAGGCGGCGGACCTTGTCTTCTTCATAGCTCTGGAAGTTGCCTTCGAACCATTCGACATGGCTGTCCCCTTCGAAGGCGAGGATGTGGGTGGCCAGGCGATCGAGGAAGAAGCGATCGTGGCTGATGACCACGGCGCAGCCCGCGAAGCTTTCCAGCGCTTCTTCGAGCGCAGCGAGCGTTTCGGTGTCGAGGTCGTTGGTCGGTTCGTCGAGCAGCAGGACGTTGCCGCCCTCCTTCAGCATCTTGGCCATGTGCACGCGGTTGCGTTCACCGCCCGACAGCTTGCCGA
>JBELIU010000043.1:0-13699 GCA_042090735.1 Novosphingopyxis sp. | reverse complement strand
CGAATATACCCCGCTCTTCCTCTCGCTTTCCGACAATGACCAGAAGAAGCCCGAATTTCTGGCGATCAATCCCAATGGTCGCATCCCGGCCATCGTCGATAGAGAGGCCGGCGATTTCGCCGTCTTCGAATCGGGGGCGATCCTGCTTTATCTGGCCGAGAAGACGGGCAAGTTCTGGCCGTCCGACGCCAAGGAGCGCTCGGTCCAGACGCAGTGGCTGATGTGGCAGATGGGCGGCCTTGGCCCGATGATGGGCCAGCTCAACGTCTTCAAACGCTACTTCCCCGAAAAGCTGCCTGCCGCGATCGAGCGTTACGAGCGTGAGAGCTACCGCCTGTTCGGCGTGCTCGAGAAGCAGCTTGGCGAGGATGGCTATATCGGCGCGGACTATGGCATCGCCGACATGGCCTGCTTCCCTTGGGTGGCCGCCTATAAATGGCCCGAACTTTCGCTGGACGACTATCCGAAGCTGAAGGCCTGGCATGATCGCATCCGGGCCCGGCCCGCGGTCGAGCGCGCGATGCAGGTGCCGCCGCGCGCGGACGTTTCGAGCAGCGAGGGAACCGACAAGTTCGTGAAGGGCGCGCGCTCGATGCTCGCCTGAGCGGGCGCTTCCGCCTGCCATGATCCTGCGCGACGCCCGCCCCGACGACGCTCCCGCCCTTGCCGCGCTGGGACGCGACAGCTTCCGCGCCGCATTCGAACATCTCTACGATCCCGCCGACCTGCAGAGCTTTCTGCAGTCGGTCTATGATGACGAGGCGGTCGCGCGCGAAATTGCCGATTCGCGGTTGCTCCATCGCCTGGCGGACGATGGAACGGGTCTCGCGGGCTTCTGCAAGATCGCGCTCGATAGCGGCTTTCGCGATCACAGCGATGCCGAGCGGCCGATTGCTCTCAGCCAGCTTTATACCGCGCCCGGCCGGACCGGTCAGGGCATCGGCGCCTCGCTCACCGCCTGGGCATTGGCCGAGGCGCGGCTGCGGGGCGCAGATGCGGTGCAGCTGTCCGTATGGGCGGAGAATGTGCGCGCGCAGGCGTTCTACGCGCGCTTCGGCTTTACCAAGATCGCCGACATCGACTTCTGGGTCGGCAACCACCGCGACGACGAATTCCTGCTGGAACTGCGTCTTTAGGGTGACTGCTCAACCGCGCGAAGCGGTTCGAACCTAGATCCGAACCTGGCTGCCCAGTTCCACCACGCGGTTGGTCGGCAGCCTGAAGAACTCCATCGCCGTTGCCGCATTGCGCAGCATCCACGCGAACAGCTTCTCGCGCCACACCGCCATGGCCGGTTTCTCCGAAGGCAGCAGCGTCTGGCGCGACAGGAAGAAGCTGGTCTGCATCATGTCGAACTCGCCGCCGCAATGATCGATGTTGAGCAGCGCCAGCGGCACATTGGTTTCCTGCATAAAGCCATAGTGCAGGATCAGGCGATAGAATCCGTCGCCCAGATCGGTCACGTGATAGCGCTCGCTCTCATCGACGAACGGCACGTCCTGAATCTCGACGGTCAGGATCACCACGCGATCATGCAGCACCTTGTTGTGCTTGATGTTGTGGAGCAGCGCAGATGGCACGCCCCGGGTGCTGGATGCCATGAAGATGGCCGTTCCCGGCACGCGCGTTGCGCTGCTTTTGGCGGATTTGGTGAAGATTTCGATCGGCAGCGCGACTTCCATCATCCGCTCGCGCATCAGCTTGCGACCCTTGGACCAGGTCGTGAGCAGCGTGAAGGCGAACGCGCCGACCAAGAGCGGGAACCAGCCGCCGTCCGGGATTTTCGTCATATTCGCGCCAAAATAGGCGCCGTCGACGATGAAGAAGATGCCCACCAGCGGCACGACCCACCACAGCTTCCAGCGCCAGACACTGACGAGCAACACGGCCAGAAGGCAGGTGTCGATCAGCATCGCCCCCGTTACCGCGATGCCATAAGCCGATGCGAGGTTCGAGCTGTTGCGGAAGGTGACGACGAGAAGCAGAACCGAGATCATCAGCACCCAGTTGATGATCGGGATGTAGATCTGGCCTTGTTCGGAAACGCTGGTGTGCTGCGTCGAAAGGCGCGGCACGAAGCCGAGCTGGATCGCCTGATGCGTGACGGAGAATGCGCCGGAAATCACCGCCTGGCTGGCGATGAAGGTGGCCATCGTGGCGAGAATCACCATCGGCAGACGCAGCATGTCGGGTGCCAGCAGGAAGAACGGGTTCTCCATCGCCTGCAGCGCCGCTGCGCCGTCCAGCGCATCGATCATCGCGCCCTGGCCGAAATAATTGATGAGCAGCGCCGGCATCACGAAGCCGAACCAGCTGAGCCGCAGCGGTCCTTTACCGAAATGGCCCATGTCCGCGTACAGCGCCTCGGACCCGGTCACCGCCAGGACGACCGAGCCCAGCGCCAGGAAGGCGGTGGTCTTGTCGACCAGAAAGAATTGCAGCGCGTAATAGGGGTTGATCGCATAGAGGATCACCGGATTCTGGACGATCTGGATGAGACCCAGCACAGCGAGCGTCACGAAGTAGACGATCATCACCGGCGCGAACAGCGCGCCCACCTTGCTGGTGCCGCTCTTCTGGATCATGAACAGCATGATCAGCAGCACCACCGCGATCGGCACCACCAGCGGCTCCATGCCGGCCTGCACTACGGTGATACCCTCCACCGCCGACAGCACCGAAATGGCCGGCGTGATCATCGAGTCGCCGTAGAACAGGGCGGTCGCGAACACGCCCAAAATCACGATCAGCGATCCGCGCTTGGCCGAATTCACCTGCCGCATCAGCAGCGCGAGCAGGGCCAGCGTACCGCCCTGCCCCTTGTTGTCGGCGCGCATCAGGATGATGACATATTTGATCGCCACCACCAGCACCATCGACCACAGGATCAAGCTGACGACGCCGAAAATATGGATACGGTCGATCGCCAGCGGGTGCGGCCCGACGAATGTCTCGCGAAACGCGTAGATCGGGCTGGTGCCGATATCGCCGAACACGATGCCGACCGCGCTGAACGCGAGCTTTGCCTTGGCGCTCGGCGCATCGCGCCGTGTGTGCGCACTCATCATCTGCGAATCGTCAGGCACGAAGAGTCCAGCCAGTCATGTCAGAAATTGCCCCGAGGACCATGGATCGGCTCGCTTTAGCGCTCGCCATTGAGTTGCGCCGCCAAGGGCGGAGAAGCGCGGCAATTAGCACGCCGTGAATGCCCGCGCAATTGCCCGCTAACGGGGGCTGGGAGCGGCTGTCCCGCTCTGCGACGCTGGCTGCTGCGCGGCCATCGCACCCGACAGCATCTGGGCCAGCGCCTCGGCTTGCGGACGCACCTTTTCGCGCCACTCCCCTGCACGGTAATCGCCCTGAAGCAGGCTGGACCAGAGGATCAGCGCGTCCTCCGGATTGCCGTCGCGCAGCGCAGCGAGGCCGGTGAAATAGACCGGGCCGGGATGGCGCGGATCGAACGTGCGGGCCCGCTCGAACGCGAGCTTCGCGGAGGGCGGCAGCTTGCCGTCCGATGCCATCATCAGGTCCAGGCCCACCGCGGTCCACAGATCGGCATTGCGCGGTTCCGCATTCAGGCCGCCGCGCAAGATCTGCACCGCGCCTCGATAATCGCCGCGCCGTGCATAGCCGTCCGACGGCACGATGTAGCGCTTGGCCGATGTGAAATTGCGATCCATCAACGCCCGCATGTCGATGAGCGACGCCGTCACCTCCTCGCGCGCCTCTTCCGGCTGTCCGGGAGCGCCGGGAAGGTTCGGCCGCCCCTGCCACTGATAGCCGGCGAAGGCCAGGAGGATGGCCGCGGCGACCAGCTGGAACAAAGGCCGCGTCATACCCCCGACAAGCCAGAGGCCGCCAAATATGATCAGCGCGAGCGCCACCATGATGAGCCAGCCGATCATCGCTTGAACCGCCCCCAGGCAAGCCAGATGCCGAAGCCGATAATCAGGATCGGCGCAAACCAGAGCGGCCAGGTGAGCGGGCTCACCGGCGGATCATAGGTGATATAATCGCCATAACGCTGGATCAGATAGCCGCGCACGTCGTCCGCCGATTGGCCTGCGGCAATGCGGCTGCGAACCTCGCTGCGCATCGCCCCGGCAATCGGCGCGTCGCTGTCCGCGATCGACTGGCTCTGGCATTGCACGCAGCGAATTTCGTACATCAGATCGCGCGCGGCGGCTTCCTGCGCGGGATCGGACAGTTGCTCATTCGCAAAAGGCGCGTCCACGCCGCCGTCATTTTGTGCCGCTGCCGCCATGGGCAGCGAGAGCGCCAGGATCAGGGAAGCCAGCAGCCGCTTCATGCCGCGTCCCTCCACGCTTTCAGCAATTCGGGCACGTCTTCCGCGCGGATATCGCCGATATGCTGGAAAAGGATCGTACCGTCAGCCGCGACGAGATAGGTTTCCGGCACGCCGCTGGCTCCGAACAGCACCTGAAGCCGTCCATCGCGGTCCGCGCCGATGCGCGTGAACGGATCGCCATATTGATCGAGAAACTGCCGTACATTCGCCGGATCATCGCGCAGTGCAATCCCGGTGATCGGCACGCCCGCCGAGGCCAGCGCGGCCAGCTGCGGCGCTTCCGCACGGCACGGAATGCACCAGCTGCCGAAGAAGTTCACGAGCTGCGGCTTGCCATCGTCCAGATCGGTGCTCGCAAGGCCCGGCTTGCCCTCCACGGCGGGCGGAAGGCTGAATTCCGGCACCGGCTGGCCGATCAGGCGCGAACGCACGAAATCGTCCCGCTCCCGGTTCATGCCCCACAGGACCAGCATCACGATCAACCCGAACAGGACCAGCGGAAACCAGAGGACCCAGCGGCGGCTCATGCGAACCCCTCCTGCCGGGTCTTGGGGAAGCGCGCGCGCAGGCCGCGCCAGATACGGCCAAGAAGCGCCAGCGCGCCGCCCAGCGCTATCAGCACGCCGCCCAGCCAGATCAGCGAGACGAACGGCTTCCACCATAGGCGCAGCTGCCAGCGCCCCTGTTCGTCCTGCGCGCCCAGCGTGGCGTAAAGCTGCCCGTTCCAGCGGCTTAGCAGCGCCGCCTCGTTGGTCTGCATCTCGGGCGAGGAATAGCTGCGCGACTGCGGGTGCAGGATCCAGCGCCGATCACCCTTTTCCGCGAGCACGCGCGCCTCGATCGCGGTCCAGTTCGGCCCGGCCACCGGATCCAGGCCGAGCAGTTGTACTTTCCAGCCGCCGACTTCCAGCTCCTCGCCATAGCGCACGGCGGCAAGGCGTTCCTGCGTGAAGCCGCTTTCGGATGCCATGCCCACCACCGACACCGCCACGCCCAGATGCGCGAGCACCATGCCCCAGATCGGCAGCGGCGTGCGCATGAGCTTCCGCCCCCACAGCGGCACCACGCTCGCCACCGCAAGGCCGGCAGCGAACACCAGGCCGAGCAGCGGCAGGATGCCCGCGCCGGGCGCGAGCAGCAGCAGCAACACCAGCGCGACGACGCTGGCGCCCGCAGGCAGAACGAGCTTCCTGGGCAGGCTGCCCGAACCGTCGCGCCGCCAGCGCAGAAGCGGCCCCGCGGCCAGGAACAGCATCAGCGCCAGCGCGACCGGCACCGTCGTCTTGTCGAAATAGGGCGGACCGACCGACAGCTGCTCCCCGAACAGGCCCTCCGCGATCAGCGGATAGAGCGTGCCGATCAGCACGATCGCGAGGATGGCGGACAGCAGGATATTGTTGGCGACCAGCCCACCCTCGCGGCTGAACAGATGGAAGGGCGCGCCCTGCCGCACGCTGCCGATGCGCGTGCCGAACAATACCAGCGCGCCGCCGATATAGAGCGCCAGCAGGACGAGGATGAAGGTGCCGCGTTCCGGGTCCACCGCAAAGGCGTGAACGCTTGTCAGGATGCCGGATCGCACCAGAAAGGTACCGATCATCGACATCGCGAAGGCGGTGAGCGAGAGCATGATCGTCCAGGCGCGCAAGGCATCGCGCGCAGCGAGGACGGAGACGGAGTGCAGCAGCGCGGTGGCCGCAAGCCACGGCATCAGCGAGGCGTTCTCCACCGGATCCCAGAACCACCAGCCGCCCCAGCCCAGCTCATAATAGGCCCAGTAACTACCGGCTGTGATGCCGAGGGTGAGGAATATCCAGCTGATCAGCACCCATGGGCGCATTGCGCGCGCAAAGGCGGGCCCGGCCCTGCCGGTCAGCATCGCGCCCACGGCAAAGGAGAAGGCGACCGACAGGCCGACATAGCCGATATACAGCGTGGGCGGATGGAAGGCGAGACCGGGGTCCTGCAGCAGCGGATTGAGCCCCTGCCCCGTCGGCGCGGGCGGGCTGAGCCGCGCAAACGGGTTCGAGGAAAACAGGAGAAAAGCATAAAAGCCCAGCGCGATGACACCCTGCGCGCCCAGCGTTGCGGCAAAGCTGCGGGTATCCAGTTTGCGCTCCAGTACGGCGATCAGACCGCCGGTCAGCGACAGCACGGTGACCCAGAGCAGCATCGAGCCCTCATGATTGCCCCACGCGCCGGCGATCTTGTACAGCATCGGCTTGTCGATATGGCTGTTGAGCGCGACCAGCGTGACCGACAGGTCCGTACGCGCGAACAGCCAAAGCAGCATCGCAAAGGCAGTGAGGCTCAGCAGCCCTTGCGCCACGGCAAAGCCGCGTAGGGCCACCGTCAGCGTGGCCAGCCGGTCCCCCAGGCCGCCGAACCCGGCAAAGGTCTGCAACAACGCCATCGCTGCGGCGAGCCACAGGGCGGCAAGGCCGGCCTCGGCAATCATGGGATGACGACCCTCATTTGACCAGCGTCTGACTCTCGCTGATCACCGCCGCCTTGTCGATGTTGCCCAGCTCGCGCGGGACATAGTTCTCGTCATGTTTGGCGAGCAGATTGTCGGCGACAAAGGTGCCGGTGCCGTTCATGCGCCCCGTGGCGACCACGCCGGACCCCTCGGTAAAAAGATCGGGCACGATGCCGCGATAGGTGACCGGCACCGTCGCCTTGCCATCGCCCACTCGGAAATCGGTCGTCACGCCGTCCGGTGCGCGCTGGACGGTGCCGGGCATGACGAGCCCGCCGAGACGGATCGCCTGCCCCGGCGGCACGTCCGCCTTCACCAGCGCGGCAGGCTGATAGAAATATGCGGCCTGATCGCGCAGCCCCAGCATCCCCAGTAGCCCCGCCCCGATCAGCGCGACCACCGCAACGACGACGAGCGTCAGGCGCTGATGCTTAGCCTTCATTTGCGCTTCAACGCCTCCGCGCTCCGCTCCGCCTTGCGCATTGCGCCGTAGCTGGCGATCACCAGACCGGCCATGCCGATCAGCACCGCGCCGTAAGCGATCAGGACATAGGTCCACTGGCTCATGCCGCGGCCAGCCTTTGCAGCCGCGCCTCGACGCGGATGTCGGCCAGCGCGGCGCGCATCCGCATCAGCACGATCGCGCCGAACAGCAGCGAAAAGCCGAGCACGCTGGCCAGCAGAGGCCAAAGGAACGAGCTGTCGATGGTGGAGCCGGAAAGCGTGATGCTGGGCGGCTGGTGGAGCGTCTGCCACCACACCACCGATCGATTGATCACCGGAATATTGATCGCGCCGATGATGCCGAAGATCGCGGCGATGCGGCTGGTCTGCCCGCGCTCGCTGGTGGCGCTGACGAGTGCAATATAGCCGATGTAGAGAAAGAACAGGACGAGCATCGAGGTCAACCGCCCGTCCCACACCCACCAGGTGCCCCAAGTCGGGCGGCCCCAGATCGAACCCGACAGCAGGCAAAGCCCCGCGAACACTGCGCCTGGCAAGGCGGCAGCGCGCGCGGCAATCCCGGCCAGCGGATGCCGCCAGACAAGCTGGACGACGCTGGCGACGGCGATGGCGACCCAGCCGCCCATGCCCAGCCACGCGGTCGGCACGTGAATATAGAGGATGCGCACCGTCTCGCCCATCAGTCGGTCCGCCGGTGCCACGGCCAGCCCCCAGATGCACGCACCGATCGTCAGGACCACCCCGCTCCAGAACAGGATCGCGGTCGATGGACGGGCGATTTTCAGAAATCTGGCAGGATTGGCAAAACGGTGCATAAGGATTGCGCCGAAACTAGGCGGTTTTGCGCGCCAAGGGAAGGCGGATGGGGCGCAATCCGGTAAGAATCGGCTCGTTCCGCAGCCAAGGCCCGCGCCGCTCCGTCAAGAGCGGCGCGAGGCCGTGCCTTATCGGCCGATCAGTTCGCGCGCCATCCGGTCGGCAACATCGGCCGACGGCACGCCTTCGGACTCGCTACGCTGCCAGATCGCTTCCAGCCGCTCGGGAATCTTGTCGATCCGCGCATTGACCTCGTCGACCGAGGCTTCGCCCAGATATTCCAGCCCGATATTGATAACGCCGCCGGCGTTGATCACATAATCGGGCGCATAGAGAATGCCGCGATCCATCAGACGTTGGGCGTCGTCCGGCCGTGCAATCTGGTTGTTGGCGCCGCCCGCCACGATCGGCACGTTGAGGTTCGCGATCGAAACCTCGTCCAGGATGGCACCCAGCGCGTTGGGGCTGAACACGTCCGCCTCCACCCGCATGATGTCCGACAGGCCGACCAGCTCGGCGCCGGTTTCGTCCGCCAGGGCGGCGGCGCGGTCCTTGTCCATGTCCGCAATGGTCAGCTTCGCGCCATCCTTGGCGAGCAGACGGGCAAGCCCGCCGCCCACGCTGCCGACGCCCTGGATGGCGACATGCACGCCGTCCATCGATTCGCGGCCCAGCTTGTGGCGCACCGCGGCGCACACGCCCAGATAGACGCCGCGCGCGGTGAACGGGCCGGGATCGCCGCCCGCCTCGCTCGCATCCTCCTGCGGCAGACCGGACACATATTTCGTCTGCTTGGCGATCTCGACCATGTCGCCGTCGTTGATGCCGACATCTTCCGCCGTCACATAACGACCGCCCAGCGAATCGATCACCTTGCCGTAAGCGGCCAGCATCTCTTTCGTCTTCTCGCGCGCTTCGCCGGCCAGGATCACGCCCTTGCCGCCGCCGAGCGGCAGGCCCGCCATCGCGTTCTTGTAGCTCATGCCGCGCGAAAGACGCAGCACGTCGGTCAGCGCGTCGGCCTTGTCCGCATAATGCCAGAAACGCGTGCCACCAGTGCCGGGGCCGAGATGCGTGGAGTGCACCGCGATGATCGCCGAAAGGCCCGAGCCGATGTCGTTGGCGTAATGCACGGTCTCGTGCGCGTCGTAATCCTTGTGTGACCAGAGCGATTGCATCGGCGGTGTCCTGTCGTGATCGAAATTTACGGTCTCGAACGCGCAATAATCAGACGCGAGCGGTTTGTCACCGCTTTGTCGCCTTCCGCCTTCAGCGGAAATTGTCATCAGAATGAGTGATAAGGAGAGAAATGGGGCGATCGAGGGGTCTCGAACCCCCGACCTCCGGTACCACAAA
The DNA here is from genome assembly GCA_042090735.1 of Novosphingopyxis sp. GTDB lineage: Bacteria > Pseudomonadota > Alphaproteobacteria > Sphingomonadales > Sphingomonadaceae > Novosphingopyxis. Next base: position 4,274 of record JBELIU010000043.1, on the reverse strand, counting down.
CCGGCGCTCTAACCATCTGAGCTACGATCGCCACGGGCAGTCATGCTGCCGAGAAGGGCGCTCTGTAAGGCGGTGCGCGCGCAAGCGCAAGACCGTTGCCGAGCATAGGTGCATCGCGCTACCCGAACGCGGCATCAACGGAAGGCGGGCAATAAGGATGAGCGGCGATGGCGCGCTATAAACCGGGACCCGGCATGCTGGTGGCCGCGGCCTTCATCGGCCCCGGCACGGTTACCGCCTGCTCGGTGGCCGGCGTCGATTTCGGCATGGCGCTGCTCTGGGCGTTGGTGTTCGCCGGGATTGCAACCATCATCCTGCAATATGCCGCCGCGCGCATCGCGGTGCTGCGCGGAGAAGGGTTGGCGCAGGCGATGGTCGGCAGCGCATCGTCGCGCCCGGCGAAAATCGCGCTTGGACTGTTGATCGTCATCGCGCTCGGGCTCGGCAACGCAGCCTATGAAAGCGGCAATATCGGCGGCGCAGCGCTGGGCCTCGGTGCGCTCGGTTTGGAGGCGGCGGCGCCTTGGCCGGCGCTCGGCATCGGCGCGGTTGCCGCCGCCTTGCTCGCTTTCGGGCAGGTGAAATGGCTGATGCGCCTGCTCGTCGCGTTGGTGATGGCGATGAGCCTTGCGTTTCTGGTGGCCTGCATCGCGGTCCGCCCGGACCTTGGAGCACTCGTGTCCGGCTTGGTCCCCCGCGTGCCGGAAGGCGGCCTGTTTACCGCAATCGCGCTGATCGGCACCACCATCGTGCCCTATAATCTGGTCCTCCACGCCGCCGCCTCGCGCGAGCGCTGGCGCGCGGACGAGGACCCTGCCGAGATGCGGCTGGAGACGATCGTCTCGATCGGCATAGGCGCGCTCGTTTCGATCGCGATCCTGGTGACGGCGGCGGCGAGCGGCGTCGGCGGCGGCATCGCCAATGCCGCGGACATCGCGCGGCAGGTAGAGCCGGTCTACGGCACCCTCGCCCGCTATGCCATCGGCGCGGGGTTGTTCGGCGCAGGGCTGACATCCTCCGTTACCGCACCGATGGCGACCGGCTATATCCTGTCCGAACTCTGGCCCGGCGGCGATCCGAAGCGGCTGGTGTTCCGCATCACGGCGACGCTGATCGTGGTGATCGGCACCATCGTCGCGGCGACGGGCACGGATCTTGTGGGTATCATCCTGGTCGCGCAGGTGGCCAATGGACTGCTCCTGCCGCTGGTGGCCGGCATCCTGGTCTGGCTCATTCACCGTTCGCGAAATACAAGCGCAGCCCTGTTATGGGGCGCAGGCGCTGTCTGGCTGGTCTGCCTTTTGCTGGGAACCCGCCTCGTCCTCCGCGCGCTGGGATTGTGGCCATGACGACAACGATCGATCTCAACGCTGACCTGGGCGAGATGCCCGATTCGCGTCCCCGCGACATCGCGATCCTGAACATCGTGACGAGCTGCAACATCGCCTGCGGCGGCCATGCCGGAGACCGCGAAAGCATGAGCGCGATGCTCGCTGCAGCCAAAGAGCGCGGCGTCGCGGCCGGCGCGCACCCGAGCTATCCGGATCGGGAGCATTTCGGGCGTCGCTCGCTGGATATTGCCCCCGACGTTCTGGCGCACAGCCTGCAGGAACAGATCGCGGCCTTTGTCGCTGCGGCAGCCGCCGTGGGCGTGCCGGTTCACCACATCAAGCCCCATGGCGCGCTCTATAATGACATGGCGGACCATGCCGAGCTGGCCGGGCATGTCGCCGAAATCTGCGCCGCTGCCCTGCCCGGCGCGCCGCTGGTGGGTCTTGCCGATTCGCAGGTGGAGGCGGCGGCACGACGCGCCGGCCTGCCGTTCATCGCCGAGGCGTTCGTGGACCGGCGCTATACGGACGCAGCGCGGCTAGTGCCCCGAGACAGAGATGGCGCCGTGATCGCCGATCCAGCCGCCCGCGCCGCGCAGGCCCGCGCGCTGGCGACGGGAAGCGCTATCGAGGCGGAAGGCGGTCAGCCGCTGCGCATCCGCGCCGACACGCTCTGCCTCCACAGTGACAGCGATGCCGCGCTGGAAAGCGCTGCCGCGATTCGCGCCGCGCTGGAAGACGCCGGGCTGGCCATCGAGCCCGCAACCGGCCGATGAGTGATATCTACACCGCCGACGACTGGCTGAGCGCGCCCATGCCCGACCGCGCCCGCCGCCACGCCGCGGCCGAGACCTTGCTGCGCGCCGATGACTGGGAGGAGGTCGTCCCCGGCCTCGACAGCGTCAGCGTCCGCTTCGATCCCGAGCATACCGCCCCCGCCACCGCCCGCGCCCTGTTGGCGAAGCAGCTCGAGCGGGCTGATTCGAGCGCAACCACGCACGCGCGCGAGCAGGTGATTGCGGTTTGCTATGATGCGGCATTCGCGCCGGACGCCGCGATGGTGGCGGATCGGCTGGGCATCGGCGTGGACGATCTGCCCGGCTGGCACGCCGCCCAGCAATGGACGGTCGATGTCATCGGCTTCCAGCCCGGCTTTGCCTACTGCCGCGCGGATGGCGACATTCCGGAGATCGACCGGCTGCGCGAGCCGCGCCAGTCCGTGCCCGCAGGCTCGATCGGCCTGCTCGGCGGCCTGTGCGGGCTATATCCTTTCGAAGGACCGGGCGGCTGGCCCCTTATCGGGCGCACGCCGCTGGCGCTGTTCGACGCCGCGCGCGAGGAGCCTGCCCTGCTCTCGGCCGGCACGCGGGTGCGGTTCGAAGCGATCAGCCGCGCGCGCTTCGACGACATGATGGCTCGCTAATGGCGCGCCTGCACATTCTCGATGGCGGCTTGCAGACCAGCCTGCAAGGTCGGCCCATGGCGGGCAACCGTCACATCGCCATGCCCGGAGCCGGTCCGGCCGATCCGATCAGTCATGCGCTCGCCAACTGGTGCGTCGGCAACGCACCCGACGCAGCGGCGCTGGAGGTCACGCTCTCGGGCGCAAGCTTCCGCTTCGATGCGCCCGCCACCATCGCGGTCTGCGGGGCCGCGGCGAGCGCGGATATCGATGGCCAGGGTGTCGACACGCAGCGCAGCCACCGGCTCGCAGCCGGATCGGTGCTCCACATTCACGGCGCGCGAAGCGGCGTGCGCAGCTATCTGGCCGTCGCAGGCGGTTTCGACGCGCCGGCGCTCCTCGGCGGCACCTCCTCCTATCTGCCCGCGGGGATTGGCAGACCGGTGCTGCGGGCCGGGATGGAAATTGGCTTTGAGCGTCACGACACCGGTGAGGAACGGCGGGTGCCGGACAGCTACCGGCTCGTCATGACCGACGAAATTGGCCTTTACGCCGTGCCCGGACCTGAATTCGATCGTCTGGACGACGAAGCGGCGCAGGCGCTGTTCGCGGACGCGTTCACCATCGGCAACCGAACCAATCGCATCGGCTGCGAACTGGAGGGCGCCGCGCCCCGCCCTTCCGCCTCCGGCATCGCCAGCGCGGCCGTGTTTCCGGGCACCTTGCAGGCGCCGCCATCGGGCAAACCGTTTCTTCTCGGCGTCGATGCTCAGACGACAGGCGGCTATCCGCGCATTGCCCAGGTGATCCGGGCGGACCGTCACAGCATCGGCCAGCTGCGCCCCGGAACGCGGGTGCGGTTCCTGCGCACGGAGCCGGAGCGCGCACGCGAAATCCTGCGCCGCAAACTGATGCTCTGGCGCGCGCTCATGCCGGGGCTTCGATTATAAAAAAACGCCACCGCGAGGGGCCGAAGCCTCCGCGATGGCGTTTTCGAAAAGCACCGGGGGTTCGAAGCGAACCCGCGCCGGATTACTTCTTGAGGCTGAGACCACCGAAGCGCTTGTTGAAGCGCGCCACCTGGCCGCCCTGATCCATCAGGCGCTGGTTGCCGCCGGTCCATGCCGGGTGCGAAGTGGGATCGATATCCAGCTGCAGCGTGTCGCCTTCCGCGCCCCAGGTCGAGCGGGTCTCGAACACGGTGCCGTCGGTCATCTGGACCTTGATCATGTGGTAGTCGGGGTGAAGATCTTTTTTCATGCGCTTAGGCTCCGATTGCAGGCCGGTTTCCGAACGGCCACGGGGAGGAAAGCGCGCGCCTTAACGGCGCGCGCCGGAATTGGCAAGCGGTGTGCTATTCGCTCGGCCGATCAGCTGGCCGGCGGCGGGTCCGCGATCATGGCGGTGAAGCTCGCCTCTGCGGCCAGCTGATCGCCGATCATCGCCTTGCCTTCGAACCGGCAGACGCGTGCGCGTTTCTGCAGGAACGATACATTGAGCTCCAGCAGACAGCCCGGTTCCACCGGCGCGCGGAACTTCGC
>JBELIU010000042.1:0-16029 GCA_042090735.1 Novosphingopyxis sp. | reverse complement strand
CGGGGCCGGTGTGGGGGCTGGACGGGTGCGCGCGGGGGTCGGCGCGGCGCGCGGCGCCTTGTTCAGAATCGGCACGTTGAGGGTCGGGCGCGGCGAAGGCGTGGGCAGCGGCGCTAAGACCGGCGCGGGAGGAGGCGCAGGGTCCGGATCGAGCCGGAAGCCTCCGCTTGCATCGTTGGACTGGCCGCTCGTCTGCTGCGCCGCGGCAGGAGCCAGCGGATACAGGATCAGCGCCAGCGGCAACATCGCCGCCACACCCGCTCCGCCTGATTTTCGGGAATGACAGATGGGTCTGCCCGCCTTTATGGATGCCGTCATGGCTGAAACTTCAAAACCCCGTTTCCTGGGACAGGATAGCCCGCTCCCCGCGTCGCCGGAAGAAGCCGAACTTGACTATGTCCCCAATCCGCGCGCCGGACAACTCTACTGCGTTCGATTTACCGCGCCTGAATTCACCTCGCTCTGCCCGGTTACCGGCCAGCCCGATTTCGCGCATCTGGTCATCGATTACGCGCCTGGCAAGACGATTGTGGAATCGAAGTCGCTGAAGCTGTTCCTGGGCAGCTTCCGCAACCACTGTGCCTTCCACGAAGACTGTACCGTCGGCATCGGCGTTCGTCTGTTCGAGGAAATGCAGCCCGAATGGCTGCGAATCGGCGGATACTGGTATCCGCGCGGCGGCATCCCCATCGATGTGTTCTGGCAGAGCGGAGAGGCGCCGCGCGGCCTCTGGGTGCCGGACACCGGCGTTGCCCCGTACCGAGGGCGCGGCTAAGTTTTTTCGCAGATTTCTTACGCCCTTCATCTATCTTTCATGTGCGACTGACATTATTGTCAGTATCATGACCGCAAGCCACAGCCACGCCATCGACATCACACCTGAAGATATCGACTTCATGGGGCACGTGAACAACGCCAATTATCTGTCCTGGGTTCAGGACGCGGTGGTGGCGCACTGGCAGAAGATTGCCCCCACGCAGGCGGTGACCGAGCATCTCTGGGTCGCGCTGAAGCATGAGATCACGTACCGCAAGCCCGCCTTCCTGAACGACGAAGTGTTTGCAGAAGTGATCCTGCAGAAGGTGCATGGCGCGCGCGCTTTTTACGACACCGTGATCAAGCGCGGCGAAGACGTGCTGGCCGAGGTGAAATCGAGCTGGTGCTGTCTGGATGCCGAGACGCTGCGGCCTACGCGGATCGCGCAGGACATTGCCGAATATTTCTTCCCGAAGACGGACGACTGACGCCGTTCGACGAACGACGAGGGCGGGCAGAGATGTCCGCTTGTGGGGGATCGGGAGCAAGCATAGGGTTCGGCGCAATCGCCTACCCAATCCCGGAGCCGCTTCCCATGTCCATGATCCGTCCCGTCGGCCGCCTGCTGGCCGCCGCCTCTCTGCTTTCGCTTGCCGTTCCCGCCGCCGCTCAGATGGCTAAGGGTTCAGCCGCGGATGCGCGCCCCGCCACGCAGGCGGATAGCGTCGACACAAGCCTGCCGACGCAGCTGCCGCGCACCGCCGTGCCGCATCACTACAGCATTCAGGTGGTGCCGAATGCCGAGGCGCTGACCTTTGGCGCCGCAGTACGGATCGCGCTCGACATCGTGAAGCCCACCGATACGCTGGTGCTGAACGCCGCCGATCTCGCGATCGACGGCGCAACGCTCTACGGACCCGACGGCAAGGCGCATCAAGTCAAGGCCGTGCTCGACGCGGATGCGCAGACGGCAAGCTTCGATTTCGGCGAGACGCTGCCGACCGGCGCTTATTATCTCGATATTCCCTATACCGGCACAATCAACACGCAGGCGAACGGCCTGTTTGCGCTCGATTACAAGGATCCGGACGGTACCCAGCGCCGCGGCCTGTTCACGCAGTTCGAAGCGCCCGATGCGCGTCGTTTCGTGCCGAGCTGGGATGAGCCCGATTACAAGGCGGTGTTCGATCTGACCGCGACGGTGCCGAGCGACCAGATGCCGCTCAGCAACATGCCGATCAGGGCGAGCGAGGACGCCGGCAATGGCATGTCGAAGGTCACCTTCGGCACCACGCCGCCGATGTCGACGTACCTCTTGTTCTTCGGCCTTGGCGATTTCGAGCGCATTCACCGCGAAGCGGGCGGCACCGACGTCGGCATCGTCATGAGCAAGGGCAAGGCCGATCAGGGCGAATATGCGCTGGACGCGGCCTCCGCGATCCTGCCCTTCTTCAACGATTATTTCGGCGTGCGCTATCCGCTGCCGAAGCTCGATAACATCGCTGGTCCCGGACAGTCGCAGTTCTTCGGTGCCATGGAAAACTGGGGCGCGATCTTCACATTCGAGCGTATTCTGCTGAACGATCCGACGATCACGTCCGAAGGAAACCGCCAGTCGATCTTCTCGGTCGCAGCGCACGAAATGGCGCATCAGTGGTTCGGCGATCTGGTTACCATGGCCTGGTGGGACGATCTCTGGCTGAACGAGGGCTTCGCCAGCTGGATGGAGAACAAGACCACCGCCACCCTGCACCCCGAATGGAATGCGGATATCGACCGCGTCGGCGCGCGCGAGGCGGCGATGGGCCTCGACAGCTATGCCGCCACGCACCCGATCGTGCAGAAGATCCGCACGGTGGAGCAGACCAACCAGGCGTTCGACACCATCACCTATTCCAAGGGTGAGGCGGTAATTGCGATGCTGGAGGGCTATGCCGGGGCCGATGTCTGGCGCAAGGGCGTGCAAGATTATGTGAAGGCGCATCAATATCAGAACACCCGCACGGACGATCTGTGGAACGCGGTGGAAGCGGCGGGGGCGACCGATCTGACGCGCATCGCGCATCAGTTCACGCTTCAGCCGGGCGTGCCGCTGATCCAGGTCACGAACGCCCAGTGCACGGGCGGCAACACGGTGGTGACGCTCCGCCAGAGTGAGTTCTCGTCGGATCGGCGCGCGGAAGTGACCGCCAACCCGCAGAGCTGGAACGTGCCGGTGAACGCCGCGACGGCAGGCGGCGCACTGGTGCGCGCGGTGACCGAAGGCCCGTCCACCCAGATGACGGTTCCGGGCTGCGGACCGCTGCTGCTGAACGCCGGACAGACGGGCTATTACCGCTCGCTCTATCAGGCGCCCCAGCTCGCCGCGCTGGCGCAGAATTTCGCACAGCTCCAGCCGATCGACCAATATGGCCTGCTGAACGACAATATCGCGCTGGCCTATACCGGCTATCAGCCGCTCGGACCCGCGCTCGACCTGACCGCAGCCATTCCCGCAGATGCCAATCCGAAGGTTTTGGGTGAGGGGCTTGGCACCTGGTCCGGTCTCTATGGCATGTTCGATGCCGAGCCCGCCGTGCAGGCGCAGATCGGCAAGCTGATCCAGTCGCAATATGCGCCGGAACTGAACCGTATCGGCTTTACCGTGCGCGATGGCGAAGCAGCGGGCGAAACGCTGCTGCGCCCCGCGCTGATTTCGGTGCTCGGTTCGACGGGCCTGGAATCGGTCAAGGCGGAGCGGGTGCGGCTGCTGTCCGCGCTATCGAAGGATTCGACCGCTCTGGACGGTCCGCTGAAGACCACCTGGCTCAGCCTGATCGCGCGCGATGCGGACGCGGCGGACTGGGACACTCTACGCACCCTCGCCCAGAACGCGGGCGGCTATACCGAACGGTCCGCGCTCTACGGCGCGCTGGGCGGTGTGAAGGACCCGGCGCTCGCGCAGAAGGCGCTGGACCTTGCCATCACCGATGAACCGGGCGCGACCATCGGTGCCTCGATCATCTCGGCCGTGGCGGCGAACAATCCGGAACTGGCGCTCGATTTCGCGCTGGCGCATCCCGCGGAGATCGACCGCATCGTCGACAACAGCGCGCAGTCCCGCTTCGTCGCGCGCATCGCTGCCGGTTCGGACGACCCGGCGACGATCGACAAGCTGGACGCCTACGCGAGGGACAATCTGGGAGAAGAGGCCCGCAAGCCCGTCGACCAGACGATCTCGATCATCAAGGCCCGGCTCGACCGGCGTCAGCGCATCATGGATCAGACGCGCCAGTGGCTGGCCGCCAACGCGGGCTGAGGCTGCCGATCTAATGGGAAAAGCGGGGCTTCGGTGCAAACCGGGCCCCGTTTCTTTTTTTGAAGCGCTAGCGCATCAGGCCGCCGAGCAGTCCGCGCGCGAACCGGCCTAGCCCCGGAAAGCCGATGGCCTTGCCCAGCTCCGTGCCGATCGTGCCCGCTGCGGCGCCGGCGGCGCTCTTGGAGGGGGAGGCGCGGCTGGTGCGGCCTGACAGCTTCCGCCCGATCATGCCGCCTGCGGAAGCCGCCGCTGCATCGACCGCGGCCTTGCCGGCCTTTTCCCAGATGGAGCTGGTGCGGCGAGGCTCCTTGCGCACTTCTTCCACGCCTTTTTGCTCCACCGCCTCGGCGGTTTTTGCGGCGTCGGCAGCTTTGGCGGCGAGCATTTCGGACGCGCTTTCCCGGTCCACCTCGTGATCATATTTGTCGCCGAAAGGCGATATCGAGCGGATGATGGCGCGCTCCTTCGCCGTCAGCGGCGCCGCGCGCGAACGGGGAGGCTTCACCAGCGTGCGCTGCACGACGGACGGCGCGCCGTCTTCCATCAGCGTGGAAACCAGTGCCTCACCCACTTTCAGCTGCGTGATCGCGGTCTCTACGTCGAGGTCCGGGTTCTCGCGGAAGGTCTCCGCCGCGGCCCGGATCGCCTTCTTGTCGCGCGGCGTGAACGCCCGCAGCGCATGCTGCACGCGGTTGCCTAGCTGGCCTGCCACCTCTTCCGGAATGTCGACAGGGTTCTGCGTGACGAAATAGACGCCGACGCCCTTGGAGCGAATGAGGCGCACCACCTGCTCCACCTTGTCGAGCAACACCTTGGGGGCATCGTCGAACAGCAGATGCGCCTCATCGAAGAAAAAGACGAGTTTGGGTTTGTCGGGGTCGCCCACTTCGGGAAGCGCCTCGAACAGTTCGGACAGCAGCCAGAGCAAGAAGGTGGAATAGAGCCGCGGGCTCTGCATCAGCTTGTCCGCGGCGAGGATATTGACCTGCCCGCGCCCGTCTTCCTCCACGCGCATCAGGTCAGCGATTTCCATGGCCGGTTCGCCGAAGAAGCGCGCGCCGCCCTGCGCATCGAGCTGGAGCAGGGCGCGCTGGATCGCTCCGACGCTGGCGGAGGAGACCTGGCCGTATTTCTTCGAAAGATCGGCGCGGTTTTCTGCGGTCCACAGCAGAAGCGATTGCAGATCGGCCAGATTGAGCAGCAGCAGGCCTTCGTCGTCTGCCGCGCGGAACGCGATTTCGAGCACGCCTGCCTGCGTATCGTTGAGTTGCAGCAGCCGCCCGAGCAGCAGCGGACCCATTTCGGAGATGGTGGTGCGGACGGGATGGCCCTGTTCGCCGAACAGATCCCAGAAGACGACCGGATTGTCGGCGTAGGAGAAGTCGTCATAGCCGATTTCGGCGGCGCGCTTCGTGAAGGGTTCGTGCAGCTTGCCATCGGGTGAGCCTGCCATCGCCATGCCGGCCAGATCGCCTTTTACGTCGGCCAGGAAGACCGGGACACCCTGACGCGAAAAGCTTTCGGCAAGGCCCTGGAGCGTGATCGTCTTGCCGGTGCCGGTTGCGCCCGCGATGAACCCGTGGCGGTTGGCACGTTTGAGGTTGAGAAATTGGGAATGTCCGCCGCCGGGTTCCTCGCTCTGGCCGATGAGGATCGCTTCGTTGCTATCGCTTGCCATGCGCCGGGCCTTCCATCGCCAATGATCATCGGGAATTGGCAGATGGAACGGCATAAGAAAAGGCCCCGGAGAACCGCTGTCCGCCAGGGCCTTATCGCTACGTCTGGGTGGCGGGGCTCAATCGCCCTTGATGCGCACCGGAATGAAGACCGGTTGCTGCCCGCCCGGTGCCTGCACGCGGAGCAGGACGGCGGCTTTGCCCGAACGCTGAGCGGCATTGACCGCGCTGGAGAACGCCTCGGCGGAAGCTACCGGGCGGCCGTCGACCGAAAGGATGACGATGCCGCGCTGAATGCCCTTGCGAGCTGCGTCGCTGCTCGGATCCACGCCGTTTACGACCACGCCCTGCGTGTCCGCGCCAAGGCGCAGCTGGCGGCGCAAGCTGGGCGTCAAATCCAGCACCGCGATGCCCATGTCAGCGTCCGCGGCCTGCTCGTTCATCGACTCGTCGGGTTCGGAGAAGTCCTGCTCGTCCCCGCCGGCCAGCTTCGCGAGTTCCTCATCGGACGGACGCTGGCTGATCGTTACGTTGAGGCGCTTGCGCTGCCCGTTGCGGATCACGTCCACGGGCACCGTCTGGCCGACCGGAATGTTCGCGACGATATAGGCCAGCGTATTGTCCCGCGTGACCTGCTGGCCGTTGATCGCGGTGATGACGTCACCCGCTTCGACACCGCCCTTGTCGGCCGAAGCGCCAGGCACGACGCTCTGAACGAACGCACCGTCGTTCTTGTTGTCGATACCGCGAATGGAGGCGGCGAAGTCTTCGGAAAGTGGCTGGAACTGGATGCCGAGATAGCCATGCTCGACTTCCTTGCCTTCCTTCAGCTGCGCGATGATCGGCGCGGCGACTTCGGACGGCGTCGCGAAGCCCAGACCGACGCTGCCGCCGGTGGGCGAGAGGATCGCGCGGTTGATGCCGATGACTTCGCCGTTGAGGTTGAACATCGGGCCGCCGGAATTGCCCTGGTTGATCGCCGCATCCGTCTGGATGAACCGATCATAGGCACCGCCGGTATCCACACCGCCTTGGCCGACGTTGCGGTACAGCGCGGACACGATACCGCTGGTGACCGTGCCGCCGAGGCCCAGCGGATTGCCGATGGCCATCACCCAGTCGCCGACGCGCGTCTTGGTGCTGTCGCCAAGCTTCACGAAGGGCAGCGTGTCGTCCGCATTAATCTTTAGGACGGCAATGTCCGAAGCTTCGTCGCGGCCGACGAGGGTGGCCGGATATTCGGTGCGATCGGGCATGATCACGGTGATCGAATCCACCGTCGCATTCTCGTTGCCGGGGGCCACCACATGGTTGTTGGTGACGATGTAGCCATCCGAGGACACGATGAAGCCGGAGCCGAGCGACTGCGCTTCCTGCGTACTGGGCTGCTGCGGCTGTCCGCGCCGGCCGAAGAACTGGCCGAACAGACCGGCCATCGGGTTCTGTTCCACCTTCACGGTCTGCTTTGTGGAGATGTTGACGACGGCGGGGGAAACCTGCGCGGCGAGATCGGCAAAGCTTACGGGGGCGCCGGCGGGCGCGAGCGCGCGCATCACATGATCTTCGTTCTGCGCGGTCTGCGCGGTGACGGGCGTTCCGTTCACCAGCGCGATCGTGCTTCCGCCGAGTAGAAGTGCTGCGGTGAAGGCATAAGCGTAGCGCACTTTGGAATGTCCTCTCAAAATTGGGTCCTCATGAAAAAGCTGCGGTCGACTGCCCCCAACGGGAGACGAATGGATGCACGGACAACGCTGAACATCGATTGAATATCCCTCGCCGACGCGCCGTTTTTCAGGCTTTCCGGCGCGAGGGTTCGATGAACGACATCAGCGCCGGCCCCCACTTTCGAAGTTCCGCAGATACTCGTTCTTGGGTGAGATCACGATGTTAGTGTTGCCTTTGCCCTGCTCGAACGTGCGGGCGTAGGATTCCATCGAGCGATAGAAGTCGTAGAACTCGGGGTCCTTACCGAAGCTTTCTGCATAGGTGCGCGCGGCCTGCGCTTCGGCGTCGGCGCGGATGATCTGCGCCTGCTTCTCGCCCTCGGCGCGGATCGCAACCGCTTCCTGCTGACGCGCGGTGCGCATCCGTTCATAAGCCGATTGCAGCGGTGTGCCCTCGGGCAGGTCGGCGCGCTTGATCCGCACGTCGATTACCTGCGCTCCATATTTATTGGCCTCGATATTCAGCGCGTCCTGGATGTTCTCCATCACCTGTCCGCGTTCCGGGCTCAGCAGCGTGGCGAAGGCGCGCTTGCCCAGCTCGTTGCGAAGCGAGGAGCCGAGGATGGTGCGCAGCTGATCGCCCAGCGCGGATTCGGTACGGATCGTCGTGTACATGCGCAGCGGATCGGTGATGCGATAGCGCGCATAGGCGTCCACCTGCAGGCGCAGCTGATCGGTGGAAAGCACCTCCTGGCGCGCCATCTCCACGCGGCGGATGCGCTTGTCGATGAACTGGATCTGCTCGATGAACGGTATCCGCGCAACCAGATTGCCAGGCGTCTCGCCGAATTCCTCATTGGTGCGATAGGGATTCACGATCCTGTCCGGCTTGCCATAGGCGGTGATGATCGCCTGCTTGGTTTCCGGCACGATCGATACCGTCATCATCAGCAGGATGATCGCGGCCAGCGCGAAAAGGGCGAGCGCCAGCGGGCTCGTTAGATTGGTGCGGTTCATGGGTTGCTCGCCTCCGCCTCAGCCGCGGGCTGATCGGCGCGTTTCCTGATTTCGGGGAGGGGGAGATAGGGCGTTACCGATCCGTCGGTATCGACGATGGTCTTGTCGACATCGCCCAGCACGCCTTCCATGGTTTCATAATAGATGCGCCGACGGGTCACCTCGGGGGCAAGCCGATATTCGGCATAGACCTTGTCGAACCGCGCGGTATCGCCGAGCGCGCGCTCGATCACCCGCTGGGCAAAGGCGCGGCTGTTGTTGATCGCCGATTCGCGTTCCTGCTTGGCCGCGTTCACTTCCTTGAACGCCTCGTTCACTTCGGCCGGCGGATCGGACTGCAGGATCGAGATCGCCTCGATCGTCATGCCCGCGCCGTAGCTGTCGAGGATCTGCTGCATGCGCTCGCGCACCTGCGCCTCGATCTCGCCGCGGCCGGGGCCGATCGCCGAGATCAGATCGAAATTCGCCACCGCGGCGCGCATCGCGCTCTCGCCGACTTCGGCAACGGTCTGCGCCGGATCTTCCAGCTGGAAGAGATAGCGCGCGGGATTGCGGACCGACCAGCGGACCTCGTAGGCCATGTCGATGATGTTCTGGTCGCTCGTCAGGATCAGATTTTCCTGGCTGGCGCCGGTCGAACCGATCTGCGTGGTTCGGATGGCCTGGGTGTCCACCTTCTGCAGTTTCTCGATCGGGGCGGGCAGGGTGAACTGCACGCCCGGACCGACGGTGCGGTCATAGGCGCCAAGGCGGGTGATCACGCCTTCTTCTTCGGCGCCGAGCACATGGATGCTGGAAAAGGCGAGCCAGAGCGCCACGAGCGCGACGACCGCCAGCAACCAGACCGATTTGTTCGCGGGGCCACCGGGCAGGTTGAACTTGCCCCGGTTGCGCAGCAGGTCTTCCAGCGAAGGGCCACGGCCCTTGCGCGGGCCGCCGCCGCCCGGGCCCTGCGGTGGGGGGCTCCACGGATTGCGCGGACCGTCGCCGCCGCCATCGCCGCTGCCGTCACCTCCGCCGCTGCCGCCTTTGCGCGGACCGCCCCATGGGCCTTGATCGTTCATATTGCTGCCTGTTCCGCCCCCAACCGAGCCGGACGTGCTGGAAATTTCCCTCATGCCCCATGCTATAGGAAGCGTGTGGCCAGAAAAACAGTGCCAAGCGCGAAATTGGTCCCTATGCCACGCGCCCATGGCGAGCGCTGAAGCAATCCAAAACATTCTTCGCGACATAGCCGGCGAACGCGCCCGCCTGGCAAGGCTGGACGAGACCGCGATCACGGTCACCGTGGATGTCGCCGGGTTGAAGAACACCGATCATGACGCAATCGAGCAGGCCGTGCGCGGCGCGATCGAGCCTTTGCGCGGCGATCGCAAGCTGCGGATCGTACTGACCGCAGAGCGTTCCAAGCCGCGTCTGATCGCCGTCGGCAGCGGCAAGGGCGGCGTCGGCAAATCCACGCTCTCGGCCAATCTGGCGGTGGCCATGGCGCGGCGCGGCCGCTCCGTCGGGCTGGTGGATGCCGATATCTACGGCCCGTCGGTACCGACTTTGCTGGGCCGCGAAGGCGTGAAGCCGGAGGCGGAGGATCGCAAACTGCACCCTGTCGACAGCGATTATGGCGTGCCGTTTCTTTCGATGGGCCAGCTGGTCGATGCCGGACAGGCGGTGGCTTGGCGCGGGCCGATGGCGGGCAAGGCGCTCAGCCAGCTGATCGATGCGCATTGGCAGGCGAAGGAGCTGGTGGTCGATCTGCCGCCCGGCACCGGCGATATCCAGCTGTCCATGGTGCAGAGCCACAAGCCCGCGGCCGCGGTGATCGTCTCGACGCCGCAGGATCTGGCGCTCATCGATGCGGCCCGCGCGATCACCTTTTTCGACAAGGCGGGCGTGCCGGTGATCGGACTGGTCGAAAATATGGCCGGCTATGTCTGCCCGCATTGCGGCGAACTGAGCGATCCCTTCGGTTCCGGCGGCGCGGAGGCCGCGGCAAAGGCGCTGGACTTGCCTTTCCTTGGCCGTGTGCCGCTGGACATCGCGATCCGGACGGCCAGTGATGCCGGTATTCCGCCTGCTTCGGGAGACAGCGTGCAGGGGAGTGCGTTCCTGTCCATTGCCGATAAGGTGATCGACTGGATGGAAGGACATGGACATGCCGCTTGAGAGCGCAGACGAAATCAAGAACCTGCTCGAACGCACGAACCGGATCGCCATGGTCGGCGCATCGCCGAAGGCGAACCGCGCCAGCAATGGCGTGCTCAAATTCCTGCTGGATCAGGGATATGAGGTGATCCCGGTCAATCCCGGCCACGCCGGCTCTGCGATCCACGGGGCCGACGTGGTTGCCTCGCTCGCCGATATCGAGGGCAAGGTCGATCTGGTCGATATCTTTCGCAACAGCGAAGATGCAGGCGATGCGGTGGACCAGGCGATCTCGATCGGTGCCGGCGCGGTGTGGTTGCAGCTTGGCGTTATCAATCAAGACGCTGCGGACCGCGCCGAAGAAGCGGGCCTGGAGGTCGTGATGGACCGTTGCCCCAAGATCGAGATTCCGCGCCTCGGTGTCCGCAAAGCCTGACCGCAAGAAAGAGGGCCTCAGCCGCCGCTCGCTGCTGATCGGCGGGCTCGCCGCCGGCGGGCTCGTCGTCGGCTGGTCGCTGTGGCCGCGCCAATATCGGCCGGGGCTGGCCGCAATGGAAGACGAGCGGGTGTTCGACGCCTGGCTCAAGATCGCGCGCGACGGGCAGGTGACGGTGGCGATCCCACAGGCCGAGCTGGGCCAGGGCGTCTTCACGCAGCTCGCCCAGATTGTTGCAGGAGAGCTTGGCGCGGATTGGCGAACCGTCGCGGTGCAGCCTGCTGCCATCAACCCGCTCTTCGTGAACGATCTGCTGGCGCGGCAATGGTCGCCCGCAGTGCTGCCGGAAGGCGCGGACGGTGCGGGCGATGAACCGATGATCGCCGATGCGATCGATGAGCTGGCGATGCGCGGTGCCTTCATGGTGACGGCGGGCTCCACCTCTGTCCGCATGTTCGAGGGGCCTGCGCGCAGGGCCGGCGCGGTGGCGCGCGCCATGCTGTGCCAGGCTGCCGCTGCCCGCTGGGATGTGGCATGGGAAAGCTGCCAGGCAGAGGACGGTTTCGTCGTCTATCAGCAGAACCGTCTGCGGTTCGGAGAGCTGGTGGAGGAAGCCGCCGCGTTGGAGCCGCCCGAACTGGTGCCCTTGCTGCCCAGCCCGCGCAACGCCCTGTCGGGGACCGATCAGCTGCGCCTCGACGTACCGGCCAAGCTGGATGGCAGCGCTACGTTCGCAGGCGATGTTCGCCTTCCGGAGATGCTCTACGCCTCGATCCGTCACGGCCCGATTGGCGATAGCCGCCTGAAGGCGCTGCGAAGCTCGGGTGCGAAGGGCATCATCGGGCTGGTGGACGTGGTGAAGACCGATCGCTGGGTGGCCGCGGTGGCGACCAACTGGTGGGCCGCGAACAGGGCGCTCGACCGGCTGGCCCCGGTCTTCGAAACACGCGGGGAGCTGCCGTCCGACGACAGTATCGAAACCGCGCTGGCCGAGGCGCTGCGCACGGGCAAGGGGTGGCAGATCGACAGCCGCGGATCGCTGCTCGGCGCGCTGGACAAGAGCGCCGGCACGCGCGTGTTCGAGGCGCGGTACCATGTCGCGCCCGCTCTTCATGTCGGGATCGAGACACGCTGTGCCACCGCATCGGTGCGCGGCGGCAAGGCGGAAATCTGGACAGCGACGCAGGCTCCTTCCGCAACCCGCGAGGCGGTGGCAAATGCGCTGGGCATTTCGGCCGGCGACGTGATACTCTACCCGATGATGGCGGGCGGTGCCTTCGGGCGCGCGCTCGATCCCGCGGTCGCGGTGGAGGCGGCGCTGATCAGCCGCCAGATGGGCAGGCCGGTGCAGCTCACCTGGTCGCGCGCGGAAGAGTGCCTGCAGGATCATTACCGAGCGCCCGCCAAGGCGCGGATGATCGGCGCGATCGACGGAGGCGGGCAGCTCGCGGGCTTCGCCGCCAAGATTGCCGTGCCCGCGACCATGCGCGAACAGCTGCGCCGATTGGCGCATGGCGATTTGCCCTATCAAGCTTGGCGAAAGACGGCGGACGAGCGCGATCCGCTGGCGGTCGAGGGGGCGAGGCCGCCTTATGCGATCCCCAATGTGGCGATCGACCATTATCCGGCCGATGTTGGTATTCCCACCGGTCGCTGGCGCGGCAATGCTGACAGCTACACGGCATTTTTCGTCGAATCGTTCATCGACGAGCTGGCGAGCGCGGCCGGTATCGAGCCTCTATCCTTCCGCATGCAGATGCTGGCCGGGCAGCCGCGCCTTGCGGCTTGCATCACCGGCGTTGCCGCGATGGCGAACTGGACCGGCGGGGCGGGCGGCGAGGGGCAGGGCATCGCCTGCCACATCATGCATGGCTCCTGCATCGCAGTGATCGCCAGCGCCCGTACCGGAGACCGGGGCGTGCGCGTCAGCCGCATCTCGGCGATGGTAGACGCCGGACGGCTGATCAATCCCGACATCGCCCGCCAGCAGATCGAGGGCGGGATCGTCTGGGGACTGGCCCAGGCGCTCGGCGCTGCAACCGGCTTCGAGGGCGGCCTGGCGAGCGTGCGCCGGCTGCGCGATGCCGACCTTCCCGCACTTGCCGACATGCCCGACGTCCAGGTGGAATTCGTGCGCAGCGACGCCGACCCCGGCGGGATCGGGGAGATCGGCGTGCCCGCCGTCGCTCCCGCAGTCGCCAATGCGCTTTTCTCCGCGGCTGGAGTGCGTCTGCGCAACCTGCCGCTTCTATCCGATGGGCTGTAGCCCGATGGACTGTAGCGACGTGCCCTTCATCCACGTGGGTTTCGCTTTAGCGCCCGATGTGCCAACGGGTGAGCCGTGAAACCTGCCGACCATCCCACGATCCCGCCATCCCGCATCGGCGTCCTGCTCGTCAATCTCGGCACACCCGAGGCTGCCGAACCGAAAGCGGTGAAGCGGTATTTGGGCGAATTCCTGTCCGATCGACGCGTGGTCGAGATCCCGCCGCTGCTGTGGCAGCCGATCCTGCGCGGGATCATCCTGCAGACCCGTCCGAAGAAATCCTCCGAAGCGTATGAGCAGGTGTGGATGGCAGAAGGCAGCCCGCTCGCGCATTATACCAAGCGGCAGGCGGAGGAACTGGCTGGCAGTTTCGGTCAGGATGTCGATGTCCGCTGGGCGATGCGGTACGGCGAACCTGCGCTGGGCGAAGTGCTGACGCAGATGAAGGCCGATGGCTGCGAACGCATTCTCGTAGCGCCGCTCTACCCGCAATATTGCGCGGCCACGACGGCGACCGTGATGGACGAGGCTTACCGCGCGCTCGCGACCATGCGCTGGCAACCCGCGCTGCGCACCCTGCCGCCTTATCATGACGATCCGGCCTATATCGATGCGCTGAAAACTTCGATCGGCGGCGCCCTGGAGGGGCTGGATTTCGTGCCCGATGCGTTGCTGCTAAGCTTCCACGGCATGCCGCAGCGTACGCTGGAGCTTGGCGATCCCTACCATTGCCAGTGCCGCAAGACTGCGCGCCTTCTGGGTGAGGCGATGGGCCGGGAAGTGCGCGTGGCCTTCCAGTCGCGCTTCGGCCGCGCGAAATGGCTGGAGCCGGCCACCGATACGGTGCTGGAAGCCATGCCGGGGGAGGGCATCAAACGCGTTGCCATCGCGGCGCCGGGCTTTGCGTCCGATTGCCTCGAGACGCTGGAAGAGCTGGCAATCCGCGGGCAGGAACAGTTCATGGAAGCGGGCGGCGAGCGCTTTGCCTATCTGACCTGCCTCAACGACAGCGCGCCCGGGATTGCCATGCTGGAGACGCTGTTGCGGCGCGAGCTGATGGGCTGGACGCGTTGAAAAAAGCGCGACTTGTCGGCAACCGCCGCGCGCTTTAAGCCTTTCCCTAACGGTAGTTGGTCGATTCCACGACCGGCACGGGAAGAGGAGCTTGAAGCATATGGCACGTATCGCAGTGGTCACCGGGGGAAGTCGCGGCATTGGCGAGGCGATCAGCTGCGCGCTGAAGGAAAACGGCATGACCGTTGTCGCCATTTATGCCGGCAATGACCAGGCGGCGAAAGAATTTACCGAGCGTACCGGTATCGAGACCCGCAAATGGGATGTGGGCGACCATCAGGCTTGTATCGACGGCTGCAACGAGATCGCCGAATCGGTCGGCCCGATCGATGTGCTCGTGAACAACGCGGGCATCACCCGCGACGGCACCATGCACAAGATGAGCTTCGAGGACTGGAACGAGGTGATGCGCGTGAACCTCGGCGGATGCTTCAACATGGCCAAAGCCGTCTATCCCGGCATGCGCGAACGCAAATGGGGCCGCATAGTCAACATCGGCTCGATCAACGGGCAGGCGGGGCAATATGGCCAGGTGAACTATGCCGCCGCCAAGTCCGGCATCCATGGCTTCACCAAGGCGCTGGCGCAGGAAGGTGCGCGTGCCGGCGTTACCGTCAACGCCATCGCGCCGGGTTATATCGATACCGACATGGTGGCCGCGGTGCCCGAAGAGGTGCTGGAAAAGATCGTCGCGAAGATCCCGGTCGGCCGTCTTGGGCAGGCCGACGAGATCGCACGCGGCGTGTGCTTCCTGTGCTCCGAGGATGCGGGCTTCGTGACCGGGTCCACCATGAGCATCAACGGCGGGCAGCACATGTATTGAGGCGGAGCAGGCGGATGGTGGCAGGATGACGCCGGAGCGCTACCATCCGCCCGTCAAACGGTCGGTCACGATCGCGGGGCATCCTACGTCGATCAGTCTCGAACCGCTCTTCTGGCTGCTCCTGAAAAGGGCGGCCGAGGAGCACGGCGAGCCGCTCAGTGCTCTCATCGCACGGATCGATGTCGAGCGGCTGGAATCGGACACGCCGCCCGGCCTGGCCGGAGCCATCCGGCTATGGCTCGCGGATCACTGGCTGGACGCTGATGACGAGCCGGAATCTTCTCGACCCTGATGAACCCTCACGGCCGATCCAGCTCAGCTGGTCACGGGGGAGAGATGTTCGTGGCCGTGATGTTCGTGATCGTCGGCATGCTCGTGATCGTCGCCCGGCCGCACGGCGATCAGGTTCAGCTGGGCCAGCCGCACCCCGCGCTGGGTGATGATCTGGTCCACCAGCTTTCGCAGCGCATCGGTGCGCCCTTTCAGCATTACAGACACCAGGCTGTCCTGATGGTCGAGCCGCATCGCCGTGGACGAAACTACCAGATCGTGATGCGAATGCTCCAGTTCGGATAAACGTTCGGGCAAGGCCCGCACGCGGCGGTCGTAGACATAAGACAGATTGCCGACCGAAAAGGTGGCGCTGCTATCTTCCTGCCGCCAGCGCTCGGTCTGCGCGCGCAGCATGTCGCGCAGCGCCTCGGACCGGCTGCCATAGCCGCGCGCCCGCGCCATGGCGTCCATTTCCCCGGCTAGGCCGTCGTCGATCGATATGGTGATCCGCTGCATCGCGCGTGGCTCCCTTGCGGCCCACCTCATGCCACCGGGCAAAAAAAGCGTCAAACTGCTGCGTCCGTTTCTCGGGCGACCCGCGTAT
>JBELIU010000291.1:0-3074 GCA_042090735.1 Novosphingopyxis sp. | reverse complement strand
GGCAATATCGTGCAATTGCAGCCCGGTCGCGCCGTCCAGCTGATCGCAAAGCGGCGCATTGGCGGTGGCCAGATGGTAACCGATCGTCGCCAGCTGGCCGTCCATGGCCTGCAACTCGTGGTAGGGTGAGGCATATTGCGAGGCGGCAGCCGGCGCCGATCCTAGCACCGATATCGCGATAAGCAGAGGAACAAGGGCACGCATGGGGCTTCTTCTAGCGCGGCATCGCTGAATGTGCAGCAACCTCTAGATGTTCGGCAGTGGATGATAGTTGATCCAGACCATCGCAAGTGCGACCAGGATCATGACGGTGCCCGAGATGCGCTGTAGCATCCGGCTCCAGTCGCGCGAGACGGAAAAGCGGTTGGCGCCCGCCGCGATCATCGCCCAGACGGTCATGCCGATCGTCTCGGTAAACAGGGTGGCGATGGCGAGGATCAAGATCTGAAGGCCGATGTCGCCCGCCGGATCGATGAACTGCGGCACGAAGGCGACATAGAAAACCAGTGCTTTCGGGTTCGCCATATGAACTGCAAGACCATCGGAAAAGCCGCTGGGAAAACCGCCGCGCCGCTCATGCGCCTTCTTGCCTCCGCCCGCGCGCATCCACATGCGTCCGCCCGTGAACAGCAGATAGGCGATGCCCGACCAGCGCAGCGCGGCATAGGCACCCGGGAAAGTCGCCACCAACGCGAGCAGGCCGAGGGCGGAGAGGCCGTACCAAATCCAGTTGCCCACATGGATGCCGCACATGGGTGCAACGGCAGAGCGCAGGCCACCACCCAATACATGTCCCACCGTCACCATCGTCGCCGGCCCCGGCGTGAGGCAGAAGACAAGATCGGTGAGGATGAAAGAGATCAGCCGGTCGCTATCCAAACGCACCCTTTCGTGAGGCGGAACCTGTCGTTACAACTGCGCACCGTTGTCGGGCCAGACCGTGTAACCGTCCAGTAGAAAGGCTTCAGCGATGACACCGGAACGCAAGGCGCAGATTGCAAGCGTCTCCATATTCCTGTTCGGCGGCCTTGGTTATTGGGCCAATGGCCTCATCTATTCCAGCGCCAAGGCGCTCGACATGATCGAGACGCTGCGCGGCTCCGCGCTCTATCTGGGCAGTGCGATGGCCACCAGCTCTGGCACGACGCTGGCGCTGATGCTGACGCTCGTCGGGTTCATGATGCGCCTCGATACCGAATTCGACCGTTCCGTTTATAAGCGGATCAAGAATATCGCGCTCTTCAGCACCTTGTCGCTTGCCGGATCGGTGGTTCTGCTGCTGGTTCTGACGCTACCGATCGGCGAGTTCGAGAAACTGCCCAAGCAGTGGTATCCGATCCTCTACACCGTGATCTACACGCTGGTAATCCTGCTCGCGGGCCTGCTGGTGGGCACCGTGACGCTGGTGTTCGGTACGGTCTTGCTGCTCATCCAGAATGTGACGCCGGGCGACAAGACCTAGCGACCTCTTCCGACGGGCACGTCTCGGGCGGTTGCACGTTTGCTGGCCCATGGAACCCGGACATCAGCGTTATCCCTATAGCCCCATCGTCGATCGACCTCAGTTCGATTGGCCCGGCGGGTGCCGCGTCGCGATCTATATCGGCGTCAATCACGAGGTTTTCCATTTCGGTGAAGGGCTGGGGGCCACTCTGGCACCATCGCAGACGCAGCCGGATGTGATGAACTATGCCTGGCGCGATTACGGCAACCGCGTGGGCGCTTGGCGCATGTTCGATCTTTTCGATCGGCTCGATCTGAAAACCACCGCGCTGGTCAACGCGGAGCTGGTCGATCGCTGCCCTAGGCTCGTCGAAGCATGCCGCGACCGAGGTGACGAACTCGCCGCGCACGGAATGACCAATGCCCAAGCGCAGGGCGCGATGGATGAGGCGGGCGAGCGCGCCATGATCGCGCGGACGAGCCAAGCGCTCGCGTCTATGGGGGCGCGACCGCGCGGCTGGCTCGGGCCATGGATATCGCAGAGTGAACACACGCCCGATCTGCTGGCGGAGGCGGGCTATGACTATCTGCTGGACTGGGCGCATGACGATCAGCCGGTCTGGTTCGAAACCCGCTCCCGCCCCGTCCTGTCGGTGCCCTATTCGCAGGAAATCAACGATATCCCGGCGATTATCGCACGCAATCAGGAAGCGGAAGGCTTCGCGGTCATGATCGAGCGCGCGGTCGAGCAGCTGTTGCTGGATGGCCGCAAGCATCCTGCTGCCCTCGGTATTGCCCTGCATCCCTATGTGATGGGTCAGGCGCATCGCCTGCCTGCTCTTCGCGATGTGCTTACTCGTCTGCGCGAGCGCAGCGATGAGGGGATATGGTGGACGACGGCAGGTGAGATCGCGGACCATTTCCGCTCGATCCATCCGGCGGAAGATCGCTGCTGAAGCGGAGCCGTGGCGCGCGTCCAGGCGGCGAGAGAGCCCAATAAGATTCAGCGCAGTAAAAAGCCCGCCGGAGACGATCCGGCGGGCTTTTCTTTCTTTAGATCAAACCGAAAGGTCTGAGGTTATTCCGGTGCGGGGCCTTCGCCAGCACTGTCGGTGACATAGTCGCCGAGCGGTTCGCTGGTGGCTTCGGCAGCCGCGGCGTCCTGCTTCAGTTCGGCCTCGTGCTCTTCGGCGGCGGTCTGCGCCGCGATGAGCTCTTCCTGGATCTTGCGCTGCTGGGCACGCAGTGCGGTATCGCGGCTGTTGGCCGCAATGCGCACGCGGTTCATCGCCGCGCCGGTACCGGCGGGGATGAGGCGGCCCACGATCACATTCTCCTTGAGGCCCGTCAGAACGTCCTTCTTTCCTTCGACCGCGGCCTGCGTGAGCACGCGCGTGGTTTCCTGGAACGAAGCGGCCGAGATGAACGAGCGCGTCTGCAGCGAAGCCTTGGTAATGCCGAGCAGCACAGGCTTGCCCGCCGCGGGCGTCTTGTTCTTACCCAGCTTGGCGTTGATCGCGTCCATCTCCTCACGGTCGACCTGCTCTCCGGGAAGGAGGGTGGTGTCGCCGCCGACAGTGATCTCGACCTTCTGCAGCATCTGACGAACGATCGTCTCGATGTGCTTGTCG
>JBELIU010000041.1:2717-16143 GCA_042090735.1 Novosphingopyxis sp. | reverse complement strand
AATTGCGCTTCGTATCGCTCGACGGTCTGGAAGGGCGGCATTTTCTCCTCGCCAATCCAGGTAAGGCGGTCTCGACCGCGGAGATTTTTCGCCGGTGGCGCGGCCAGGATGGGGGCGCGCTGCAGATGCCTGATCTGGCCACATTGCGCGTGGCTGCACGCAACGATCTGGAGGAGGCCGCCATTTCGCTCGTCCCTGAAATCGGCGAACTACTTCACGCCATGGCGGAACATAGCGATTTTGCGCGCATGTCGGGATCGGGCGCGACCTGCTTTGCGATGTTCGACCAGGCCGATGACGCCAAGGCGGCGGAGGAACATCTGCGGACGAAGTTTTGCGAGAAATGGCCGCATTACTGGACCATGACGGCACAGCCGCGCATCGCCGCTTGCGGTGATGCGGCGTCCGGGCCAGAGCGTGCGGCGTCATGACCCGTTGCTTAGCCCTTTTTTCCGCTGTCCTCCTCGCCGCCTGCAGCGGTCAGCCGGATAATGACACCTTGGCGCAGGCCGAGGCGGAGCAGGGCGCGATGCAGGCGGAAAACGGGCGCATCGAATGTGCGCTCGACGGGGCCGAAACCTTCTCCCGCGAATGCACGACCGACCGTATTTCCGGGCCGGATCGCGAGCTTCTGATCATCCATCATCCCGATGGTGGGTTCCAGCGCTTCGAAATCGTGACTGACGGGCGCGGCTTGATTGCGGCCGACGGGTTCGACGATACGGAGATACGCCTGCTCGATAATGACGAGATTGAGGTGACGGCGGGTGAGGATCGCTACAAGCTGCCCGCGCGTATCCAGTCTGCCCCCAA
This sequence comes from Novosphingopyxis sp., assembly GCA_042090735.1. GTDB lineage: Bacteria > Pseudomonadota > Alphaproteobacteria > Sphingomonadales > Sphingomonadaceae > Novosphingopyxis. The sequence continues at coordinate 15,330 of JBELIU010000041.1, read as the reverse complement.
AGCCAGCAACAGCCAGTGAGCGCGGAAGGCAGCCTCGTTTTGCGCGTCGCCGCCATGGGTGACGGGCTGACGGAGGATGCCCGCCATGTATCCTTGGCGGCGCCCGGCGACCGCGTGGCTGCCGATGGCCTGATCCATCGCGGTCCGCATCATATCGAGCCGCCTTGCAGTCATTTTCCCGAATGCGGTGGGTGCCAGCTGCAACATCTGGACGATGTTGCGATTTCAGATTTTGTTCGAGATCGCGTTCTCAACGCGTTGGCAGCAAACGATATCGTCCCGGAAGAGGTCGCGCTGGTGCATTTGTCACCGCCGCAGAGCCGTCGCCGCGCGGTGCTTCATGCCATTAACGGCCCCAAGGGGCCCCGCATCGGTTTCACGAAGGAACGCAGCCACCATGTCGTCGATATGGCCGAGTGCCATGTGCTCGATCCGAAGCTTTTTGCGATGGTCGCGCCGCTGCGCACGCTGCTCGCGAACCGGTTGGCAAAAGGCGGTGTGGCCGAGATCGTCCTCGCGATAGCTGATCAGGGCGTGGACGTGGCCATCAAGGGCGCGCGGTTCGAAGGTCTTGAAGGCCATGACGCCATCATAGATTTTGCCGAGCAGCATGGCCTGGCTCGCATCAGTCTGGACGATGGCTACGGCCCGGAACCGCGCTGGGAACCACGTCCCGTCACCGTCAGCTTCGGCGGGATCGCGGTGCCACTGCCGCCGGGTGCCTTTCTGCAAGCGACGCTGGACGGAGAGCAGGCGCTGGTGCAGGCCGCGCGAGCAGGCATTGGCGATGCCGCGATGATCGCCGATCTGTTCGCAGGGCTGGGCACCTTTGCGTTGTCCATGGGTCAGGATAGGCGCGTCTACGCTGCCGAAGGTGAGCGTGCCGCACTGGAAAGCTTGAAGGCCGGCGCGAATGCGGCGCGGCTGCATGCCGTGTGCGAGCATCGCGATCTGTTCCGCCGTCCTTTGGAGACAGCGGAGCTGGACCGGTTCGAAGCGGTTATTCTCGATCCGCCTCGAGCCGGGGCGCGAGAGCAGTCGATCCGGCTGGCGGACGCCAAAACGCCGCGTATCGCCTATGTCAGCTGTAATCCTGCAAGCTTCGCCAAGGACGCAGCCCGTCTGATTTCAGGCGGGTATCGGCTTAAGAAAGTCACGCCGGTGGGCCAGTTCCGCTGGTCTACCCACGTTGAACTGGTAGGAGCGTTCGAGCGCTAGAGCGTCTGAAACAGGGCGATGACAGCCAAGCCGATCAGGCAGAGCGTTGAGAGCAGAAAGAGCAAGAAGCGTACCGGCACCTTGTTGACCGTCGCCTGCCACAGACTGTGCAGAACGCGCAGGCCCGCATAGCCCCAAGCCAGCCCGATGCTAAAATCGTTCACACCGCCGACGAGGCTGAGGATCAGGATCACCGCGTAAAAAAGAACGGGCTGTTCGAGAAGGTGGTTGTAGTTATGCGCCTTCCACTGCGTACGATCATCGATGACGCCATCCAGATCCTGCCCTCTGCCACCGGCGCGGGCCGACAGATCGATCTTCGCTTTCGCCATGGCCGGAAAGCGCGTCGCGACCATCCAGAGCAACATTACCAGCGTCCAGCAGATCAGCACCGCGCCGGGCGCGAGAATGGCCGTATCGAGCATGAAGTCCTCCCTGTTTTTTCAGGGCGGAGAGTGCGCGCGGTACGCAATGGCGTCAATCGCCGATACGCGCCGAGGGGCCAGTGAAAAGATGGGGCTTGGCTGCGACCTTCCCCCTTTGGAGGGGGAAGGGGGATAGATCAGCGTTTGCCGATGGCGACGACGTTGTCCGCCGGCTCGGGCGATTTATCGCCGGTGTAAAGGCTCGCCATCGGCTCATCGGTCACAACATGGCAGCCGGTGGTGCCGAAACCGTTGAACTGCGTACGCATGGCTGATCCATAGGCACCCAGCATGCCGATTTCGATATAGTCGCCAACCTTGATATCCTCAGGCAGGAGGAAGGGGCCGGTCATGTGATCGAGATCGTCGCAGGTAGGTCCGTAAAAGCTATATTCGACCAGCGGCGCCTGGTCAGCGTCTTCGCGCAACAGCTTCACCGGGAAACGCCAGCCGATATGCGCGGCATCGAAAAGCGCGCCATAGGCACCGTCGTTGATATAGAGTTCCTGGCCGCGGCGACGCTCCACCTTCACGATCAGCGAATTATATTCCGCGCACAGCGCGCGGCCCGGTTCGCACCAGAGTTCGGCCGAATAGCTAATAGGTAGATCCCAATAAGCGCGGTAAATCGTCTCGAAATACTGCTCGAGCGCGGGCGGCTTCAGCCCGGGATAAATTGACGGAAAACCTCCGCCCACATCGATATAATCGACCAATACCGATGCCTCGACGATCGCGGCACGCACGCGCTCCAGCGCGGTCACATAGGCATGAGGCGTCATCGCCTGGCTGCCCACGTGGAAGCAGATGCCCAGCCCGTCGGCCGCTTGGCGCGTTGCCATTAGAAGCTTTGCAGTCTCATGCGGTTGCGCACCAAATTTGGCAGCAAGACTGAGCTGCGCATGATCGCTCGGCACACGGATGCGGACGAACAGGTCTAGATCCGCAGCATTGTCCGTCGCACGAAGAATCTTTTCCAGCTCCTCATGGCTGTCTAGCGAAAAGGTTCGCACGCCGTGGCGTTCATAGGCTTCACGGATCGCGCTTTCGGCTTTCACCGGATGCATAAAACACAACTTTGCCTGCGGCAGAGCAGAACGGGCGGCGCGTACTTCCGCGATCGAGGCAACGTCGTAATGCGTCACGCCCGAACGCCACAGCGTGCGAAGGAGCGCAGGAGAAGGATTGGCCTTCACCGCATAGAGCGTCTTGCCACGAAAGTTTTCCGTGAAGAAACGCGCGGCGCGCTCCGCCGCGTGAGGGCGGACCAGCGTCACGGGTTCGTCGGGCGCGGTGGCCTGGACTACAGCGAGAGCGTCAGGAAATTCGTGCAATTCAAGGGACCCCCAAAGGATTAAATTCAGTCGAAGCTGCCTTGCGGTATGGAAGGTCCCATGGGGCAGCGGAGGCGCGATATATGGATGCGTCGGGACCCTGTAAAGTGGTTTCAGTATGGGTGAATGCCATTGCCGTCAGCTGAACGGACGCGCGCGTCGGAACGTTCCAAGCTTCCTCGTGACAGTGAGCAGGGTATCGCCCGCGCTGATCGCTGGATAGGCTAGCTCAGCCGATCCCGGAACGTCGTCCAGTCGAAGCGGCGCACCTCCCGCAGTTCATCGGTTTCGCTGTCCCACAACCAGATCGAAGGCAGCGGCACGCCGTTGAAGGTCGTGGTCTTCACCATCGAATAATGCGCCTGATCCAGAAAGGCGAAGCGCATGCCCGGCTCCATCGGTCCGGCAAAGCGATAGTCGCCGATAATGTCTCCTGCTAGGCAGGACGGGCCGCCGAGGCGGATCGTCGGGCCATCGCGCGGCTCGCCCAGCATGGCGGGGCGGTAGGGCGCCTCGATCACGTCGGGCATGTGGCAGGTTGCGCTGATATCGGTGATGCCGACGGGCATGCCATTGTCGATTACGTCCAGCAGTTCGCCGACGAGAATGCCGGCGTCGAGCGCTATGGCTTCGCCCGGCTCCAGATAGACCTCGCATCCGGTGGTTTCGGCCACATCGTCGAGGAAGGCGATCAGTTCCTCACGGTCATAATCGGCGCGGGTGATGTGATGGCCGCCGCCGAAGTTCAGCCATTTCAAGTCATCGAGAAACGGCTCGATATAGGGGACAATCGCTTCCCAGGTACGGTAAAGCGGCTCGAAACCCTGCTCGCACAGACTGTGAAAATGGAGGCCGTCCACCGGCTCCAAGTGGGCTTCGGTCAACTGATCGACGGGAAAGCCAAGGCGGCTATGCGGCCGGCAGGGATCGTATTTCTCGACCTCGCCCTCGCGGTGCATGGGGTTGATGCGCAGGCCGATATCGAACTGCTCGCCGCCATCGCGCAGGCCGATGATCGCCTTGGAATGGCGTGCGATCTGCGACGGCGAATTGAAGATGATATGATCGCTCATCGCCGCGATTTCGGCCAGATCCTCGGCCTTGAAAGCAGGCGAGTAGGTGGCGATCTCGCCTTCGTATTTGTCGAACGCCAGGCGCGCTTCCCACAGGCCGCTGGTGGCGACGCCGTCCAGATATTCGCCGATCAGAGGCGCAACCTCCCACATTGAAAAAGCCTTCAGCGCGGACAGGACTTTCGCGCCCGATCGATGTTTCACGTCGGCCAGAATTTCCAGATTCGCGCGCAGCTTGGCCGCATCCACCACGAAGGCGGGGGAGGGCACGCGGGAGAGATCGAATTGGGCGAAGGCGCCGGGATCGCCGGCTTGCGTGTTCATCATCTTGGGCTCCATAGGGCGGCGTCATAGACTCCCTGCGCCGCGCACGCCAAAGGAAACCCGCCTTGTCCGAGAACATCGATTATCTGACCAGGCCGCAACTCTACGCGCTGGCGCTGGCAACGGCGGTGGTGGTGGCCAACGCCTACTATATTCATCCTATCGTAGCACCCGTGGCGGACAGTTTCGGGGTAAGCCACGCGATGATCGGGGCGGTGCCGGCGCTCAACCAGATCGCGCTCGCCATCGGCATCTTCCTGTTCCTGCCGCTGGGCGATCGGGTGCGCAATTCGCGCCTTGCAGCGGTGTTCACCGTCGGCCAGTTCGCCGCAATCGGCTGCATGGCGCTGGCAAAGGATTTCGCGCTGTTCACCGCGGCATCGACCTTCCTCGGACTGGTCACCATCACGCCCTATCTGGTGCCGGCCTATGTTTCGAAACGCGTCGATCCCGCACAGCTTGGCCATGCAGTGGCGATCGTAACGACAGGCGTCGTGCTCGGCATCCTTCTGGCGCGGGTGGGCGCGGGTCTGATCGGTGAGTATTGGGGCTGGCGGCCGGTTTACTGGATTGCGGCCGGCCTTCTCGCCATTACGTCCGTGGCGCTGCCGCTACTGATGCGCGAGCCGAAGCCGCAGCGCGCGGCGGAGGAAGAGATGAGCTACGCTGCCCTCCTCGGCTCGACCTTGAAGCTGGTACGCGGACATCCGCATGTGCTGCTTTCGGGCAGCATTCAGGGTATGAGTTTCGGTATCTTTCTCGCCATCTGGCTCGCGATCGGACTATATCTGCCGGAAATCGGCTACGGCGTGGACGTGGTCGGTTACCTTGCCGGTCTCTCGATCATCAATCTGGCGATCACCCCGCCGCTGGGCAAATGGACGGACCGCGTCGGGCCGCGCAAAGCCAGGCTCATCGTGGCCTGCGTGCAACTGGGCGCCATCGGACTGCTGTTTTTCGGCGGCACGAACCTCTTCATCCTGGCCATCCCGCTGCTGGTCCTGACGGGCGTCGGGCCGATCGTCGATATCTGCGGCCGCGCGACGATCCTGATTGAAAATCCCGCCATCCGCACGCGGCTGATGACGATCTACATCATGCTGATGTTTATAGGCGGCGGGATCGGCAGCTGGGCCGGCACGGCGGCCTACGAATATGCCGGATGGACCGGAAGCTGCCTGTTCGTGCTGATTCTGTCGCTGGGCGTGACGGTCGTCTCGGCATATGCGCGGCGGGTGCCGAAGGCGGGGGAATAACGCCGAGAAGATTCGGCACCGCGCCCGAGGGGAAGCAATCCGGAGCGCTTGAACTCAGTATTCGCCCATGACTGCTTCCCTGCCCGACAGGGCGGCGCGCAATGACGGTGGTTTCTGCCCGGAGCTTAGAACTCTACCGGGCCGTCGAGCTCCTTCACCTGCCAGGGCAGACCGTGTTCGTTCAGCATGTCCATGAAGGGATCGGGATCGAACTCTTCCATGTTGAACACACCATCGCCGGACCATTTGCCGGTGAGGATCATGGCCGCGCCGATCATAGCTGGCACGCCGGTGGTATAGCTCACCGCCTGATTACCGGTTTCGGCATAGGCGTCCTCGTGATCGCAGATGTTGTTGATGTAGAAGGTGCGCCGCTCGCCGTCCTTGGCGATGCCGGTGGCGATATCGCCGATATTCGTCTTGCCCTTGGTCGTTTCGCCCAGGCTGGACGGTTCGGGCAGCACGGCCTTCAGGAACTGCAGCGGCACGATCTCACGCCCCTCATACATAACCGGGTCGATCCGCGTCATGCCGACATTCTGCAGCACGGTGAGATGCTTGATATACTCCTCGCCGAAGGTCATCCAGAAGCGGGCGCGCTTAAGTTCGGGCAGGAACTTGGCGAGGCTTTCCAGCTCCTCATGATACATCATGTACATGGTCTTATCGCCCACGCCCTCAAACTCGAACTTTTGTGAGACCTGCATCGCAGGTGTCTCCACGAACTCGCCATTTTCCCAATGGCGGGCGGGCGCGGTCACTTCGCGGATGTTGATTTCCGGGTTGAAGTTGGTGGCGAAGGCCTGGCCATGGTCGCCGCCATTGCAATCGAGAATGTCGAGCTGCTCGATCGTGTCCAGCTTGTGCTTCTTCAACCAGGCCGCGAACACGCTGGTGACGCCCGGATCGAAACCGGAGCCGAGCAGCGCCATCAGGCCTGCGTCTTTGAACCGGTCCTGATAGGCCCATTGCCAGTGATATTCGAACTTCGCCTGGTCGCGCGGTTCGTAGTTTGCCGTATCCAAATAATGCACGCCGGTTTCCAGGCACGCATCCATGATGTTGAGATCCTGATAGGGAAGCGCGAGGTTTACAACGAGCTTGGGCTGCACCTCGCGGATCAAGGCGGCGGTGGCCGGCACATCGTCGGCATCGATCTGATAGGTCGCAATGTCGACGCCGGTGCGCTCCTTCACCGAAGCCGCAATCGCATCGCATTTCGATTTCGTGCGGCTGGCGAGCGCGATCTTCGTGAAGATATCGCTGTTCATCGCCATCTTGTGGACCGCGACCGAGCCAACGCCGCCTGCGCCGATTACCAGAACTGTGCTCATGCCGATTGCTCTCCGCGATAATGGTTGGGGTAGGATTGGGCATCGCATATAGACCCTGACCATGACCGGACAAGACGATCCAGACCGGCAGCCCACTGCGGAAGGCGTCACGATTGCCGCCAGGCGCGTTGCGGCGCTGCTTCCGTCCACGCCTCTGCTTCCACTGGACATCGACGGCACGACCATCTGGTGCAAGGCGGAGTGCGATCAGCCCGTCGGCGCTTTCAAGATCCGCGGCGGCATCCACCGCCTCGCCGATCTGACGGAGGAGCAGGCGGCACGCGGAATTGTTGCCTTTTCCAGCGGCAATCATGCGCAAGGCGTCGCCTGGGCGGCCAAGGAGCGCGGCGTTTCCGCTACCATCGTCATGCCGTCCGACGCGCCGGCCGCCAAGGTGAAGGGGACGCGGCGTCTCGGTGCCGAGATCGTTTTCTACGAACGCCTTACCGAATCGCGCGAAGACATCGCCGCCCGGATAGCTGGGGAGACCGGGGCCACGGTCATTCCAAGTTTCGCGGACCCCTGGATCGTCGAAGGGCAGGGCAGCTGCGGTTATGAGATCCGCTCCCAGATGGAGGAGGTGACTGGCGATGCGCCGGATCAAATCGTCATCTGCTGCGGCGGGGGCGGGCTGTCCGCAGGCATTGCACTCGCCAACCCGGACGCGCGCACAGTCATCGTGGAGCCGGTGGGCTGGGACGATATGGGGGCGTCTTTGCGTCATGGCGTCATTCAGTCTGTCGGCCCCAACCCGCCGCCCACCGCCTGCGACGCGCTTCAGACGCTCAAAGTTTCTCCCGTCACGTTCGATATCCTGCGCGATCGCGGCGCGATCGGCATTGCGGTGAGCGAAGCCGAGATAGCCGCTGCCATGAAGCTGGCGTTCGAAAAGCTGGACCGTCGGCTGGAGCCGGGCGGCGCGGTGGCGCTCGCCGCCATGCTGTCGGGCAAGGTGGCAGCGACGCAGCGCACCGCGATCACCCTGTCCGGTGGAAATGTCGATCCGGCGATTTTTGCGCGCATGACGGGCCTGACCGCGTCATGATCCGGTAACGCATGCGCCATAATGGCGGCGGCGCTGTCCTTTCACTCTTCGCCGCTTACAAATGCACAAAAGGTAGGGCGGTAAGTATCTCTACGGGAACCGGAATGGCTGAGAAGAACAGCAAGATCGAGCAGGCCGTTCTGGGGCGCGATGGCAGCGGAAAGTTATGGGACCGCGCCTTCGCTTTTGCCTTTAAGGGTCTCGTTTATGCGCAGATCTGGGAAGACCCGGTGGTGGACATGGAGGCCTTGGCGATCGAGCCCGGCCACCGCGTCGCCACGATCGCGAGCGGCGGATGCAATGTCCTGTCCTATCTCACCGCCGATCCCGCGTCGATCGAGGCGGTCGATCTCAACACGGCTCATGTCGCGCTAGGGCGGCTGAAGCTGGCCGCTGCAAAGCATTTGCCGGATTACGCTGCATTTCGCCGGTTTTTCGCCGAGGCGGACCGACAAGACAATCTGGCCGCTTATCGGACCTATATCCGGCCCCATCTCGATGAGACGAGCCGCACTTATTGGGAGGGGCGGGATCTGACCGGGCGTCGCCGGATCGGCGGATTTGCGCGCGGGGTGTACAAGCGCGGGCTGCTCGGCGGGTTCATCGGCATGGCGCACCTTGTCGCCAAGCTCTATCGTATCGATCCGAAAGAGCTGCTGGACGCGAAGGATATCGAGGAACAGCGGACAATCTTCGAGGAGCGCCTGGCCCCGATTTTCGACAAGCGCTTCATCCGCTGGCTGACCGACCAGCCCGCCTCGCTTTTCGGGCTCGGTATACCGCCCGCGCAGTTCGAGGCTTTGGCCGGTGACGCCAAAATGTCCGACGTGTTGCGTGCGCGACTGGAAAAGCTCGCCTGTGATTTCGCGCTGGAGGATAATTATTTCGCATGGCAGGCCTTCGGTCGCGGCTATGCCAAAGGCGAAGACGCTCCGCTGCCGCCTTATTTGCAGGAAGCGAATTTCGAAGCAGTGCGCAGCCGGGCTGACCGTGTTTCGGTGTGTCATATCAGCATGACCGAGCATTTGGTGGCGTCCGCCGATGCTAGCCATGATCGCTATGTTCTGCTGGATGCGCAGGACTGGATGAGCGATGCCCAATTGACGGATTTGTGGTCGGAAATCACACGGACGGCTCGCACGGGCGCCCGGGTGCTGTTTCGAACCGCGGCGGAGGAGAGTTTGTTGCCGGGCCGTCTGCCGGAAGAGCTCCTTTCACGCTGGGACTATCGCGAAACGCAGTCGCGCGCGCTCACCGGCCAGGACCGCAGTTCGATCTACGGCGGTGTCCATCTCTATATTCTACGATGATGCCACTCGCCACTCGCGGCCGCAGGGAAATCGAGTTCCTGCCTTAGCCGCTTCCGGCGAAAACCGCGCACCCCCCCCGTGCTCTTTTCGGAGCTTTCAAGCAATTTCCTGACAGGGCTAGCTTATGACCGATCATGCCGAACAGATGGACGCGATCTACAAGATGCAGCGGCATATCTACGATCTGACGAGGAAATATTACCTCTTGGGTCGAGACCGGCTGATCGGTCGACTGCAGCCTCCGCCCGGAGGTACGGTGCTGGAGATCGCCTGCGGAACCGGGCGCAATCTGGTGGCGGCTGCGCGAACCTACCCCGATGTGCAGTTCTACGGGCTCGACATCAGCGAGGAGATGCTCATCAGCGCGCGCGCTGCCGTGCGCCGGGCTGGGCTGCAGGGTCGCGTAATCCTGGCCAAAGGCGATGCAACCGACTTCGATCCGCAGGCCCTGTTCGGCATCGCGAAGATGGACCGCGCTTACATCAGCTATGCTTTGTCGATGATTCCGGACTGGCGTGCGGCCATTGAGCAGGGCGTCGACGTGCTCAATCCTGGAGGGCGGCTTCATATGGTCGATTTCGGTCAGCAGGAGCATCTGCCGGGACCGTTTAAAACGGGTCTTCACGCTTGGCTTGCGCGTTTCCATGTTGCTCCGCGCGCGGAACTGCCGGAATTGATCGATCGCTACTACCGCGAGGGCCATGAGGTGGCGTTCGATCGGCTCTATCGCGGCTATGCATGGGCAGCGGAAATTGCGGCGGCCTAGCTCACCATCGCCTGCAGGGTGGCGATCCGGTCCGCCTCGTCAGCGGGCTTGTCCGTCCGGATCCGCGAGATGCGCGGGAAGCGCATCGCAAGGCCGGATTTGTGCCGCTTGCTGTCGTGGATCGAATCGAATGCGACCTCCAGCACCAATGTTTTTTCCACCTCTCGCACCGGGCCGAAGCGGTTGACCGTGTTCTGGCGCACAAAGCGGTCCAGCATTTTTAGCTCCTCATCGGTGAAGCCCGAATAAGCCTTGCCGACCGGCAGAAGCTCATCATCCTCGCTCCAGCATCCGAAGGTGTAGTCCGAATAGAAGGAGCTACGCTTGCCGGAACCGCGCTGGGCGTACATCATCACGCAATCGGCGACGAGCGGATCGCGCTTCCATTTGTACCACAGGCCGGTTTTGCGCCCCGCAATGTAGGGGCTGTCGCGCCGCTTCAGCATCACGCCTTCGATGGCGGCGTCGCGCGCACCCTCGCGAACCTCTGCAAGATGCTCGTAGCTGTCGGACGGGATGAGCTGGCTGATATCGAAGCGGCTTTCGTCCAGCCTCGGCACGAAGGCCTCCAGCCGTTCCCGGCGCTCGCTCCAGGGCAGGGTGCGCAGGTCCTCGTCGCCTTCGATCAGGATATCGTAAAGCCGGACGAATGCGGGTGAATCGCGTAGCATCTTGGCCGTCACCGTTTTTCGGCCGAGCCGTTGCTGCAATGCATTGAAGCTGGCAGCCTGCCCGCCCTGCACGTCGCCGCGCACCAGCAGTTCGCCATCCACCACGCCATCGGCATTGAAAGCCTCAGCGATGTCCGGAAATGCATCGCTGATCTCCTCGCCGCCACGGCTGTACAATTTAACCTGGCCCTTCGTACCGACGATCTGCACCCGGATGCCGTCCCATTTCCACTCTGCGGCATAATCGGCGAGATCGACGCGCGTATCTTCGAGCGGGTGGGCCAGCATGAAGGGACGGAAATAGGGTGTGCCCTCAGGGTCCGGGCGCTCGGCGTAGCCCTCACCCCAAGCGAACAGCTCGGTATAAGGCGGGGACAGCGCGTGCCACACCTCCTCGACATCGTCTACGTTTAGCCCGAAGCCTTGTGCCACCGCGGTCTTGGCAAGCCTTGCTGAAACGCCCACGCGCATGCCGCCACTGGCGAGTTTCAGCAGCGCGTAGCGGCCATTCGCATCCAGCCGATCCATCATCGATGCCAGCAGCGCGGGCGCCTTGGCCCGCGTGGTGTCGCCTAGCTGGTCGATGACCATGGAAATCGACAGGGCGTCCTCTTCGTCCTGTCCGCCGCTCGGATCGGGCCACATCAGGGCCACCGTCTCAGCCGTATCGCCGACATAATCGCGGCTCATACGGAACAGCAGCGGATCGAAGCGTTCATCCGCCATCGCGCGGATTTGCGAGCTTTTCACCGCTTTGATGTCGAGGTCGCCCGTTAGCGCTGCCAGCGCCCATCCGCGATCCGGATCGGGTGTTGCCACCAGATAGTCCGCGATGAGGGTCAGCTTCGCATTGCGTGAGCGGGTGTAGATCAGGCGATCGATGAGTTCGGCGAAGGCTTGCATGTCACGCTCTTCAACCCGCGCGGCAAGGATCGGTTCACTCCCCTTCGCGCCGTTCTAGCGTACAGACGAAGCGCGCCCCGCCATCGCTGCTCTGACTTTCGAGCGTGCCGCCCGCCTGCGCGGCAAAGGCCCGGATCAGCCGCTGCCCCAGGCTCGACGGCTTGGGCAGTTCGGTAGGCAGACCTACGCCGTCGTCCTGGACTGCGAGGCAAAGTGAATCGGCCGTTCGGCAAAGCTCGACTTCAACCTTTCCGCTTTCGCGTCCGGGAAAGGCGTGCTTCGCCGCGTTGGTGACAAGCTCGTTCACCAGCAAGCCCAGCGCCACAGCGCGATCACGATCGAGCCGCATGGGCTCAACGGTCAGCAGCAGGTCGATGGAGCGTCCGGCGAGCAGCCCCGTCCGCAGTGCTTCACACAGCTCAGCCATATAGTCGGCCATCTCTACGCGGCCCGGAGTGCCATCACCGCGATAGAGTGCGCGGTGTGCGCGGGCGATCGAATCGACGCGGCCCAAAGCCTCGGACAACGCCTCCTGCGCCGCGCCCGGCTCTATCTGCCGGCGCTGCATGTCGAGCATCGCGGTAACCTGCGCGAAGTTGTTGCGTACGCGGTGATCGAATTCCCGAAGGTACAGGTCCCGCTCCGCCACATCGGCTTCCCGCTGGGCGACGGCGCGGCGTACTGCCTTCCGGAAGATCTCCGCCAGGCCGACGATGGCAAAGCCGGAAAGCAGATTGATGGCCACTCGTGGTCCGTCGCCATCCACCAGAAGGCGGAAACTGCCCTGCATGGGCAGGACGAAGTACCAGGCGAAGAGCGCGGACAGCACCATGGTCAATGCGCCCGCCTGCCACCGCCCCACCAGCGTCGCGATCAGGACGAACGGGAAGATCAACGCGAAAGGCCCGGCCCCCGGCATCAGCAGATCGACCAATGCGCGCGTCCCGAAAGATG
>JBELIU010000041.1:0-2707 GCA_042090735.1 Novosphingopyxis sp. | reverse complement strand
CCCGTGCAGCCGAGCGCGACTAGCGCCTGACTTACCGGAAGTGGGAGCCGCGAACCCACCCGGTCCGGAAAATCCAGTTCTGAGAGGCGGTTGGGCATGCGCCGAGCCTAGAGTTATCCGCGGGCCAGTCAATCCGTACGCAGGCGTTACAATCCGGCGGTGCCGTTCAGTCGTCCTCATCCTCGCGGCCCACCATCGCGAGCGCGCGGGCCTTGCGCTGGCGCATCGTGCACCAGTGGACAAGCGCGTCCTCCCGACCATGCGTTACCCACACCTCCTTGGGCGAGACCTCCTCGATAGTGCGGGTCAGCTCGTTCCAGTCGGCATGGTCGGAGATGACCAGCGGCAGCTCCACATTGCGCTGACGGGCGCGCTGCCGCACGCGCATCCAGCCCGATGCCATGGCGGTGACCGGATCGGGCAGGCGGCGGCTCCAGCGGTCGTTCATCGCGCCGGGAGGGGCCAACACGATGGCGCCCTTCAGATCCTCCTTCGGCCGATCGCCGACCAGCTCCAGAAGGCCGAGGTCCACGCCCAGCTCCTCATAGAGGCGGCACATCTTCTCCAGCGCACCGTGCATGTAGATCGTCTCGTGGTAGCCTGCATCCCGCAGCTCGCCGATCACGCGCTGCGCCTTGCCCAGCGCGTAGGCGCCTACCAGAATGCATCGCTCCGGATTGGCAGCACGCGCCTCCAGCAGCTTGGCGACTTCCTGCGCGGTATCGGGGTGCGTGAACACGGGCAGGCCGAAGGTCGCCTCCGTGATCAGCACATCGCACGGCACCACCTCGAAAGGCGGGCAGGTGGGGTCGGGCCGGCGCTTGTAGTCGCCGGTCACCACCACGCGCTCGCCCTGATGCTGCAGCAGGATCTGCGCGCTGCCGAGCACATGGCCCGCCGGATGGAAGCTGATGGTGACGCCGCAGCCCAGATCCAGCTCCTCGCCATAAGGCACGGCATTGCCCTCTGCCTCCACCCCGTAGCGCAGGCCCATGATCGAGAGCGTCTCGGGCGTCGCCCAGACCGCACCATGGCCGCCGCGCGCGTGGTCCGCATGGCCATGGGTGACGAGCGCGCGAGGGCGGGCGACCGACGGGTCGATCCACGCATCGCAGGGCTTCACGTAGATGCCGGTCGGGTGCGGCTCGATCCAGTTTTCAGCGGGCATGGGCCTGAGATAGGGCGGCGGCCCCCGGCTTCCAAGCCGTGCGCCGCGCCAGCTTCACACAGCTTCACACTGTCCAGAGCGGGAATCATCTCGGTGCAGACCGGCGGCTTCGAAAAGGGGGTTACCGGGCGAATCGAGGCTGCGTGCGGGGCGGGCATCGACCAGTCTATGCGCGATCAAGCGCGCTGTAGGACAGCGATAAATGGCGCCGATGCGCGTTATCCAAGGCCCTGAGCCTGTCGAAGGACGCTTATCGGGCAAGCGATGCGCCCGATCGATCAACGTCCTCGACAAGCTCAGGACTTACGGATTTGGGGCATCGGCACGGCCCTATCAGCAGCACCCCATCAGAACGGGTTGAGCGTGTATCCGTCCTGCTGGAGCAGCGCATGCGCGGTCATCGCCGACAGCGCCATCTCTACGCCGGGGAGCAAATCGTCCCGCGCGATGCCCGAAGCCGCGGCGCTCTGTCCGCACAGGATGACGCGCACGCCGTGCTCCTGCAACTGCGCGATCAAATCCGCATTCGGATTGGCCGCGCCCTCGTGCCGCGCACCGTAGAAGGCATCTTTCGTCAGATCGACGCCAGCCGGGCCATGGACCACGACGGCAAGCCCGATCCGCTCCGCAGGCACACCCGCGGCGACATGCATGTTGAGAAAACGCGCGAGCGACACCAGCCCGCGATTGGGCGCATCCGGCTTGCCTGCCGCCGCCAGATCGAACGCCACCTTGAACGATGCATGGGTGGGCAGGGGGTCGCTGACATCGACATCGGCAATCGGTCCGTAATCGGCGATCAGCGGGCCGGGATGAAAAGGCGCGTGTGGCTCCTGAGCGGAAACCGGAACGGCAAGAGCGAGCGCCGCGAGGGCGAGTGGGAAACGGATCATCACCGCAGGATAATGGTCAGGTAAAGTCCTGAATAGTGCGATCTTCATGCAGCAAAAGACCTCCGATGCCGGAGAGCAAACCTAATGCAATTGTTGCGCAAGCCAGGTTCTGGCGTCGGCTACGTTCAAGAAAACCTGAATGCCGTCGTCGGTCAATACGCGCTGCACCTGCAGCTTATGCAGAACGGACCCGACGATGATCGCAGTGGGCACGGGAAAGAGACGGCGTGCTTCCAGCGCGAGGCAGGCGAAGCGTTCCGCCATAACGGCGCTCTGCACAGGCAAACCTGATGAATCGGACAGTACGCCAAAGGGCTGCCGCACGGCTTGCAATGGACCGATGTGCTGCTGCATGTCTGCTACGAACCGGGTAAAAGTCGCCTCGTCCCAGAAACCGCTCAGCTTCAGATGTAAAATGCTCTCGCCTTCGTTGAATGCGATTTCGTGCATTCCGAACCCATAACGTCCTCGCGTTAAAGGGACGTTATCAAAGCGACTTAGCCGATATACTAAGCCGCCTGCACCGTTTCCATTTCGAGGCGTCCCCAGATTTCAGTCAGTGCATCGGTCAGGCCGCGCATCATTGCCTCGTCATGGTCCGGGCCGGGGGTGAAGCGCAGACGCTCGGTCCCGCGGGGCACGGTAG
>JBELIU010000290.1:0-3095 GCA_042090735.1 Novosphingopyxis sp. | reverse complement strand
AAGAACGCGGGGCGGCTACGGACTGGGAAATCGGCCCTGTCATCAATGGACGCAATTATTCGGTGAACCTGCCGCGCCACCCCGATCGCACGGCGCGCGGCTGGTCGATCGACTTTCCCGATCCTCGTCAGCCGGGCGAACTCCATTATGTGACGACCCGCTCCAGACCGCTCGACGGCGCAAGCCGCATCGTCGTGCGTTACCGAATCGACGCTGCCCCCGGCACGCGCTTCATCGCGCAGGAATCGCCTTCCCAAACGGCCACCGTCTCGCTCTATTTTCAGCGGCGCGGCGACAATTGGCGCGCCAAGGGTCCCTATCAGTTCTTCCGCTGGTACGCTCCGCCGGCCACCGTCAAGCCGTTGGCGCCCGGCGTCCACGAAATGCGCGTTGCCTTGGATGGGGCATGGGGTTCGGTTTACGCAAGAAGCGGCGCGGAATTTCCGCAGATGTTCGAAGACGCGCTCGCAGACGTCGACAATGTCGGGCTGGTGTTCGGTTCGGCAAGCGGCCGAGGTCACGGTGTCTACGCAACCGGCCCGGCGCGCTTTACGCTGCTCGACTTTCGGGTGGAGTAGAGCGCGCGCCAATGGCGAACGCAAGCTGAAGTCACTTACCCCGACGTTTGCTGTGGCCGCTGGTCATCAAATCCGGCTTCTTCGGTGGCTTCCAGCCCTTGGGTGGCGACACGCTCTGGCGGCTGGTACCCAGTCCCATGGCGCCCGGTTTCTGGCGCGTGATACCGCTGGTATCGACCGCCGCGGCGTCTTCGCCATCGGCCCCGCCGCGCAGCAGATTGATCCGGTCTCGCAAAGCAGCCGCGCGTTCGAAATCGTCATCCGCCGCGGCCCGGCGCATTTCCTCACGCAACTCTTCGATCGTTTCGGTCATAAGAGGGGCAACGCATGGCGCGGCCGATCGCTGCGCGCGGCAGTTTCACCATGACGGCGATCAGCGGAAATTGTCGGCGTAGGCCTGAATTTTCAGCGTCCTGGTCGGCGTCGGCACGATCTGCGCCTCGATGCCGTTCTTCGTCGCATAAGCCTTGGCCGCGTCGCAGCTCGGGAAGCGTAGCGTCAGCTGCTGCTTGGTATCGCCCGAACCGGCCCAGCCGGTGAGCGGATCGGCGCGCTTTGCTTCTGCCGGATCATATTCCAGGATCCAGCGGTCGGTCAGCGCGCGGCCGGAGGACATGGCGCTTTTGGGGCGCTGATAGATGCGGGCGGTCATGGCCTTTCCCTGCCTCCGGCGCCAGGCAAAATCAAGATGGATCGGGCGTGGCGGGCGCAGGTTCGGCATTTGTTCTGGCAATGTAGGAACGCGAACGGCAGGTTCGGGAGATGCACAGCTGTCTCACCCCTCGTCATTGCGAGGCCGTAGGCCGAAGCAATCAAGGGCCTGCGCAGTGCGGCATCCGCTCTGGATTGCCACGTCGCCTTCGGCTCCTCGCAATCACGGGTGGAATGGAGAGCCAAACCGCTGCCCCAATTTTCCCGCCCTGGACAGTGTGAAGCAGTATGAAGCTAGCCCCCGCGCGCCTGTGCCTGCTTCGTCTTCAGGCTGGCGACCGCGCTCGCGGGATCGTCGGGCCAGTGGTGCCGGGGGTACCGCCCGCGCATGTCCTTGGCGACATCGGCCCAGCTACCGCGCCAGAAGGCGGGCAGATCGCGGGTGGTCTGCACGGGCCGTCCCGCCGGGCTGGTCAGCGAGAGGACGAGCGGCACGGGCGGGCGGCCCACGACGGGATGCTCGGCCAGGCCATAGAAGGCCTGCACCCGCGCCTCCACCGTCGGTCCGGCTTCGGCGGCATAGTCGATCGTATGGGTGGTGCCCGCGGGGGTGGTGAACTCGGGCGGCGCGGCGGCGGCGATGCGCTGGCTCTCGTCCCAGCCGAGCAGCCCCTCGAGCGCGCCGTGCAGCGCGCCGCGGTCCAGCGCGTCGAAGCGGGTGACGCCGTTCAGAAGCGGCTCGAGCCACTGGTCCAGCGTCTCCAGCAGCGCCGCGTCGGTCAGCGCGTCCGATCCGGCAAAGGCGGCGCGGCGGCGCAGCGCCTGCGCCTTTGCGCCCCAGGGCAGCAGGTCCAGGCCGTGGGTCCGCACCGCCTCCAGCAGCGCGCTCCGCACGGCGTTCGGATCGGGCGAATCGTCCTGCCCGCGCCGCAGCGCAATCGCTCCCAGACGCTCCTCGCGCAGCGCGGCGATGCGGCCAGCCTTGGCATCGAAGCGCACGGTGCGCCGCGTCTCCATCCGGCCCGCGAACAGCCGCCGCAGCTCGTCCTCCTCGATCGGTGCGGCAGAGAGGATGCGCGCGCCGCCCGCCGCGCCCTGCACATCGGCCACCGCGAGCCACGCATGGCGCGCCAGCGACGATGCCGGATCGAGCCGGAAGCCGCGCCCGCCGGCCGCAATCCACTCCGCCCCATCGCTCCCCCGCCGCCGCGCCACGCGGTCCGGAAAGGCGAGTGCCACCATCGCGCCGATCGACAGCGCATCGCCCTGCCCCGTCGGCACCAGCGCCGCCCAGCGTTTGGCAAGCCCGCGCGCCGCCTCCGCCTTGCGCCCCCGCTCCCCACGCCAGCGTTGCAGCCGTCCCTCCAGGTCCTCGCCGCGCCCGCCGAGCCCGCGCTCCTGGCACAGGACGGCGACGCGCGCGCCCTCCTCCGCCTGGCCATGCGCGCCCGCGATGACGAGCATGTGGGCGAGGTGCGGCGGCATCGGCAGCGCGGCCAACATCTCGCCATGCGCGGTGATGTGGCCGGCGTCGTCGAGCGCATCGATTGCCTGCAGCGCCTTGCGCGCCTGTGCGAGCGCGGCGGCGGGCGGCGGATCGAGCCAGCGCAGCGCGCCCGGGTCCGCCTCACCCCATTTGGCGCAATCCAGCACCAGCGGCGCGAGGTCGCTCTCCAGGATCTCGGGCGGATCGTACGGGATCAGGCCGCCGGTCGCCGCCTCCTCCCAGAGCCGATATGCCGTGCCCGGTGCCTGCCGCGCCGCCCGGCCCGCGCGCTGGATCGCGCCGGCGCGGCTCACGCGTTCGGTGACCAGCCGCGGCGTGCCTGCCGCCTGGTCGAAGCGCGGCCGCCGCGCGAGGCCGCT
>JBELIU010000289.1:2349-3108 GCA_042090735.1 Novosphingopyxis sp. | reverse complement strand
TTTCAGAAGGCGGCCCGCCTGGTGATGCTGATCGCCTGCCCGCTCTATGTCGGCATGGCAGTGACCGCCGCGCCGCTCGTCGAAACCGTGCTGGGCGAAAAATGGCTGGGGATGATCCCGTTCATCGTGATCTTCGCCATCGCCATGCCGATCATGACGCTGCAAATCCTCTTTTCTCCGGCGATCAACGCCATCGGTCGCCCGCGGATCAGCGCGGAAATCTCCGCTTTCGGCGCCGTCGTGATGCCGATCGCCTTCCTGATCGGCGTGAACTTCGGGGCGACGGGCCTCGCCTGGGGATGGGTGGCGGCCTATCCGCTGCTGCTGGCCTTCACGGTCCTGCGCACGGGCAAGCATATCGGGGTAGACGCCGCAACCTTGTGGCGATCGACCTGGCCCGGCCTGTCGACCGCCGCGGCGATGGGTTTGATCGTCTGGAGCCTTGACCGGATGCTGCCGCCGATGCCGCCGCCCGCACAGCTGGCGATTCTCGTGGGCACCGGAGCGCTGTCTTATGTCGCGCTGCTCTATCTCGGCGCGCGCGAAACTTGGGATGAGCTGGTCCGCCTGGTCGTGAAGCGAAAGGCACCCGCGCCGGAACCGATGCCCGCCGGATAAGGCGGCTCAGTCCTTCGCCATCATCCGCGCGAGCGCCCGGCGATCGAACCAGGCATCGGGAAACCCGGAGCGCGGACGCATCGCCCCGCGATTTGCGGCATAGAGCGAATCCATCCGCTCCGGCAGCGCGCCCGGCCCCTC
>JBELIU010000289.1:0-2339 GCA_042090735.1 Novosphingopyxis sp. | reverse complement strand
CGCGCTGACCAGTCGGTTCTGCAAATGGCGGTCCGAGTACTTCACCATCCGCTTGTACTGCATGGCGAGCGTCGCGGGGGCGAGCGCGCTGACCGGCTCGCAATAAAAGCCCGCGCCGCGCACCGGCACGACCCGGTCATCATCCCAGTAATCCTCGTTTCGAAGATCGGTCTTCGCGAGCGCGCCGATCAGCCCGTCATCGCCGATCAGATCGACCGGCAGGCGGATGCCCTTCGCCTTCATGCGCGCCAGAAAATCGCCGCGCAGCGCATAGAGGTCCCCGAAAAGCCCGCGAGTGGCCTCGATCGAATCGCCATAAGCCGCCGCGCCGCGTCCGTTCAGCGGAAACCCCGAGACGGCGTTGGCATGGGGATCGGCGGTAAGCGCCGAATCGAGCGCGGCGATGGACCCGGGCGCCACCACCGCATCGCCGTCCACGAATATATGGGTGCGCACAAATCCGGGGAGGACATCGAAATTGAGGCGGTTCCAGCTGCGCGCCTTCCCACCCTCCGGCCAATCATGAACGGTGAGGTTCGGAAACAATTTCGCCACGCCCCGGCCGATTTCGGCGGTGCGGTCCTTCGATCCGTTGACGACCAGGTGAATTGCCACGCCCGGATCGCCCAGCGGCAGACTTTCGAGGCACAGCGCGATGCGCCGCTCTTCCTGATGCGCCAGCACGGTGACGATGATCGGTGCGTGGCCGATCGCCGGCTCCCCCGAATCATCCGCATCAGTTTGGGAGCCGCTCATCGCCGCCGCCCTAGCAAAGAAAGATTGCCGAAGCTTTGCGCGAAACGGTCAGGCCGTCTGGATATAGTCGCGCATCGCGGTCTTCTCGGCCTCGATCCGGTCCATCCTGTATTTCACCAGATCTCCGATCGAAACGAAGCCGATCATCCGGTCGCCTTCCAGCACGGGAAGGTGGCGGAAGCGCCGCTCCGTCATTTGCGACAGGGCGCTCAGCGCAGAGGTTTCCGGCGTCACCGTAACCGCGGGCGATGTCATGGCTTCGGCTACTTTGCTCTCGAGCGCGCCATCGCCCTTGGTTTGCAGGCACTTGATGACATCGCGCTCGGAAAATACGCCCACCACCTTGCCGTCCGCGACCACCGGCATCGCACCGATTCGGTGCTCGGTCAGCTTCGCGACCGCGGCGCGCACCGCCTCTTCCGGATCGAGGGCAATGATTTCGCCCGCTGCCCGGGCCTCCAGCAGTTTCGCAATCGTCATGTCACGCTCTCCTCTTCTCTTCCCGGAGGCGAGGATGCCTGAAGCGGGGGCCGCTTGCAAAGCCACTCCGCGCAAAACTTTGGTTCGCAGGCGGAAAGCCCTATAGTGGTTCTGCCAGCCCAGAGGAGTTTCGACCCGATCCATGCCCCGCCCGTCCCAACTCGACGACCCCGATTACGCCGCGTTCGCCTGGGGGCGGTACTGGATGCTCATGCGCTGGATGACGCTGGTGACCGTGGTCTGCATCGTGGTGGCGCTGGGCGTGCTCTACGCCAGCAACGGCTGGGTCTCGGTCCATCTCTATATCGCAACCGGTCTCGGGATCGCCGCGGCGATGCTGTCCTCGGCTGGACTGATGGGGCTCGTGTTCTTGTCCAGCGGCAGCGGGCATGACGCAACGATCGAAGACCCGCTCGAAGGCGAAGTCGATATCGGCGACTAATCGGGCTTTTTCAGCTCGATGCTGATTCGCCGCTCGCCATTGGCGGGCACGCGCACTTTCCAAGTCGGCACGCCGTCCACTTTTTCCACGCCCCTGCCCCGCTTCAGCTCGAAAGGAATTGCGATCTCCGCATCGATTGGGCGGGCCAGCGCATTGGTGAGCGTGAGTTCGAACCGGCGGGGCTTGGCAGGATCCGGCAGACTGACCGCCATCTGCACATCCGGACGGGTGCCGAGGCCCAGCTCCACTTTCTGCCCCACCGCCTTGTCACCCAGATCGGTCTGGCCGACCAGCAGCGGCCCGTATTCGCTGGGTTCATAGACCGCGACTTGCCCCTGCGGCAGCGGAACGCCCAGCCCCGAATCGATGAGGTTGCGCGCCCGAAGCGTCAGCTCCAGCGGGCGCGGCGCGGCATCCGCGCAGCAGGCGTCCTGCGATGTAAAGCTGCCCGCATAAAAGCCGCGATAGTCCACATCGGGCTTCACGATCAGCGCCACCTGCTTCTGCGCCTTGGCCGCGACGGTGATCGGCTCCGGCACGCGGTAGAGCTTGAGATCGCCCAAATCCTCCTGGCTTGCCTGAATCGCGGCGACCGGAACGGCGGAGCGCATGCGCGATCCGGTGACGGTGATCGATTCGGCCATGTTCATAGGGGCTGCGG
>JBELIU010000040.1:7834-16327 GCA_042090735.1 Novosphingopyxis sp. | reverse complement strand
AGCATGGCGAATGTTGCGGCCAGCGGCGGCTACTGGGTCTCCACCCCAGCCGACCGCATCTTTGCCGAGCCCGAAACGATCACCGGCTCCATCGGCATCTTCGCCGTCCTGCCGACATTCGAACGGCTGGCGGACGACTGGGGCGTGAGCGCGGATGGCGTTACCACCACGCCGCTATCGGGGCAGCCCGATTTCATCGCCGGTTTCAATCCGGAGACCGAGCAGATTCTGCAGGCCTCGATCGAAAACGGGTATGATCGGTTCCTGCGGATCGTTGCCAAATCGCGCGGGAAGAGCACCGCGCAGATCGACGCCATCGGCCAGGGCCGCGTCTGGGATGGCGGCACCGCCCGCCAGAACGGCTTGGTCGACCAGTTCGGCGATCTCGACGCCGCCCTCGCCTGGGTGGCCGAGCAGGCCGAACTGGAAGACGGCGACTGGCATGCCGCTTTCCTGGGCGGCGGTGCCGACGAGTTCCAGACACTGCTGGCCCAGATGCTGGGCGGCGACACGCAGCGCTCGGGCGGCGACCTGTTCGCCCTGGTCGCGCGCCAGCAGGCGCAGACCCCCGGGCGCATTGCGCACGACATGGAACGCCTGATGGAACGCCCCGGGATGAGCGTGTATTGCCTCGGCTGTCCGGAACCCAAGACCGCGGTGCGGCGCTCCGTTGCCGGGCCGGGCCAGGGCAACTGGCTGACCACGCTCATGCGTCTGGCTGCCGGGTAACACGGGCAGACTGCCGGGTTGCCGGTCTGGCCGATTAAAGCGCTTGCGCTGAAGCGACAGGATTGGCAAAGGCGCCCCTCGGCCCGTTCCGATCCCATGCCTTTTTCGGCCCATGCGATTATCGGTAACGGTGAGCCGGGCGCGTAGCTCAGTGGTAGAGCACACCCTTCACACGGGTGGGGTCGCAAGTTCAATCCTTGCCGCGCCCACCATTTTCAACATAGCCGACGGGCCGTTCCAAGCCCATCTCTCGCGGAGCAAGTCTTGCGGAGAGCTAGCTCTCTGAGGAAGCGCGTTAATACCCTCGGGACCTGCTGTCGCATTTCGGGGCAGGGGCCAGACGGTCGGCGCGCGCCTCTTCTCTAAAGACATTTTTAATCATATGTGAAGCCGCACGGACGGTCGGCGCGTAGTCGATGATGTCAGCAACGGGGCAGTATGATGCACGGATTTGGTCACGGAATCGGCCTGGAATTTCAGGAGCTCGACAGGGTCGCTGTCAGGAAGCTCGTCGATAAGCCGGTGTGGCCGCAGGCGGAGCGGCGCCAGGACTGGCAGCGGCGCGTGCGGTTCGAATGTGACATGCGCGGCGTTCCGCTGCCGCTGGAATATCGGCAGGCCTTTTACGCCCGCAGGGTGAAGCCGCTGGTCGAGCGCTTCATGGCCGGCGTCCTGCTGGTGCTGCTGGCGCCCATTTTCCTGGCGGCGGCGATCGCGATACGGCTGGACGGCAAGGGGCCTGTATTCTTCCGCCAGAACCGTACCGGCTATCTCGGCCGCCCGTTCCGGCTGCTGAAATTCCGCACGATGGTGCCGAATGCCGAGGCGCTGAAAGCGTCGCTTCGCGCCCAGAACCACCACGCGTCCGATTCGCCAGATTTCAAGCTGATCGACGATCCGCGCATCACCCGCGTCGGCAAGTTTCTGCGCAAGACGAGCATCGACGAACTGCCAAACCTGATCAACGTTCTGCGCGGCGAGATGGCTCTGGTCGGCCCGCGTCCCACCTCCTTCGATGTCGGCACCTACAAGATGCAGCATCTGCCGCGCCTTGCCGCGCGTCCCGGAATCACCGGCCTGTGGCAGGTATCGGGCCGCGCCAATGTGGATTTCGACGAGCGGACCGAGTTGGACGTCGACTATATCCGCTCCATGTCCTTCGCCAACGACACGCGGCTGATGTTCCGCACGGTCGGCGCGGTGCGGCGCGGCGACGGCGCGCACTGAGACGCCGAGCGAACCCACAAGCAAAGCTTTGCCTAGCGAAGCGTCCGGGCGCTAAAATTATTGAACAGTGCAGCGGCCGGCACGGTGTTGCTGGTCGCCGTGATCCCGAGCTGGATCCGATCGATCCCCGCATCCCGGCGCGATAGCAGCGTGCGCCCGCGCGCTTGCAGGATCGGCCGGCCATCAAGTTGCACCCGCGCGCCGCCGCGATCATCGGGCGCCAGATCCACCAGCGCTTCGATCCGGTGCCAGCGGCCGGGCTCCAGCTGGGGGGCGGCGTCATCGGTCCAGGCATGTTCGATGCCTATCTTGGCCCGGTCGATGCGCAAACGGCCGCGGCGCAAGTAGAGGCGGATGCCCGGATTGCCGCTCATGCCGCAATCGGCGCATTCCAGATCGAGGAGGTGGACCGAGTTCACGGGCCTGCCGCGCGGGATCATCACGTCGAACGCAATGGCGAGCCGCTGGCCGCCGCCGATGCGCGGGAAGCGCGCGACCAGCGCGGCCTTCGGCACGCGGCCAGCGCGCGGCCCCGCTTCTGCCAGCAGCACCCCGCCGCGCGCGCGTGGATCGGGCACGGCGGAGAGGCGGCCGCCCACCTCCTGCCGGAAATACCAGATCGCGCCGGGGCAATTGCCCGTGCACAGACCCTGATCGAAATTATCGGCAAGGCTGAGCGGGCGGGGACGCTCGGCAGCCTGCGCCGTCCAGCCGGACGGATCGGACGCGGGCGAGGAACAGCAGGTCATGGGGAGGGCGAGCGCGAGCGCAAGCAGGGGAAGGGCGGCGCAGCGGATCATGGGGCGCTCTTCTGCGGGGTCCATTGCGCATAGCGCGTGCCGCAGCAGAACAGGGCCACCCCGGCGACGAGCCCGGCGAGATGCAGGCCGAGCAGATAGGGTACGCGCAGCACTTTCGGAATACGCCGCTCCGCAAACCAGCCGAGCAGCGCGAGCGCGGCGGCGGCGGCGATGCCGAGGCTCGCAAGCGTCCAGAACAGATTGCCTGCAAGGGCAAGGGCGAACGCACACAAGGCCAGCGGGAGCACCAAAACGGGGGCGAAACGGCGCGCGAATTTGTGAAAGAACAGGCCCAGCGCATAGCCGCCGGTGCGGGCCGGGTTCATCAGGCCGCGCCGCCGCCACAGCGCGGTAAGCCCGCGCACGGTGATCCGCACGCGCCGCCGCATGGTCTTCGCGCCGCCCGCAATCGGCTGCTCGATCGCGACGGCATGACGCGCAAAGGCGATGCGCTTGCCCGCGGCGACGGCGGCGGTGCTGATATGGAAATCGTCGGTGCCGTCGGGCGGCACATGCGGCATCAGGTTGCGGCGGATGGCGAGCAGGCCGCCATCGGCGGAGACGCAACCGAACAACCGGTCCTCTGCCTCCCGCAAACCGCTTTCATACGCGCGGTACAGCCGGTCGAACCGCCCGCCGCCCGCGCCCTTCGCGCTTTCGACCTCGCCTGCCACCGCGCCGATATGCGGATCGTCGAACGGCGCGATCAGGGTCGACAGGCTACCGGGCGCGAGCAGCGGATCGGCATCGCTCAGCACCAGAATATCGGCTTCCACGCGCGCAGACAGTGCGTTGAGAGCCGCCGCCTTGCCCCCGCGCGGCAGACGCAGCACGCGCACGCCGCGCGGGCCGTACCGCTCGGCGATGGCGGCGGTGTCGTCGCTCGATCCGTCATCGGCCACCCAGATCGCCGCCTCGCCGGGCCAGCGCGCGGTTTCGGTGAGCACGCTTTCCAGTTTGGCGCCCAGATGCGCCGCCTCGTTATAGGCGCAGATCAGCACGGCGATGTCCGGCGCACGGGCAGGCGCAGCGTCCGCGCGGTGCCACGGCTTTGCCGGGACGAAGCGGGAGAGCGCCAGCACCGCGAGGGGATAGCCCGCAAAAGTGAGCGCGATGAGGGCTATCAGCGTCCAGGCCAGCGCCTCGATCATGCAAAGGGGTGCCCGAAGCGCTTGCGCCAGGCGAACACCAGCTTGCGGCACAGGTTCATCGGCGCGATCAGCGCGTAATAATAATGGTTGCCCTGCGCCAGGCGGACGGCGGCGCGGAAATGCAGCCGCTCTGCCGGCAGCCAGCGAAAGCCGAGCGCGCGATCCCCCATGTGAAGGCGCGAGATCACATCGGCAGGTTCATCGGCACGGTTCCTGCCTTTGCCGCCCGTGGTAGCGGCGAAGCCAAGCTCGCGCGCGATTCGGCGACCCTCCGGCCCCACCTTGTTCTCCGGCCAGCAGAAGATGCGCGGCATCTTGCCGAGCCGTTGCGCGAACACCGTCTGGCACAGCGTCAGCTGTTCGCGCAGGCGTTCTTCCAGTGCGGACACGTCCTCGCGGCGGCCGTCCACCCAGCCGCGCACGGCCAGGGCGAGACCCGATTCGGGAACCGGCGATCCGATCGGCACGGCAGTCGGCGCATCGCTGCGATACCAGTCATGCTTTGGCCCGGGGGTGCCGTGCCATTGCAGCCAGGCATGCTTGCGCCAGTTCGATTCGGTCACCTGGTCGATGGCCCGTTCGCTCACCGGAATGCGCGCATGATCCACGCCATGCGGTTCGATGTCCAGCCCGTGTACCTGTTGCATCGCCGCGATCTCGGCCCAGTTCATATAGCCGGAAACGTCGCGCGCATCGGCCGCGGTGCGGATCAGCGCGCCGGGCTCCACGAAGTCCAGCGATACGAAGAAGCTCGCCGGAATGCCGCGGCGCTCCAAGATCGGCGCGGCATAGAGCCAGTTATCGAGATAGCCGTCGTCGAAATGCAGCACGATCTCGTCGCCGCGCGGAACCTCGCCGGCGCTGCGCATCCGGACAAGCTCGTCGGTCGAGATTGCAAGCAGGCCCTTCGCGCCGATCATCTGGCAATGCGCGGCAAAGGTTTCGGGCGAGACCGCGGTTTCCTGGGACCAGGGAAGCCAGCCGGGTTCGGGGCTGACCGAGTGATAGGTCAGCACCGCAACGCCTGGCGGCCCGATCATCGCCTTGTGCATCAGGAGCAGCGCCGCCGCTGCGCCCGCCAGCCACCACAGGTGCGCGCCGCCGCCGCTCGCCGCCCACAGGCACGCGATGGCAGCGCATAGCGAGAGCATGCCGGCGCCGAAGCGGCGTTTGCGTTCCTGCTTGCGCGTCATCGACTGCGCCTCAGCAGCGCCTTCAGCTGCTTGAGCTGCTTGAGCTGCTGCCGCGCGGCGTGCGCGGCGTAGAGCGCTGTACCCTTCGGGCTGCGGCGGAACAGGCGGACATGCCACAGATCCTCGCGCAGATCGCCGAACCGGGCCTTGTTCTCGCTGATATGCGCGCTGTTGCCGAGCATATCGATCAGCCGGATATCCGGTTCGCCGCAGGCCCAGCGGATCGTGCGCAGCGCCAGCCAGCTGCCGGGCTGCATCGCCGCATAATCCTCGTCATAGCCCACCTTGGCACTGAGCAGGCGGCCCTGGTGCAGGACGTCATATTCGAAAGCGACCAGGCTGGGGCCGTCATGGATCGTGGTGATGCGCAGCGCATCTTCGCGCTCCGCCGCGCGGGCGAGTTCGGTGTAGAATATCAGGTCCGCCCGGTTCTGGCTGACCGCGGTGCCGCCGCGTCCCTTCCAGCCCTTTGCTTCAAGCGCGAAGATCGCATCGAGGAGCGCACCGTCTGCGCTCCTGTGAATGGCGAAACTATCGGCAATATGTTCGGGCATGGCGCGATCGAGCGCGCGCAGCCGCTTGCGCCGTTTCGGGCGGCGGGCGGCAAGCCAGTCCTCATAGGGAAGCGAGGTATCGGTCAGCGCGCGCGAAGCATGCTGACGCTCCAGCCGGTAGAAACCCTGCGCCTGCCGCAACAGCGCAAGGGCACGCGAATGTTCGGAAAGATAGTTGAGCGAAACCATCGCCGTGGCGGGATCGGCAAAGAGCGCGCGTGCCAGCGCGTCGGCATCGGCAGTGCTTGTGTCCACGTCCAGATAGCTGGACTGCAGGTTCGTCTGGGCGCGCAGTCTAGCCGCACCGCCGGACCCATAGAGCGGAAGGCCGGAGACCGGCGGCCTTGCCTGCTTCGCATCGCAATAGGCGCTGCGCCAGGCGTCCATCCACCACTCCGGCGCGCGCGACGCGGCCAGTTCGGGCGATCGATGGAGCGATTTGGACAAGGCAGGCCTCTCCGTGGCGGAATTTAAATGATCCTAAGCACCTTTCCCTACCGAATTGTCAAAGTTTCGCTGGCAGAGCGGTTCAAACGGGGACAAGTGCCTGATTCTAAGATGAACGCGCTTGGACGGGGATGCCCCGCTGCCCTATCAAGAGAGTGTCCGGCACGCCCGGGCCGAGCGGAGAGATATGACGGGTGACCGTTGCCGAAATCATAGATGAGTTCGACGGGGAGGCCCGGCAGTCGTTCGCCTCCTTCGTGGATAGCTGTCCGTTCTGGTCCTACCAGCAGACGCCCGGCTGGCTGGCTGCGGTGCCGGCGCATCCGCGTCACCGGTATTTCGCCGTCATCTGCCGCCGGGACGGTGACGTGATCGGCAGCGCCGTCGTGCGCCGTTCCAGGCTGGCGGGCCCCTATTGGCTGGCGAGTTCCGCGCGCGGGCCGCTGGTGCGCGATCCGGCGGATCTCGGCGAGGTGATTCGCGCGATCGGCGATGTCCTGCGCAAAGCGGGCGCAACCACCTGGCAGCTTGCCCCGCGCGTGCGCGGCCGCGATCTTCCCGCCAAGGCGGAGGCGATGCGCGCCGCCGGGGCCACGCCCTTGCCCGCCTCGCAGCAGTCGCTGCATGTCGCGACGGGCATCATCTGGCTGGACAAGCCGGAGGAGGATATCCTTGCCGGCTTCGGTCAGAGCGGACGGCGCAAGCTGAAAGCCGCCACCAAGGCCGGTGTCGTGATCCGCCCGGTGGACAGCGAGGCCGATATCGCCGCCTTCCAGCGCGCGCTCGATATCTTCGATGCCAACCGCCCGGCCTATGAGATGTCGTCGACACCGGATGCCAAGGCGCAGGCCAGGCTGATCGACGAGCTGGGCGGTGGGATGTTGCTGGCCGAGCGCGACGGCGTTCTGCTGGGCGCTGCGTCGTATGTTCATCAGGGCGGCGAGGCGATCTGGCTGACGCTGGCAAGCACCGATGCCGAGCCTAAGATTCCGAGCAACTACCTCCTCCTCTGGGAAGCAATGCGGCGCGCGCGCGGATCGGGCTGCGTCGGCTATGATCTCGCCGGCATGCCGATCGAGGAGCCGTCCGATCCCGGCGAACAGGGACGGATGCAGTTCAAGAACGCCTTCCGCCCGCATCGCCGGGTCATGCTGCCCATGCACAGTATCGCGCTGAAGCCGCTGGCGCACAATCTGCTGTTCACATCCCGCCAGTTCGTCCGCTCGGTCCTGAAATGAGCGGGGTGCGGGGCCATCGCGGCGCCGACAGCCGCATCGGGCGCGCCGCGGCGAATGTCCGCAAGCTTGGTCTGGGCGGGTTGGTGGCGAAGGCGGTGCGCGATCATGTCTTCCGGCAGGAGCTGTCCTTCATCCTCGCCCGCCGCACCGACGATCTGCCGCCGGCCGACATGCTGCCGAAACCCGATGGCGTACAACTGGTGGAACTGACGCGCGGCGATGCGGTGCCTCCGCTCGGCGGATGGCTGTCGCACCGCCGGGCCGATTTCGAATCGCTGCTCGACGACGGGCGGGTGGGCATGTTCGCGCTGGCAGATGGAGAGGCGATCGCCTGCATATGGGCCTCCACCGAGGACTTTCGCGATCCCAATAGCGGCCTGTTCGTCAAGGTGCCGGAGGGCGAGGCCTATGCCTTTGGCATGATGGTGGATCATCAGCACCGTGACCGCAATGTGGCGCGCCTGCTCGCCATCTTCGGGCTGCAGTGCATTCAGGCCCGCGGCGTCGCCCGCGTCTTCAATTACTGCGATGTCGGCAACGAAACGAGTTACCGGGCGCAAGCTGCCATCGGTTTTGCGGAGACAGGCGAGCTGATGGTGGAAACGCGTCTGCTGCGCCTCAATCTGCAGTCGCGCCGGCGCTATCGCGGTTCACGCGTTCCGCCCGCGTGGAACCGGCCCCGCCTCGACCGCGCATGAGCGAACCCGTTACAGCCGCACCGCGTCCGGCGACAGGGCGCAGGGCGATGGCGCGTTCGACCATCGGCATCTTCCTCGTGCGCGGCTTCGATACGGCGCTCAGCTTTCTCGTGGCGATCCTGCTTGCCAACCGGTTCGGAGCGGGCGCGCAGCTCGATGCGTTCTTCATGGCGCGCCGTGCCACCGTCGGGATGACGGAGCTGGTGAAGCAGCTCGTCCAGCAGCTCGCCATGCCATCGATCGCGCTCAGCATCGATCGTGGGCAACGGCCGAGCTGGCGCACCTTGCCGCGCCCCGTGCTCTGGGTGATCGGCGCGATGCTGCTGGTACCGCTGATCGCGATCCTGTTTCCGGCGCCGATCATCGGCCTGTTCGCGCCCGGCTTTTCGGGGGAGCGGCTGGCGATCGGCTCGACCATCCTTGCGATCCTGATCCCGCTGCTGCCCATCGCGGTGC
>JBELIU010000040.1:0-7824 GCA_042090735.1 Novosphingopyxis sp. | reverse complement strand
GTGCTGTCTGCATTGCTGCTCACTTATCTGGCGGCGCGCGGCGTGTTCTTCTTCGGCGAATCGGCGCGCGCATTCCAACGGCTGCTGCTGATCCTCTTTCTCATATTCCTGGTCCCGCCCTTCGCGATTTTGGCGATCGGTTGGACGATGCTCGGCGCTGGGCTGGTTTCGCTCTCGCTCCTCGCCGGCGGCGCGCTGGTGATGCACCGGCGGCTGGCAAATCTGCAGACGCCGGCGGAGCCCGCCCCGGTCAAAGCCTCGCCGCCCGGCCGGATCGGCTCCGCGCTCGCCATGTTCGCCTTTTTTCAGGTGACGGTGATGATCGACTTCGCCTTTGCCACGCAGCTGCCCACCGGCACCGTCGCGGCGATGGAATATGGCACGCGGCTCGTTTCCCTGCTGCCGGGTCTCGTGACCGCCAGCCTGACGACGGTGCTTTATCCCAAGATCGTGCGGATGATGGCGAGCGAGGATCGCGCGGCCGCCAGCGGCGCGCTCGGCAAGATGCTGCGCGGCACCTTGTTCCTGCAGCTGCCCTTTTCGATCGCGCTGGCGATGGCCGCCCCCGCGGTCGTCGCGGTGCTGTTCGGCCATGGCGGGTTCGATGAGGCGGCGCAGGCGGAAACCGCACTCGTCACCTCGGCCTATTCGATCGCGGCGATCTTCCTGATGCCCGGCAATATCGCGCTGAACGCGATCTTCAGCGATGCGCACCGCTCGCCGCTCGTCCGCATCCTGTTCCTCTGCGCCGCCGGCCTGGCGCTGCGCTTCGTCGCAGTGTGGGCGGTGGTGCCGCAATATGGCTTGATCGGATTGAGCCTGGCGGTGATCGGCGCGACCACTCTCACCAGCATCCTGTGCCTCATCGTCTGCAAACACCGCTTTCCCGACTTCCGGCTGCGGCGATCGCTCGGCGAAAGCCTTGGTTCGCTGGCCTGCGCGGGCGTGGCGGCGCTGGCGGGCTGGGGCGCGGCGCAAGCCTTCCCCGCGCCGCATGGCGTGGTGCTGTGGATCGTGGACGGCATCGTCATCGGCGGCGCGGTGATGCTGGCCTATGCGCTCGCCGCGCTCGCCATCCGCCAGCAGGAAATGATGACTTTGGTGGCCGCCGCGCGGCCCCTGCTGAAGCGGATCGGTGTCGTATGAGCGCGCAGCGGATCGCGTTTCTGCTGCCGCATCTGCGTCCCGGCGGGGCCGAGCGGGCGGTGCTGAACTGGTGCAAGGCGCTGGACCGGGGGCGCTTCACGCCGGTGCTGATGCTGAAGCGGGCCGAGGGGGCTTTTCTGGGCGAACTGCCGGACGATGTGCCGGTGGTCGATCTGGGCGGCGCGCGCGCGGCGCGGCTGCCAGGGCGCATCACGCCCATGCTGCGCGGCCACGGCGTCGATATCGCCTATAGCGCGACGAGCGCGATGAACCTGGCGCTCTGCGCCGCCGCGCGCGGCCTGCGGACAAAAATCGTCATCAGCGAACATACCAGCCCCCACGCTTATCTGGCGCAGGCGAAATGGCCGCTTCTGCGCCGCGCCGCGATGCGCCGCCTGCTTCCCCGTGCCGATGCGCTGTTCGTGCCGACCGAGGCGATCGGGGCGGAGCTGACCGGCATTGTGCGCAAGCTGCCGCCTGCCACGGTGATCCCCAACCCGGTTGTGGACCGCGCCGCTTTCCGCGCCCCGAGCGAGCGCTCCCCGAACGCGCCGCTTCGTATCGTTTCGGCGGGCCGCTTGGTCCCTGCCAAGGCGTTCGACGTGCTGATCCATGCCTGCGCGCTGCTGCGCGATCGCGGGCTATCGTTCGTGCTGACCATCCACGGCGAAGGTCCTGAGGAACCGCGGCTGCAGCAACAGATCGAAGCGCTTGGGCTGGGCAATCAAGTGCGGCTCGCGGGCCACGCCGCCGATCTTCTGCCGCGCTTGGCCGAAACGAATCTGTTCGTGCTCGCCTCGCGCCGGGAGGGGTTCGGCAATGTGCTGGTCGAGGCGATGGCGGCCGGCACCCCGGTGCTCGCGGCGGCCAGCGATGGCCCGCGCGGACTGATCGAGGACGGGCGCACCGGACGCCTCGTGCCGGTCGACGATGCCGCCGCGCTGGCCGCCGCGATCATGGAGATCGCCGCCGCGCCGGATGCCGCATCGACCTGGGCCGTTGCCGCACAGGAAACGGCCGCGCGGTACGACATCACCGCCTCCGCCAAAGCGCTCGCAGACGCTTTTGCTGGGTTATGATTAAACCAATGTTCAACATATCATGGCAGGCGCAACGTGCCGGTCGTGGCTTTTCCATCGCCGCGGCCCGCTGAAAGGCGAATCGAATGCGCGCGATGACGAACGATGTGAGGCATATGCCCGTGCGGCGGCTGATGGCAGGCCTGCTGGCGACGAGCGCGCTCGCCTCCTGCGCGCCGCAGCTGCAATATGACGTGCCCGCCAGCATCGCGGTCGATCCCGGCTCGCGCGATGTCGCGCGGCAGGCGAACGCCATGCTGGAGACCTATTATGCCAGCCGCGGCGATTTCTCGCCCAATGACGTGGTGCGGCTGACCTTTCCCTATTTTCCCGTTCTGAACACCGATCAGCGCGTGCAGCTTTCCGGTTTTCTCACCCCGCCACTGCTCGATCCCATCCAGACGCGCGGCGTGTCCGTGGGCGAATTGCAGGAGCGGCTGGAGAAGCTCTACCAGTCCAAGCTGGAAAAGGCGGTCGTCTCGGTATCAGTGGTGGAATATGCCAATCCGCCGCCGCTACCGCAGATCTTCGTGATGGGAGAAGTCACGAACCCCGGTGCCTTTGCCTATCGCGACGGCGTGACCATGCTGGAAGGGCTTGCGCGTTCGGGTGGGCCTAATCAGCGCGCCGATCTCAGCCAGGTCGTCGTGCTGACGCCCAATGGAGACCGCGTCGACGCGCGGCTCGTCAACCTGAAGGCGATCCTCGACGGCGCGCCCGGTTCGATCGGCTATCTTGCGCCCTACAGCATCGTCATCGTGCCCTCCACCCGGCTGGCGCGCACCGCCGACAAGGCGGAGACGATCCGCAGTATCATCGGCCTAAACGGCATCACCATCGCGCCCCGGTTCAGCTTCCTCCAATGAGCAGCACCGTCGCCCCGCCGGAGGAGAACATCTTCCTCTATTACGGCCGCGCCGCCGTTTCGCGCTGGCCGCTGCTGCTCGCCCTCATCCTGGTCTGCACGGCGGGCGCCTGGGCGTTCAGCGCGTTCGTCCTCGCCAATGATCCGGTGTACGAAGCGAGCACCAGCCTCAACGTCGTGCCGACGTCGGAGGAGCTGGGCTATGCCAACCAGTTCGCGCGCGGACAGACCACCGATGGCGGGCTGATCCTCCTACAGACCTATGCCGAATATGCGCGCGCCCGCGAAACGCGCATCCAAGTGGTGAACGAATATATCGCGATGCGCGCCAAGGCTGCGGGGATGAGCGACCGTGCGTGGCTCGCCAGCCAGCAGGGGCCGCCCGGTTTCTCGCCGGGCCGTATCCTGTCGATTCTGAACTACGGCAGCGCGCCCGAACTTCCTCCGCGCGAAAAGATGGTAGCCGATCTGGGCGAGGCGACGGTAATCGAATCGCTCGACGGCACCTATATGATGCAGTTGACGGTGGGCTGGGACGATCCGCGTTCCGCCGCCTGGTTCGCCAATGCGCTGGCCGATGCGGTGGTCAGCCGCGCGCAGAGCCTGTCGCGCCAGTCCGGGCAGCAATTGTCCGACGTGCTGCAGGCCGAGCTGGACCGGAAGATGCAGCAGCTGTCCGATCTCAAGAACCAGTCGCGCGAGCTGAAAATCGGCCTCGGCGTGGTCGATATCGACCGGCAGAAACAGGCGCTGCTCGATGCGCAGCTGGCCGAACAGGCCGCGCTTACCACCGATCGCTCCGACGCCTCCGCCGCGCAGGCCCGCGTCGATGCGCTGCAGGCGCAGCGAACCGGCAAGCTCGGCACCACGCAGAACGAGATCGAGCAGCAGCTCGCCCTGCAGAAACCGCAGGCCGCCGCCGCACGCCAGTCCAGCGCCGCGCGGGAGCAGCGGGTGAACACGATCCAGGCGCAGCTCGAGCGGCTCTCGCGGCAGGAGCTGCGGATCAAGAATATCGATGACGAGATTTCGGCGCTCACCGATG
Source organism: Novosphingopyxis sp. (assembly GCA_042090735.1). Lineage (GTDB taxonomy): Bacteria > Pseudomonadota > Alphaproteobacteria > Sphingomonadales > Sphingomonadaceae > Novosphingopyxis. The sequence continues at coordinate 3,689 of JBELIU010000040.1, read as the reverse complement.
AAGTGGCCGAGCTGACGCGCCGCACGCAGTTCAGCGAGACCGAGAACCTCACCAACATTCCGCGTATCCGCATCGTCGATCGCGCCGAGCCGCCGGCCGTGCGCAGTTCGCCCAAGGTGCTGCTGAATACGATCCTGGGCTTCATCCTGGGCTGCGCGCTGGCGGGTATGGCGCTGCTGCTGCTCGGCCCGAAGCAGAAGCGCGTGCGCACGGTAAAGGCGGAGCCGGATAAGGACTTCGCGGCCGCCCCGGTGACTCCGGCTTTCGTGACCGCAGCCGATCCGGCGCACGAGACTGAAGAGCCAGAAGCGGAGCCCGAGCCCAAACCGGAATCCTATGATGTGCCGGTCAAACCTTCGGAGGAAACGGCGGAACCGGAGCCTGCGATGGCTGAGGACAAAACGCCTTTCACCGCGCCGATCGTTGCCGCCGTGTCCGAACCGGACGTCAGCCCGGTGGCAGCGCCGGTTGCCGAGGCGCAGGATAATGATTTCTCGCAGGCCGCGCTCGCCAGTCTCGCGGTTGCCGGAGGCGGCGGTCTGATCGCGGCAAGCGCAGCGTCCGCGCCTTCGCGCCTACGCCCCTCGCTGGTCGCGCCGCCCCCGCCCTCCAATTCGAAGCCGGCCGAGCCGGAACGGTCTGCGGATGCGGAAGCGCGCGACGATATGGCCGAAGCGGCTACGGCGGTCAGCCCCGCCACCGCCCCGGAAGAGCGCGACCTCTCTTCCCCGCATTACGATCACCGCGTGCTGCCGCGCCCGGACGAGCCGCCGCATTACAGCCCGGCGCAGCTGTCCGAACTCAGCGATATGCTGATGCATTGGCTGTCTCCCGCCATCGCCAACGGGATGCCGATCTCGGTCGCCAGCCTGGACGATCCGGAGGATTCGCGCGTCGCGGCGCAGGCGATCGGCGATATGCTGGGCCGCCGCGGCATCGACACGCAGATCCTGTCAGGCGTCAACGACAACCGGGCGGGCGATAGCGGGCTGACCGCGCGGCGCGTGAGCCTGATCGTGCGCGGCGCGCTGACCGAGCCGGGCCGCTTCAACGCGCTGGTGGCAAGGGCGGGCAACATTGTGCTCGCGACTCGCACGGAGATGCGTAACGAGGCCGAGGCGCTGGCCCGCAGCCTGGAAACCCTGACCGGCCAGCGTCCGCATGTCGCCTTTTTCGACTACTGAGGCGCCCGCGGCGTCGCCCGCCCGCCCGCGCGTGGACGATCGCGGCATCCTGGCGCTCGGCACGCTGGCGCTGACGCTGATCGCGATTTTCGGACAGCTCGATGCGGTTGCCAAGAAATTCGTCGGCTTCCTGCCGCTCTCTCCGTTCGAGCTTCTGCTCGCGCTGCTGGTTGGGCTCGGCGCGTTACTGCTCGCGCTGCCGGTGAAGCAGCGCCCGGTGATGGTCGATCCGCTGGGCGCGAAGCTTATTGCGCTGCTGATCTGCTGGATCGGCGTGTGCACGGTGTTCGCGCAATATCACGCGCTCGCCTTCGAATATGCGATCCGTGCCATCGCGGTGATGCTGCTGCCGTTCCTGGTCGGCGTCTTTCTGCGCGAACCCAAATTGTTGCAGCCGGTGATCTGGGGCATCATGGGGGCGGGCATCGTCACCGCGCTCATCATCATCTACGAAACAAAGACGGGCGCGCGGCTCTTCTCCACCTCCGTCGCGGCGGTGGAGGCCGATTTCGAGGGCAATATCCGCTCCGCCGGCGGATCGGACCTGAACCCCACCAGCGTGGCGCAGATGCTGATGGTCGCGGTGCTGCTTGCGGCGGGCCTGCTGGCCAGCGGATACAAGCGGTTTCGCCTGGTGCTGATCGGGCTGATCCTGGTCGGCACGGCGGCGATCGTGATGACGTCGGCGCGCAGCGCGGTGATCGGTCTCGGTATCGGCGGCATCATCATCCTCTTTCGCTTCTACCGCAGCCGCTGGTTTCCGCTCATCCTGCTCGGCGGGATCGCGCTGGCCGCCGTCGGCCTGCTTTTCCTGCCGGCAACGACGCTGGCGCGGTTCGAAGCGGTGGCCAATTTCGCGGCGGATCGCTCGCTCTACCGCCGCATCACCTATCTGCGCATCGGCTGGGATCTGTTGCAGCAATCGCCCATCTGGGGCGTCGGGCCAGGCAATTTCCCCTCCTATTATGTGGAGGCGGAATATCGCTTTCTGCCCGGCCGCACGCTGAACCCGCGGGAGCTGCACAATACCTATCTCGATGCGGCGGTGGAATATGGCTTTGTCGGCTTCCTCCTGTTCATGAGCGTGCTGGGCACGGCCTTGTTCGCGGTGGCGCGGGCGGCGCGCCGTGCGGTCGATCCGCTGCTGGCGCGCATGGCGCATGCGATCATGGCCGCGCTGACGGCGCTCTATGCCGCCAGCTTCTTCATGCCGCACAAGGATTTCCGCTATCTCTGGCTGATGATCGGACTGGCCATGCTATGCGGCGCGCTGCAGCGTTTCGAAGAACGCCGCACGGGGGAAGACGCATGAAGCTTGCCATCATCGTCACCGAATTTCCGAAGGCGACGGAGACCTTCATCTACCGCGATCTGATGGAGTTCCGGCGGCAGGGGGCGCAGCTGCGGCTTTATCACGTCGCGCCGTTCCGGGCCGATCAGCAGCTGCATGGTTTCGCGGAGCCGCTGATGGAGGCGCGGCGGGATATCGCGATGGCGGGCGGCACTGCGATCGGCGCGCTGCTCGCTGCGCTGGCGCTCCATCCGCTGCGCCTTGCGAAAACGATAGGGCAGATCGTGCGCGCCTATAAGCCGCATCCGAAGATCCTCGCCAAATCGCTGGCGCTGCTGCCCAAGGCGCTCGCCATCGCCAGAGACGCGAGGGATTGGGGTGCCACCCATGTCCATGCGGAGTTTGCGGGCCACCCCGCCACCGCCGCCTGGATCGGCCATCGTTTCGGCGGCCCGGCCTATTCGGTCAGCTGCCGCGCACACGACATCTTCCGCACGCAGAAACTGCTGCCCGAAAAGCTGGGCGAAGCCAGCGGCGTGCGCACGGTGAGCGATTTCGGGCGGGCGTTCCTGCGCGACAAGCTGCCCGATGGCCGGCAGCTGGGCATAGAAGTCATCCACAGCAGCATCGATACCGGCGCCATCACGGCGGCGCCGGTGCCGATCGATCCGGCCGCCCCACGTCTGCTCTACGTTGGGGCGCTGGAGCCCAAGAAGGGCGTCGAATATCTGATCGATGCACTTGCCGCGGTGGGCGCGGAGCTGGGCGACTGGCGCTGTACGCTGATCGGCACCGGGCCGAGCGCGGATGCGCTGCAGCGGCGCGCGCGCGCGGCAGGGATCGCGGAGCGGATGGATTTTCGCGGACGGCAGGATTTCGCCGCCGTTGCCGAGGCCTATGCCGAGGCGCAGATCTGTCTGTGCCCGAGCATCATCGGGCCGGACGGGCGGATGGAGGGCATCCCCAATGTCATGATCGAGGCGCTGGCCTATCGCCGCCCCGCCATCGCCACCGCGATTTCCGGTATTCCCGAACTGATCACCGATGGCGAGCACGGTCTGCTAGTGCCGCAAAAAGATGCGTGCGCGCTGAGCGCGGCGCTGCTGCGCCTGGTACGCGACCCGCAGGCCGCGGCGGCCATGGCCGAGCGCGGGCGTGCCAAGGTGGTCGACGAGTTCGACCTCTCCCGCAACGCCGCGCGGCAGCTGGCGCTG
>JBELIU010000288.1:0-3105 GCA_042090735.1 Novosphingopyxis sp. | reverse complement strand
GAGCAGGGCCAGATGATCCGCGTGCGCGCGGTGGACGGCACGATCATCCAGGAAATCGGCCCCAGCTATGGGCGCTGGCTGCCCAGCAGCGAAATTCCGCAAGTGATGAAGGACGCGATGATCTCCATCGAGGATCGCCGCTACCGCTCGCATCTTGGTATCGATCCCAAGGGCTTGGCCCGCGCGATCTACTTTGCATGGCAGAACCGCAACACCGATCGCCGCCTTCAGGGCGCGTCCACCATCACGCAGCAGCTGGCGCGAACGATCTTTCTCAACAACAGCTATTCTACGGGCCGCAAGATCCGCGAAGCGATCCTCGCCATGGCGATGGAGAGCAAATTCTCCAAGGACCAGATCTTCGAGCTCTATCTGAACAAGGTCTATTTCGGCGGCGGCGCCTACGGCATCGACGCGGCTAGCCGTAAATTCTTCGATCATGGCGCCACGCAGCTCAGCCTGGGCGAGGCGGCGATCATCGCAGGCCTCGTAAAAGCACCGTCCAACTATTCGCCCACCGCCGATGCGCAGGCCGCGATCGGACGCGCCTCGGTGGTGCTGAAGGCGATGGAACAAACAGGCGTGATCACGCCCGGCCAGTCGGCCTCGATCGAACCCGCCGACGTCGCGCTGGCGCCCGAGCCGCCGCAGAACAGCGTGCGCTATTTCACCGACTGGGCGCTGCCCCAGCTCGACACGCTGATCGACGAGACGGTGAAGCCCATCGACGTCTGGACCACCGTGGACCTGTCGATGCAGCGCCTCGCCACCGCCGCGATTCAGGCCAATGTCCCCTCAGGCGCGCAAGGGGCGCTGGTATCGATGGAAAATGACGGGGCCGTCCGCGCCATGGTGGGCGGATCGGACTATGTCAGCTCCAACTACAACCGCGCTGTAACCGCGGTGCGCCAGCCGGGATCGAGCTGGAAGCTGTTCGTCTATCTCGCAGCGCTCGAATCGGGCTACAGCCCCGATGATGTGGTGACCGACGAACCCATCCAGATCGACGGTTGGACGCCCCGCAATAGTGGCGGCAGCTATGCCGGCGCGATGTCCGTGCGCAACGCCTTTGCCTATTCCAAGAATACGGTGGCCGCACAGATCGGCAATGAAGTGGGCTTCAATACCGTCGCCGGCATGGCGCGCCGCTTCGGCATCACCACGCCCATCAACACCCATCCGGCGATGGTGCTCGGCACGTCGGAAGTCCGGCTCATCGACATGACGCGGGCCTTTGCGGAGATTTCCGACGGCGGCCGCGCGATCGAGCCCTATGGCATCACCAAGGTGACGACGATCGACAACGAGCTGCTCTATGAGCGCCGCGACCGGCCCGGCGCGCCGCTGGTCGACGATTATGTCGCGGCGACGATGACCGATCTGCTGCAGACCGCGGTGCAGGCGGGCACCGGCCGCGCAGCGCAGATCGGGCGGCCCGCAGCGGGCAAGACCGGCACGACGACCAGCAACAAGGATGGCACCTTCTTCGGCTTCTCCAGCGGCCTCACGACCGGCGTGTGGATGGGCCGGGATGACGCCAAGGCAGCCCGCGGCCTGCAGGGCGGCACCGCGCCCGCGCGCGCCTGGGCGGCCTTCATGAAAGCGGCCACCGCCGAGCGTCCGGTCCAGAAGTTCGATACCGAGGTAACGCTGCCCGACTGGCAGCTGGAGGATGACGAAGGCGCGTTCTACGGCGCTCCGGAAGACGGCGCGTTCAGCGACGAATATGGCATGCCGATCGAGGGCAATCCGCCGACTGGCGACGGTCGCCTGCCCGCTCAGGACGAGCCGGTGCTCAACCAGAGCTGGATCGATCGCGCGCTGGGACGCGGCCAGTCCCGCCAGGATCAGCAGCCCGCACGGCGGCCGGATCAGGGACAGGCCCCTGCCCCCGGAACGCCGCGTCGCCCCGATGGAATGCAGGTGCCGCCGCAGCCGAGAAACGATGAACGCCCGAGCGAACAGGGCGAGGACGAACTGATCTACTGATCGTCCGCCGAGCGCCCCGCCGCGGCGCCGATCATGTGCAGGCCGGTGCCATGCGACTTCAGCCAGGCATCGCAAGCCTTTCGATCGCCTTCGAAAATATCGTCCAGCAGCGCGTAAAAGCGTGGACTGTGATCCATATGCACAAGATGCGCGACTTCATGCGCCACCACGGATCGCCGCACCATCGTCGGCGCCATCACGAGCCGCCAGCCGAGCCGGATATGGCCGCGGCTGGAACAGCTGCCCCAACGCGAGCGCGCATCGCCGATCGAAAGCTTCGGCTCATCCTGCCCGGCGCGCGCGCAGTAGAAAACCAGGTCTGTCGCCATCAGGTTTCGCGCCTGACCGCGCAGCCAGCGTTCGACACGCGCCGCGGCATGGTCTGCCGGGCCGCCGACCAGCAACCGGTCCCCATCCAGGCGAACGCCGCGCGAGGTGCCGGCGTCATGAACGATCTCGACCGGCTCTCCGCAAAAACCGATACTCTCGCCCGGCTTGAGCCGGACGGGTTCCGCCGCGGCGGCAAAACGCTCTGCCAGCCAGCGCTGCCGCGATCTGGCAAAGGCCAGCGCCTCGGCGGTGCGCAGGCGCGTGGGGCCCGTCACCTTTACCTCGCCGCGCACCGGATCAGCGCGCAGGCTCATGCGCCGTGCCTGGGGAAGCCGCTTGATCCGCAAAGGGTAGACGCGGCCCGCCACCTCGACCTGCGGATCGGGCGCGTCAGTCTTCCAGAACATGGTTTTCCAGCGGCCCCGCCTCGATCTCCGAAATCGCGCGGCCGCGTACCGAGATACCCGCCGCATGCACGCTCTCGCGGTCACCGCTGATCAGATAGTGCCAGTCATGGAGCGGTTTGCCTTCGGCGCGCAGGCGATAGGCGCAGGTCTTGGGCAGCCAGGGAAACTGATCGATCTTCGCGCGGGACAGGCGGATGCAGTCCGGAACCAGAAAACGGCGCCGGCGATAGTCGGAACATTGCGCGGTCTGCGTGTCCAGCAGGCGGCAGGACACATTGGTGTCGTAGATTCGCCCGGTATCCTCATCCTCGATCTTGTGCATGCAGCATTTGCCGCAGCCGTCGCACAGCGCTTCCCATTCGCCGCGGTCCAGCGCCTC
>JBELIU010000287.1:0-3134 GCA_042090735.1 Novosphingopyxis sp. | reverse complement strand
AGATTTTCTGTCCATCGGGTCTCATATTTTCTTCACGATCAAATCAATGGGCCGGGGCGAGCTTTTCGAGCATGAACGGCATGACGTCGCGAAGTGTGGCACGCCAACATCCCCATTCATGATCTCCGGAGCAGCCCTCGAGGTTCTCGCCGCGACCATAATCCATAAATCGATGTTCGATGCCCGCAGCGGTCAGGGCTTCGCTGAACCGATGGCTGGAAGGGTTCAGGGCTGCTTCCAGATTTGTCGGGAACTGGGCATCAGGGTCGTTGGCAGCGGATCCGGAACCGACATACAGCGCAACTCCCATCCCGCGCAGGCGCGAAGGACCGAATGTCTCGCTCGCGACGGGGTCCGCCTCGCGCCAGAAGCGATCGACGATCAGCGGAAGCGGAGCCCCGATGCCGAAAGGACCGTCGCTGGGCTTGCCGTCGGCGAGTTCGGTCAGAAAGACCACGCGTTGCAGGCCCGGGCTCAGCATGTTGACCGCACCGGAAAAGCTCGCGACGAAGGCGAAACGTTCGGGATAGCGTTCGGCGTAGCGAAGCGCGCCATATCCGCCCATCGATAACCCAATGATGGCTCGCCCCTCGCGCGCGGAAATGGTGTGGAAGTTGGTGTCGATGAAAGGCAAGAGTTCGCCCATGTGAAAGCTTTGCCAATTCTGGGGGGCTGCTTCACCGGGAAAGAGCCAATCGGTATACCACCCGCCATTGCCGCCGTCCGGCATTACCACGATCACGTCCCTGCCAGCCGTAATCGCGGCCGCATCCCCTTTGTCCGTCCAGTCTCTAGCGCCGGACGGATCGTTCGGATTGCCCGCCCCGTGCAGGAGATAGAGCACGGGATAGCGCTTTGATCCGGCAGGATCATAATCGGTCGGCAACAACACCCGTACTTTCCGGCGCCCGAGAACAGACGGCGTGTCGATAGCCAGCTCGAGCAGACGATCCGACAAACTGGTTTGACTTGCGACGGTAAGGCCATCCGAAGACCGTACCGTCGGCACCTCGGCAAGAGCGGGTACATCAGCCAGCATGACGAGCAACGCCGCCGCGGCAAACCTCGAAACAGATGCAAGTCGTGGCATCGTCGAATTCTCCGGATCCAGCGTGCGAGACCATGTGGATTAGCAATAGAAGTCTTGACCATCAAGGTTATTCGATCAGCTGAAGGTGGCCGGTTTCGGCTCCGCTGCTCCAGACCCTTCGCGTTGAAGGGTGATCGGCCCCTAACGCCGCGCTCGTCGGACCGGAGAATATCATCGCTCGCATGGTCGGCGAAGGCAGCCTGCCGCTCCATGATCGCCCAGCGTCCGCGAGCGATTTGCGAATTCGGTCAAAACCGACGATCGGTCGGCTCTGCCGCTCTGCAGCTCTGCTCAAAGGTGAAGAGTTGAGCGGAAATGTGCGAAACAAATATGGGCCATGCCCGTTCGCGTCCTATGTCCAAACCTTACGAAAATCTCGACCGCCTCTTCGTCGCCGGTGCGTGGCGCAATGGCCATGGCGACGTCCTGAAAAACATCTGTCCGTGGGACGAAAGCGAAATCTTCTCGATGAGCGCTGCGCAAGCGAGCGACGTTGACGAGGCATGCCGTGCCGCAGCCGAGGCGCAGCGCGAATGGGCCGCCCAGCCGCCCTCGACCCGCGCGGCGAAGATGCTCGCGATTGGTGATGTACTTGAAGCGCGCAAGGACGAGATCGCCGCTTGGATCGTTCGCGAGGTTGGCGGGACGCAGCTTAAAGCAGCGCTCGAATTGATGCTGGTGACGCAGGTCGCCCGCCAAGAGGCGGCAGCCCTGCCCTACATGGTCGAGGGCGCGATCCTGCCTGAGGACATCCCTGGCAAGGAAAGCCGCGCCTACCGCCAGCCGGCAGGCGTCGTTGCGCTGATCAGCCCTTGGAATTTTCCGCTCCAGCTGACCGCGCGCACACTCTTCCCCGCTCTGGCGCTGGGCAACGCGGTGGTGCTGAAGCCTGCCAGCGACACCCCAGTAACGGGCGGGACGATTTTCGCTGCGATCTGCGAGGAAGTGGGACTTCCAAAGGGCCTCCTTTCCGTCTTGCCCGGCAGCGGGTCGGACATCGGAGACGCACTGGTGCGGCATCCAATCCCCTCGGTGGTCAGTTTCACCGGCTCTACACCGGTTGGGCGCGGCGTCGGCAAGGCGGCGCTGGATGGTAAGCGGATCAAGTCGCTCGAGCTTGAACTGGGCGGCAATTCGCCGATCGTCGTGCTCGACGATGCGGATATCGACTATGCCGTGGAGGCGAGCGTCTGGGGCAAGTTCATGCACCAGGGCCAGATTTGCATGATCGCCAACCGGATCGTTGTCGAAGACGCGGTGTATGATGAATTCGTCGAGAAATTCGTTACCCGCACCCGCAAGCTGGTGGTGGGCCAACGCGATGCTGCGGATTGCCTGATCGGCCCGATCGTCAATCGCGACCAATTTGACGGCATCATGCAAATGATCGCCAAGGCCAAGGATCAGGGCGCCATATGTGCGCTCGGCGGCGAGCCCGACGGGCTGGTGATCCCCCCGCACATATTCACCGACGTGGCAGACGACAATTGCCTCGTCGCGAACGAGCTCTTCGGTCCCGTCGCACCGATCCAGCGCGCGCGAGACGAACAACACGCACTTGAACTGGCCAACAACACCGACATGGGCTTGTCGAGCTCGGTCTTCAGCCGCGACGAGGGCCGAGCGTTGGCCTTCGCAAAAAATATTGAGGCGGGGATGACGCACATCAACGACCAGCCGGTCAACGACAGCCCCTTCTCTCCTTTCGGAGCGGTCAAGAATTCCGGCGTCGGCCGCTTCAACGGACGCTGGGCGATCGACGCATTCACGACCACGCAGTGGATTTCAGTTCAGCACGGCAAACGTCAATTCCCCTTCTCGGCCGAGGATCTCTGAAGCAACAGATTTTGCCAAGCAAGCAACTCAACAGATTGAAAAGAAGAAGACTTGAGGGCGACGAGACGGTCGTCGAGCGCTCTACTTTTCGGATCGATGCGGCCTAAGTTTTCGACCGGTTCAGGACGGAATCGTAAAGGGCGCACATATCTACTGCCATCCGTGCGGCGGTAAAGCGGGCTTCGAAGCGGCGGCGAATGTGACCGCG
>JBELIU010000039.1:0-16501 GCA_042090735.1 Novosphingopyxis sp. | reverse complement strand
TCAACGCACCGGCGCTCTGGAAGATGGCCTGCCCGTTTTCCAGTTTCTGCAGGCCGAGGCACGCTATTACGGCTTCGAGGTCGAGGCGTCCGCGCGGCTCGCGCAGCTCGGCGATTATGCCATCAATGTCGATGGCATCACCGATTATGTGAACGCCACCATCGTCGATGTCGGTCCCGCCCCGCGCATTCCCCCGCTGCGGATTCTCGGCGGTATCGAGGCCCAATCGGACAGGCTGACCGGGCGTATCGAGGCTGAATATAATGCCAAGCAAACGCGCGTGGCGGCCATCGAAACCCCGACCGACGATTTTACGCTGGTCAACGCATCGCTTGCCTTCCGCCCCTTTGACAGCAACCGCACGCAACTCATTGTGTCCGCGAACAACATATTCGATGTGACGGCACGCCGCGCGGCAAGCTTTCTGAAGGACTATGCCCCGCTGGCCGGGCGCGATTTCCGTGTGAGCCTGCGCATGTCTCTTTGACAGGTTCCGATTTACCACCGGGTTGGGACTGGACGCGGCGCTGCATCTGAATAGAAGCGTCGCCATGACCCAGTTCGACCTTACCGAAGAGCAGCGCGCCATCCAGGAGATGGCGCGCAAATTCACCGCCGACGAGATCACGCCCCACGCTGGCAAGTGGGACGAAGAACACATCTTCCCGCGCGACACCATCAAGAAGGCTGCCGAGCTTGGTTTTGCCGCGATCTATGTGTCCGAAGAATCCGGCGGCATCGGCCTCGGCCGCCTCGACGCTGCGCTGATCATGGAGGCGATGGCCTATGGCTGTCCCTCCACCAGCGCCTTCATCTCGATCCATAATATGGCAAGCTGGATGATCGATGCATTCGGCGATCAGGCCTTGAAGGACAAATATCTCCCCTCGCTGGTCCCTATGGACAAGATCGCCAGCTATTGCCTCACCGAACCCGGCTCCGGATCGGACGCGGCAGCGCTCAAGACCACCGCAAGACGCGATGGCGACCATTATGTCCTGAACGGCTCCAAGCAGTTCATCTCGGGCGGCGGCGAGAACGAGATCTATGTCTGCATGGTCCGCACCGGGGAGGCGGGGCCGAAGGGCATCAGCTGCCTCGTTGTCGAGAAGGACATGGACGGCGTCAGCTTCGGCGCGCCGGAAAAAAAGCTCGGCTGGCATTCGCAGCCGACCGCACAGGTGATGTTCGACGATGTCCGCGTGCCGGTGGAGAACCTCGTCGGCGCCGAAGGCCAGGGCTTCTCGATCGCGATGCAAGGGCTGGACGGCGGCCGTCTCAACATCGGCGCGTGCTCGCTAGGCGGGGCGCAGCGCTGCCTGGACGAGGCGATCACCTACACCAAGGACCGCCAGCAGTTCGGCAAGCCCATCGCCGATTTTCAGAACACGCAGTTCATGCTCGCCGACATGGCGACCGATCTGGAGGCGGCCCGCGCGCTCCTATATCTCGCCGCCGCCAAAGTGACCGAGGGTGCTCCCGACAAAACGCGTTTCGCCGCCATGGCCAAGCGCCTGTCCACCGACAACGGCTCCAAGATCGTCAACGATGCGCTGCAGCTGTTCGGCGGCTACGGCTATCTGATGGACTATCCGATCGAACGCTTCTGGCGCGATTTGCGTGTGCATTCGATTCTGGAAGGCACCAACCAGATCATGCGCATGATCGTCTCGCGCGATCTGTTGCGACAGTAATCATTCCCGATAGTCCTGAACCTGTCGAAGAATTTCTCATGAGCGAGAACCGCCTTCGACAACTCAGGGCATCGGCATTTGGAAAAGTGACATGACCGACCAACTCATCATCCGCACCGAAGGGTTCGCAGGCCGCATCAGCCTGAACCGACCGGCCGCGATCCATGCGCTCACCACCGCAATGTGCTTCGGCATGACCGAGGCTCTCAAGGCCTGGGAACATGACGATGCCGTGCAGGCGATCCTCATCGACCATAGCGAAGGCCGCGGTTTCTGTGCGGGCGGGGACATCCGCATGCTCGCCGAAAGCGGGGCGAAAGACGGTAAGGAGGCACGCGAGTTCTTCTGGAACGAGTATCGCCTGAACCACCAGCTGTTCACCTATGACAAGCCGGTGGTCGCCTTCATGGACGGCATCACCATGGGCGGCGGCGTAGGCATTTCTCAGCCCGCGCGCTTCCGCGTGGCGACCGAGAATACCCGCTTCGCCATGCCGGAGACGGGCATCGGCCTGTTCCCGGACGTGGGCGGCGGCTGGTATCTGCCGCGCCTGGAGGGCCGCGTCGGCCAGTTCCTCGCGCTTACCGGCGCGCGGATCGACGGCGCGGAATGCCTCGCGCTTGGTCTGGCCACCCATTATCTGCCGGCTGAAAAGCTGGAAGAGGCGAAGGAGCGGATTGCCGAGCGGCCGGGTCGTATCGCCGGAATCCTAGGCGATCTCTCGATTACCGCGCCGGATGCGCGCATCACCGCGAACATCGACAAGATCAACCGCCTGTTCGCCAGCGACCGCTATGAGGACATTCTCGAAACGCTGGAAAAGGATGAGAGCGACTGGGCGATGAAGGAGCGCGACACGCTCGGCACCAAGAGCCCGCAGACCTGCAAAGTCGCCCTGCGCCAGCTGAAAGAAGGCGCCGAGATGCCCGACTTCGCAAGCCAGATGGCCCAGGAATACTCCATCGGCGCGCATGTTGTCGGCCGGCATGATTTTCTGGAAGGCGTGCGCGCGCTGATCATCGACAAGGACAATCACCCGAAATGGGATCCGCCGACGCCCGAGGGCGTCACCGATGCGATGATCGACGAGATTTTCGCGCCCATGCCTGCGGGCGAGGAATGGCGCCCGCTGGAAGATTGATCCGGAGAGACCTGATGACCTACGAAACCATCAACACTGAAAAACGCGGCGCGGTGACGCTGATCACGCTGAACCGCCCCAAGGCGCTGAACGCTCTGAACACGCAGGTTCTGGACGAACTGATCGACGCCTTTGCTGCCTATCAGGCGGACGACAGCCAGCGCTGCGCCGTGCTTACTGGCTCCGGCGAGAAGGCGTTTGCCGCGGGTGCGGACATCAAGGAAATGGCCGACAAGCCCAGCGCCGAATTCTACGCCGAGGACTTCTTTGCCAAATGGACCAGCCATGTGGTGAAGGCCGTTCGCAAGCCCTGGATCGCCGCGGTAAACGGGTTCGCGCTCGGCGGCGGCTGCGAACTTGCCATGATGGCCGACTTCATCCTGGCATCGGACAGCGCGAAATTCGGCCAGCCGGAAATCAAGCTGGGCGTGGCGCCCGGCATGGGCGGATCCCAGCGCCTCACCCGCGCGGTTGGCAAGTCCAAGGCGATGGAAATGTGCCTGACGGGCCGCATGATGAATGCCGAGGAAGCCGAGCGCGCCGGGCTTGTCGCCCGCATCATCCCGGCCGCCGATCTGCTGGACGAGGCGATGAAAAGCGCTGCGACGATCGCTGCCATGCCCCCGCTCGCCGCGATGGTGAACAAGGAAATGGTGAACGCGGCCTATGAAACCACGCTCGACCAGGGACTACTGCACGAACGCCGCCTGTTCCAGATCCTCACAGCCACCGAGGACAAGGCCGAGGGCATGAACGCGTTTATCGAAAAGCGCGACGGCCGGTGGAAAGGCCGCTGAGCCGCTAGAGTTTCGTCATAGCGAGCGGTCCGGAGGATCGCTCGCTATGACGTCTTCGCCAGCCCCACCCTGGAGCACGTCCAGGGCCGCGGCGTCCACCCGGCGCAGCATGGCCTCGAACGTGGCCAGCTCTTCCGGCGCAAACCGGCCGAAGATCGCGCGTTCCATCGCGCGCGCCTGAGCACCGATCCGCCGGTGCAGCTCCTTGCCCTGATCGGTCAGCACTAGCGCATGGCTGCGCCGGTCCTCTTCGCGCGTCTCGCGTGCCAGCAATCCGCGATCGACCAGCACCTTGGCCCCGCGGCTCACCGTCACCTTGTCCATACGCGTGCGCTCCACGATATCGCGCTGCGTCATCCCCTCGCCCTCTGCGATTACCGCCACCAGCCGCCACTCCGGGATCGTCAAGCCGAAATGGGATCGATAGGTCGCAGCGATCGTTTCACTGACGAGATTGGACGCAACCGACAGCCGGTAAGGCAGGAATTCGTCCAGCCGCAAGTCGCTTGTCGCAGCATCGTTCATTTGATTTGTGGCGTTCATTGCGATAAGATAGTTACAAATGAAACGATATTGGAGTCTCGATCCATGCCAACCGATGTAACGCAGCTCCCCGACAATGTCGCCGGTCTCGACGGTTTCGAGTTCCTCGAATTTGCAGGCGATCCCAAGCAGATCGACAAGGTGTTCACGCAGATGGGTTTCGTGCCCGTCGCGAAGCACCGTTCCAAGGATGTGACGCTGTACCGCCAGAACGGCATCAACTTCCTCCTGAACAACGAACCGGGTAGCCAGGCGCAGCACTTCGTGCGCGAACATCACACTGGCGGCGCATGCGCCATGGGCTGGCGCGTGAAGGACGCCGCAGCGGCGTTCAAGCACGCCGTCGATAACGGCGCGGAGCCGGTGACCGGCGATTTCGGCTGGATGGAGCTGAAGATTCCCGCGATCCGCGGCATCGGCGGCAGCCTCATTTATTTCGTGGATCGCTACGGCCAGGACGGCAGCGCGGACATTTACGACATCGATTTCAAATCTTTCGATGGCGTCGACAAGAGCCCGGAAGGCGCTGGCCTCGCCATCGTCGATCACCTCACTCACAATGTCTATCGCGGCCGCATGAAGTTCTGGGCGGAATTCTACGAGCGTCTCTTCAACTTCACGGAAATCCGCTATTTCGACATCAAGGGCGAATATACCGGCCTCACCAGCAAGGCGATGACTGCGCCCGACGGCAAGATTCGTATCCCGCTTAACGAGGAAGCCGAAGGCGGCGGCGGCCAGATCGAGGAATATCTCGTCGATTTTAACGGCGAGGGTATTCAGCATATCGCGATGTCGACGCCCGATATCTACAAGACCATCGACCAGCTGCGTGCCAACGGCCTGCCCTTCATGGACCCGCCGCCCGACACCTATTATGACATGTTGGCCGAGCGGCTGCCCGGCCATGGCGAGCCGGTGGACGAGATGAAGGCCCGCGGCCTGCTGCTCGACGGCTCCACCGAGGAGGGCGATCCGCGCCTGCTCCTCCAGATTTTCACCGGCAACATGTTCGGCCCGGTGTTCTTCGAGATCATCCAGCGCAAAAAGGACGAAGGCTTCGGCGAAGGCAACTTCAAGGCGCTGTTCGAGAGCATCGAACGCGATCAAATGCAGCGCGGCAAATTGAAGGGCAAAGGCGAGAAGGCGGAGGCCTGAGCCGGCCATAGCCTTGCCCTCCCTGTCCGTTCGGGCTGAACTTGTCGAAGCCCTGTCCTTGCTCGCTCGCGAATAAGCACGGCCCTTCGACAGGCTCGGGGCGAACGGAATGCCGGGGTGGGGACCAATATTAAAGCGGAGAGGATCATGAACGTCGAACGCACCATCGCGGCCAAGGCGCGCGAGGCCGATTACATGACCGGCTTCGGATCACATTTCGCGACCGAGGCCGTGCCGGGCGCGCTCCCGGTGGGCCAGAATAGCCCGCAGCAGCCTCCCTACTGCCTCTATGCCGAGCAGCTGTCCGGCACCGCCTTCACCGCCCCCCGCCACGAAAACCATCGAAGCTGGCTCTATCGGATCCGGCCGAGCGCGGAGCATCCGCCCTTCGCGCGCTATGAGGGCGCGAAGCGATTTGCCTCGCATAGCGGCAGCGAGCCGCTGGCGCCCAACCGGCTGCGCTGGGACCCGCAGGCGAACGCGGCGGCGGGTGTCGATCTGATCGACGGCATGACCACCATGCTCACCAACCGCGATGCATCCGAGCTGACCGGTGTGGCGATGCATCTTTATGCCGCCGACAAGGATATGGAGACGCGCGTCTTCGTCGATGCGGACGGGGAGCTTCTGTTCATTCCACAGGAAGGCAGGCTCGAACTGCTGACCGAGCTTGGCCGCATGGTGATTGGCCCGGGCGAGATCGCGCTTATCCCTCGCGGCTTGCGATTCCGCGCGATGCTGCCCGACGGCAATGCCACGGGCTATGTTGCCGAAAATCACGGCGCGCTGTTTCGCCTGCCCGATCTGGGGCCGATCGGCGCCAACGGGCTCGCCAATCCGCGCGATTTCGAAACGCCGGTCGCCTGGTACGAGGACCGCGACGAAGAGATCGAGCTCGTCCAGAAATATCTGGGCAGCCTGTGGACTACCACGCTCGATCACAGCCCGCTCGATGTCGTGGCCTGGCACGGCAATCTTGCGCCCTATCGCTACGATCTGTCGCGTTTCAACACGATCAACACGGTCAGCTTCGATCACCCCGATCCGAGCATTTTCACCGTCCTTACCAGCCCGAGCGAAACCCCGGGCCGCGCAAATGCGGACTTCGTGATCTTCCCGCCGCGCTGGATGGTCGCCGAAAAAACCTTCCGGCCGCCTTGGTTCCACCGCAATGTGATGAGCGAAGCGATGGGGCTGATTCACGGCGAATATGACGCAAAGGAAGGCGGCGGATTTCAGCCGGGCGGTCTATCGCTTCACAATCTGCTGGCCGGTCACGGCCCTGACAAGGCGAGCTGGGAGAAAGCCAGCACCGCGGACCTGAAACCGGTGAAGATCGACGGCACCATGGCGTTCATGGTCGAAAGCTGCTGGCCCTATCGCCCCACCGCCTACGCCATGGAACACGCACAGCCCGATTATGACGAGGCCTGGGCCGATTTTCCCAAGGCGCAGCTCCCCTGAATTCTCCGGAAAGGCTATCATGACCGATCAAACCCACAGTCCCGATCTCACCAGCTGGGTAGAGAGCGCCAATGGCCATGCGGATTTCCCCATCCAGAATCTGCCGCTTGGCATCTTTAGCGTCGGCAGCGAAGGTCCCCGCGCCGGAACCGCGATCGGCGACAAGGTGCTCGATCTTTGGGCGGTCGCCGAACTCGGTCTGCTGCCGCGCGCCGATGTCGTGCCGCTGGAAAACCCGACGCTGAACGCCTTCTTCGCGCTGCCGAAGGAAACGCGCGTCGCCTTCCGAGCACGCCTGTCCGAGCTTCTGAGCGACCAACGACATCGCGAACAGGTCGAGCCGCTGCTACACGACGCGGCAGACTGCACCCTGCACTTGCCCGCGCGGATCGGCGATTACACCGATTTCTATGTCGGGATTCATCACGCGATGAACATCGGCAAACAGTTCCGCCCGGATAACCCGCTGCTGCCGAACTACAAATATGTGCCGATCGGCTATCATGGCCGCGCCAGCTCGGTGCGCGTGTCGGGTGAGCCCGTCGTGCGCCCGCTCGGCCAGCGCAAGGCCCCGGACGAGGATGCACCGACGCGCGGCCCCTCCCGCCGCCTCGATTATGAGCTGGAATTGGGCGTCTGGATCGGCCCGGGTAACGAACTGGGCCATCCGATCGACATCGCCGACGCAGGCGATCATGTTGCAGGCTTCGGCCTGCTTAACGACTGGTCGGCGCGCGATCTGCAGGGTTGGGAATATCAGCCGCTTGGGCCATTCCTCGCCAAGAATTTCCACAGCACCATGTCCCCCTGGGTGGTGACGACGGAGGCGATGGAGCCGTTCCGGAAAGCCCAGGCGCCGCGCCCCGAAGGCGATCCGGCGCCGCTGGACTACCTCCATGATGAGGAGGATCAGGCGCGCGGCGCGCTGGCGCTGGAACTCGACACCTTTCTGCTCACCGCCAAGATGCGCGAAGCGGGCGACGCACCGCACCGCCTGAGCAAAAGTGCGGCGGAACATATGTATTGGACGGTTGCGCAGATCGTGACGCACCACGCCTCCAATGGCTGCGATCTGAGGCCCGGCGATCTTCTCGGCACCGGCACGATTTCCGGCCCGGCTGATGAGAGCCTGGGCAGCCTGATGGAAATCTCGCAGGGCGGGAAAACTCCGATCACGCTTCCGAATGGCGAAACGCGCAGCTTCCTGGAGGATGGCGATGAGATCATCCTGAAAGCCACTGCGCGGGCGGACGGAGCAGTGCCTATCGGCTTCGGCGAATGCCGCGCGGTCGTGATGCCGGCGCGCGCGTAAAGCGCTTTTTCAGACAGGAGAGCGCCGATGACCGACTTGATCCTCCACGGTTATTGGCGCTCGGGCACCAGCTACCGCACGCGGATCGCGCTGGGACTGAAAGGCCTGCGCTACGAATATCGCGCGGTAAACCTTCTGGCCGGTGAGCAGCGCGGCCATGGCTATCGCTCGCTCCAGCCGCAGGGTCTTGTACCTGCGCTGGAGGTGGATGGGCATGTGCTCGCGCAGAGCCCGGCGATCATCGAATATCTGGAAGAGCGCTGGCCGGAGCCCGCTCTGCTGCCCGCCGATCTGGAACAGCGCGCCGTGGTGCGCGCCATGGCGGCGGTGATCGGCTGCGACGTCCACCCGCTCGGCAATCTGCGCATCCTGCAATATCTGAAAGGCGAACTGGATGCGCCGCCGGAAGCCGTCAAATCGTGGATCGCGCGATGGATCGGCGCCGGATTTGCGGCGCTGGAGGTGATGGTGAGCAAGTATGGCGGCGACTTCGCGTTCGGAGATCGGCCGGGCCTCGTCGAATGTTACCTGTTGCCGCAAATCTACGCAGCGGAACGCTTCGAGGTGGATGTTACGCCCTTCAAGAGGCTATGCGCGGTCGCGGAGCGCGCACGCGCCGACGAACGAATAGCGGGGGCTCATCCGGATCGGCAGCCGGATGCGAGCGTAGGTTAGCCTGCAACCTTGCCAAGCCCGCAAGTGCTGAGCCTGTCGAGGCACGATTGCTGACCGCCCTTCGACAAGCTCAGAGCACCGGCATTCAGATGGGGTATTCTTACCCCTCCGCCTTCTTCTTGCGCCGATATTCGTGCAGCAGAGGCTCGGTGTAACCGCTCGGCTGTTCCTCACCCTCGAACACCAAAGCACGGGCGGCCTGATAGGCGATGCCGTCCAGCCCGGGCGCCATCGGGCGATAATTGGGATCGCCCTCATTCTGCATGTCGACCTTTTCCGCCATGCGCCCAAACACCGCGTCCACCTGCTCGCGGCTGGCGATGCCGTGCTTCAGCCAGTTGGCGACATGCTGGGATGAAATGCGCAGCGTCGCGCGGTCTTCCATCAGGCCGATATCGTGGATGTCCGGCACCTTGGAACAGCCGACGCCCTGATCGATCCAGCGCACGACATAGCCGAGGATGCCCTGGATGTTGTTCTCCAACTCCCTCTCCACAGCCTCTTCCGGAAAGTTCGTATCGGTGGCGAGCGGCACGGTGAGCAGCTTGTCGAGGCCCGGCGTATCCCGGCCCGCCACGTCGTTCTGCACATCGAACACGTTCACGCGGTGATAGTGAACGGCGTGCAGCGTCGCGGCGGTCGGGCTCGGCACCCAGGCGGTGTTGGCGCCGGTCTTCGGATGGCCGATCTTCTGTTCCAGCATCTCGGCCATGCGATCGGGCGCGGCCCACATGCCCTTGCCGATCTGCGCCTTGCCGGAGAAACCGTGGGCGAGGCCGATCTGGACGTTGCGGTCCTCGTAAGAGGAAATCCAGTCGCTCGACTTCATCTCGCCTTTCGGCACCACCGCGCCTGCCACCATGCTGGTGTGCATCTCGTCGCCCGTGCGGTCGAGGAAGCCGGTGTTAATGAAGAAGATGCGGTCCTTCACCGCGTGGATGCAGGCGGCGAGATTGGCGGACGTGCGCCGCTCTTCGTCCATCACGCCCATCTTGATGGTATTGCGATCCAGCCCCAGCATGTCCTCCACCGCCGCGAACAGCGCATCGGCGAAGGCCACTTCTTCGGGCCCGTGCATCTTGGGCTTCACGATATAGATGGAGCCCGCGCGGCTGTTTGTCACCGATCCGGCGCCGTCGCGCTTGCCGATCAGCGCAGTGATGGCAGCGTCGAGAATGCCTTCGGGGGCCTCTTCGCCGTCCGGCAGCTTTACCGCTGGCGTCGTCATCAGATGGCCGACATTGCGCACAAGCAACAGGCTGCGGCCGGGCAGCGTGAATTCGCTGCCGTCCGGGGCGGTATAGCGCCGGTCCGGGTTCAGCGTGCGCGTCATGCGCTCGCCGCCTTTTTCGAATGTCTCGCTGAGCTCACCGGTCATCAGGCCGAGCCAGTTGGTATAGCCCAGCACCTTGTCCTCGGCGTCCACCGCCGCAACCGAATCCTCCAGGTCCACGATCGTCGAGAGCGCGGATTCCAGGATGACGTCGGCGATGCCCGCGGGATCGTCCTTGCCGACCGGATGGTCGCGGTCGAACTGCACTTCGATGTGCAGGCCGTTATGGCGGAAGAGACGGCCCTTGCCGTCCTCGCTGGTGCCGACGAACTGATCGTCGTCCGCCAAGGCGATGTCGCCTTCGGTCAGGTCCGTCCAGCTGCCGCTGGCGAGCGGAACGGATTCATCTAGGAAGGCCTTGGCCCAAGCCACCACCATTGCGCCGCGCTTGGCATCGTAGCCGCGCCCTTCGGCCTCGCCGGGGATCGCGTCGGTGCCGTAGAGTGCATCATACAGGCTGCCCCAGCGGGCATTGGCGGCGTTCAGCACGAAGCGGGCATTGAGCGCCGGCACCACCAGCTGCGGCCCGGCGAGCGTCGCGATCTCCGGATCGACATTCGCCGTGCCGATGTCGAACGCAGCCGGCTCATCCACCAGATAGCCGATCTCGCTCAGAAACGCGCGATAGCCCTCACCATCCGTGCGCACATCATGCTCCCGGTGCCAGTCGTCGATCTGCCGCTGCAGCTCTTCGCGCTTGGCCAGCAGTTCGCGGTTCTGCCCCGCAAACCGATCATACAGACCGGCAAGGCCGTTCCAAAAGTCCTGCGGGTCCACGCCGCTTCCGGGCAGCACCTGCCCTTCGATGAAGTCCACCAGCTGCTCGTCGACCTGAAGGCCTGCCCGTTCGATCATCATCTCTGTCCTTTATCCGCTCTGGCCCATGCGGCGCATGAAGTCCGCGCCCGCGAAATGGGCGTGACCACCCAATTGCTCTTCGATGCGCAGCAGTTGGTTGTACTTGGCGGTTCGGTCCGATCGGCTGAGCGAGCCGGTCTTGATCAGCCCGCAATTGGTGGCGACGGCGAGGTCGGCGATCGTCGTGTCCTCGGTCTCGCCGGAACGGTGGCTCATGACCGCGCTGTACCCGTGGCGATGAGCGATATCGACCGTCTCCAGCGTCTCGGTAAGCGAGCCGACCTGGTTCACCTTGATCAGGATGGAATTGGCAAGGCCGCGATCGATGCCGTCGCGCAGGCGCTTTTCCTGCGTCACGAACAGATCGTCGCCGACCAGCTGACATTTTGCACCGATTCGGTCCGTCAGCTTCTTCCAGCCGTCGAAATCGTCCTCATCCATCCCGTCTTCGATAGAAAGGATCGGATAGGCGCCCTGAAGTTTTTCGAGATAGGCCACCTGTTCGTCGATCGAGCGGGTCACGCCTTCGCCTTCGTAGACATAGGCGCCGTCCTTGAAGAACTCGCTGGCCGCGACGTCGAGCGCGATCACCATGTCCTTGCCTGCCTCGAACCCGGCATCGGCCATCGCGCCCATGATGAAATCGAGCGCTTCTTCGGCAGAAGCGAGATTGGGCGCAAAACCGCCTTCATCTCCCACCGCGGTATTCTGCCCTTTCTTGGACAGCGCAGACTTCAGCCCGTGGAAGACTTCCGTGCCCATCCGCAGCGCTTCTGCAAAACTGTCCGCCTTCACCGGCATGATCATGAATTCCTGGAAATCCAGGCGGTTGTCGGCATGCGCGCCGCCGTTGACGATGTTCATCATCGGCACCGGCATGGTCTTGGCGTTCGCGCCGCCGACATAACGATACAGCGGCAGCCCGAGAAAATTCGCCGCCGCATGCGCGGTGGCGAGCGAAGCGCCGAGAATGGCGTTCGCGCCCAGCTTGGATTTGTTCTCGGTGCCGTCGAGCGCGAGCAGCGCACGGTCGATGCCCACCTGATCGGTCGCGTCCTGATCGATCATCGCATCGCCGATCGGCCCGTTGATCGCCTCGACCGCCTTCAGCACGCCCTTGCCGCCGTAGCGGCTCTTGTCGCCGTCGCGTAGCTCGATCGCTTCATATTTGCCGGTCGATGCGCCCGAAGGCACCGCTGCGCGGCCCACTGTGCCGTCATAGAGATGCACTTCCGCCTCGACCGTGGGATTGCCCCGGCTGTCGAGTATTTCGCGTCCGACGATCTTGGCGATGCTGGTCATGGATGGGCCTTCATTGTGCGTGTGGATTCGATGGGCGCCCTCCTGACGCAAGGGCGCGCGCAAGGCAAGGCGGCCCCAGCGCAAAGGCGCAATAAAATGGCGTCATTTCTGGCAATCGGCGCAATAGAAAGTCGAGCGCCCCCCTTCGGTCCGCCGTCGAACGATGCCGCCGCAGGGGCATTCCTGCCCCTCGCGCCCGTAAACGCGCCATTGCTTGGCGAAATACCCAAGCTCGCCATCGGGCCGGGCATAATCGCGCAAGGTGCTGCCGCCAGCCTCGATCGCCGCCAGCAGGACGGTGCGGATCGCGTCGACCAGCCCCTCCAGCCGCTTGAGGCCGATCTTGCCGCCCTGCCGCCCCGGCGCGATGCCGGCCATGTTCAGCGCCTCGCAGACATAGATATTGCCCAGCCCTGCAACGATGCGCTGATCGAGCAACAGCAGCTTGATGGACGCGATGCGGCCTGCCAGCGCCAATTGCAGATGCCTTGCGGTTAAGTCCGGCCCCAGCGGCTCCGGACCCATCGCGGCAAAGGGCGGCCAGGCGTCGATATCGGCCGTGGGCACCAGGTCGACCGAGCCGAAACGGCGCGGATCGTTGAGGCTGAGGATATGGCCCCTGTCCACACCGACGATCAAATGATCGTGCGTGCCCAGTTCTTCCGGATCGATCCGCCAGCGCCCGGACATACCGAGATGGAAGATCATCGTATCGCCGCGGTCCGTTTCGATCAGCCCATATTTGGCGCGGCGGCCGAGCGCGGACACGGTGGCACCGGTCAGGCGCTGGCGCAGATCCTCAGGGAAAGGCCGTCGCAGATCGGGGCGGCGCGCCTCGACGCCTGCGATACGCTCTCCCTTCATTACGGCAGCGAGCCCGCGCACGGTGGTTTCGACTTCAGGTAGTTCCGGCATGCAAGCGATATAGACCGGACGGCGATCAATTCCATCGCCCGCATAGACGACGGCATTGTTCGCAAAGCTGGCCCCACCCATCTAGCAAAAGCGCCGCCGCCTCCCTAAGGCGCTATGCACCGCTTTTTCATGAGGACCACGCCATGACCGACACCGTCTCCTTCGGCTACGAAGAGGTCGCACCGGACGAGAAGACCCGGCGCGTCGGCGGGGTCTTCTCCAATGTCGCTTCCAGCTATGATGTGATGAACGACGCGATGTCCGGCGGCATGCACCGCCTGTGGAAGGACCGCTTCGTGCGCCTCGTCAAACCGCGCGAGGGCGAGGACGTTCTGGATATGGCGGGCGGCACCGGAGACATCGCTTTCCGCCTGCAAGATCGCGGCGCGAACGTGACGGTGGCGGACATCAACCCGGAAATGCTGAAAGTGGGCATGGAGCGCGCGATGAAGCGCGGACGCGACGGGCTGGTCTGGACCGAACAGAATGCCGAAACGCTGACCTTTCCGGATCGCCATTTCGATGCCTACACGATCGCCTTCGGCATCCGGAACGTCACCGACATTCCCGCGGCGCTGGCCGAAGCCCATCGCGTGCTGCGCTTTGGCGGCCGCTTCTTCTGCCTGGAATTCTCGACCACGCTGTGGCCGGGCTTCGCCGACGTCTACGATTGGTACTCGATGAACCTCGTCCCCAAGATCGGCAAGGCGATCGCGCGCGATGAGGACAGCTATCGCTATCTCGTCGAATCGATCCGCCGTTTCCCGGACATGGAGCGCTTCAAGGGCATGATCCAGGATGCCGGGTTCACACAGGTGAAGGCCGAACCGATTCTGGGCGGCCTGGTCGCGATCCACAGCGGCTGGAAGGCATGATGGGGGTCCGCGCGCCAGCATGACCGCCGCCCGCACCCATATCTTCCGGCTCCTGAAATGGGGCCGCATCCTCGCGCGCCACGGTGCGCTGCGCGATATCGAGAACGCACGCCAGACGCCGCTGCCGGTCAAGCGCCTGTGCCGCATCGCGCGGCTCGGCACCATTCAGCCGAAACATCCCGATTATGCCGCCGCTTTCCGGGAAATCGGCCCGGCGGCGATCAAGCTTGGCCAAACGCTGGCCACGCGCCCCGATCTGGTCGGCGACGATGCGACGCACAATCTCCTCGGCCTGCAGGACGCTCTGCCGCCCGAACCGTTCGACAAGATCTGCGAGCAGATCGAGCGCACGCTCGATGCGCCCTGGGAAAAGTTTTTCCAGTCGATCGATCCCGAACCCATCGGCTCGGCCTCGATCGCGCAAGTGCACAAGGGGGTGACCACCGACGGGCGCACCGTAGCCATCAAGGTGCAGCGCCCGGGCATCGACAAGCGTTTCCTGCGCGATATCGAGACCTACGAATGGGCCGCGGCGCATCTCGAAGCCTTTGGCGGAGAAGCCGCACGCCTGCGCCCGCGCCTCACCATCGCCAACTTCAAGCGGTGGACGCTGCGCGAATTGGACCTGCGCCGGGAAGCCGCCTCGGCCAGCGAACTCAAGGACGCGATGCAGTCCGAACCGTTTTACGAAGTTCCCGAGATCGATTGGGACCGGACGGCGGGCAAGGTGCTGACGCTCGACTGGATCGACGGCACCAAGATTGCCGACCGCGAGGCTATCCTGGCCGCGGGCCATGATCCGCATGTACTGGCCAACCGGCTCGTCCACGCCTTCCTGCGACAGGCGATCTCCGAAGGCTTCTTCCACGCCGATATGCACCAGGGCAATCTGCTGGTGCGTGCGGACGGAACGATCGTGGCCATCGATTTCGGCATCATGGGCCGGATCGATCGCAAGGCCCGTTTCTGGCTCGCCGAAATCCTCTATGGTCTGATCACCGGCAATTACCGCCGCGTCGCCGAGATTCATTTCGAGGCCCAATACGTGCCTGCCCACCACAACATGGAGGATTTCGCCACTGCGCTGAGGGCCGTCGGCGAACCGATGCGCGGCAAGCCGGTGAGTGAATTGTCGGTCGGCATGATGCTGGACGGCCTGTTCGCCATCACCCGCGATTTCGACATGCAAACGCAGCCGCACCTCCTTCTCCTCCAGAAGACGATGGTGATGGCGGAGGGCGTTGCCACCTCGCTCGATCCGTCGATCAACATGTGGGACACCGCCGCCCCGTTCGTGCGCGAGTGGATCCGGACCGAGCTGGGGCCGGAAGCCAAGGCGGCGGACGCAATCCTGCGGCAGTTCGAGACGCTGGCCCTGCTGCCCGATCTGGTGCGTAGGCTCGATGCGCAATTGCCGCGCGAAGGCGGCGCCCCGCCCGCGCCGCCGCTGCCGGACGTCAAGTTGATCTGGGATCGGGACCGTCCGCGCAGCACCGCCCTTGCCTTCACGGTCACCGCGATCCTGGCCGCAGCCGCTGGCGCTGCGGGCATGTGGTGGATAGGCTGATCGGCATGCAAAGCCCCTCCATCCTCCTCATCGTCGGCGGCGGTATCGCGGCCTACAAGTCGCTGGAACTGACGCGCTTCTTGAAACGTCAGGGCATCGCCGTGCGCGGATTGATGACCAAGGCAGCGCACGAATTCGTCACGCCGCTCTCGCTGGGCGTGATGACCGAGGATCACGTCTATTCGGACATGTTCGATCTCAAGGACGAGCGCGAGATCGGCCATATCCAGCTCTCGCGCCAGACGGACCTGATCGTCGTCTGCCCGGCCACCGCCAATCTGCTGTCCAAGATGGCGGCGGGCCTGTGCGATGATCTGGCGACCACCGTGCTGCTGGCCACCGACAAGCCTGTCCTGGCCGTGCCTGCGATGAACGTGCGCATGTGGCAGCATCCGGCGACGCTGCGCAACGTGGCGCAGCTGCGCACCGACGGCATCACCGTGATGGAGCCTGACAGCGGATCGATGGCGTGCGGGGAATATGGCCCCGGCCGCCTGCCAGAGCCGCCGGACATCGCGCGTGCCATCTGCAGGATGCTGGACCATCCGTTTGATCCGGCGCTGGCAAAGCCCCGTTCTCGCTCGACCGAGCCTGCCGATCTACTGGAGGACCAGCCCGCTTTCGCGCCCGACACGCATCGCCCGCTTCACGGCAAGCGCGTGCTCGTTACTGCCGGGCCGACGCATGAGCCGATCGATCCGGTGCGCTATATCGCCAACCGCAGTTCGGGCCGTCAGGGCTTTGCCATTGCCGAGGCCGCCGCCGCTCTGGGGGCGGATGTTACGCTGGTGGCGGGGCCCGTGTCGCTGACGACGCCTCCGGGTGTCGTGCGGATCGATGTCGATACCGCGCGGGAAATGCAGACGG
>JBELIU010000286.1:0-3155 GCA_042090735.1 Novosphingopyxis sp. | reverse complement strand
CAGTCGTATGCTCTACCAACTGAGCTACCCGGGCACATCCGCTTGAAACTCGGCGGGCGCGGGGCCGGCCGGCGAGCGGGAGATGGGCCTATAGGCGTGGCCACCGGGGCTTGTCCAGCCCCGATTAAAGCTCTTCCTCTCCCGCACGCAGGCTTTCCGGCGGAACGGCGGGACCGGGGATGCGATAGCCGTCGCCCAGCCATTTCAGCAGATCGCGATCCTTGCAGCCGCGCCCGCAGAAAGGCGCGTGCTCAGGCTGGGTCGGCTTGCCGCAATTCGGACATTTGGGATCGCTCATGTTTCCACCTCGTTCACCGCCTCGCCCTGCCAAAGGCCGCGGGCGGGATCGCTTTCCATCACCACCGGGCGGCCGATGCGCTGCGCCAGTTCCTCCACCAGATGGAAACGCCGCTCCAGCCGGTCAATGACCGCGGGCGCGGCGGACAGCATCAGCTGCCCGCGTCCGCCCGATCGCTCGCCGATCCGCAGCAGCGCCAGCGCGGCCGATGCAATGTCGTTGCCCTGCAGCTCCTCCACCACCGAAGCGCGCACCCGGCGGCGCACGATCTGGAGCAGGCCGAAGCCGTTCACCGCCGTCCGCTCACAATCGAAAGCGGCGGCTTCATCGAATAATTCGCTGATCCGGGCGCGGTCCGCCTTTGCCGGCAGCGTCGGAAAATCCACCGAGATGCTGCCTTGCAGATCGAACAGGCGAATCGCGCGGGCCACTTCGGGCGCGGCGGCAAAGGCCAGCTCGCGCGGCGGAAGATCGCCATCGACATCGATCGCAATGAAGGCGGACGTGCTCTCGATGCGCAGGGAACCGCCGGCGAACGGCACGAGTCCCTGACGCGCCTGCTCGAACAGATCGAGCCAGCCATGATCGTCCAGCGTCTCTGCCCCGGCAGCGCGCACCACGCGCACGGCATGGTCGCCCAGAATGCGCTCACGCAAGACCGGGCCATCGCGCTTTGCCTCGTCGGTCTGGCGGACGAGACCGAGCTTCAGCCTCCCCCGTTCGCGCATCGGCTCGCGCGTCACCTCCACGCGCAGCTTCTGGCCTTCGGTGGCGCCCTTGGGCAACGGGGCAAGCAGCATCTGCATGCCGCATTCCACCTCGACCAGCCCGCGCGCGCCCAGCTTCTTCACCAGCTTGGCATGATCGCGCACCGTGCCGGCGCGCACGGCGCTAGGCCGTTCGATCCGCATGGCAACCGGGCGGCCGCCATCCAGCATCAAGGCGCGCGCCTCTCCGATCCCGTCTTCGTAAAGCCATTCAGCCAAGGGGGTAGCCTCCCTGTTTGAGCAGCAGCCGTGCCTCATAAAGCGGCAGACCCATGATCGCCGAGTGACTGCCCGACATCCAGGTGATCAGCGCTTCGGCACGCCCCTGGATGGCATAGCCGCCGGCCTTGCCGATCCCCTCCCCGCTCGCAACATAAGCGGCCATTTCGTTCGCGTGGAGCGGCTTGAACTTGACGATATTTTCCGAAACCTTGCTGGTTTGCGAGCCATCGGGCGCGATCACGCTGACCGCGCTGTAGACGCGGTGCCGGCGGCCGGAAAGCAGCTCTAGGAAGCGCCGGTTCATGTCCGCATTTTCGGCTTGCTGCAGGATACGGCGGCCGGGAGACACAGCGGTATCCCCGGCAAGTACCATTTCGCCATCGGAGCGCGCGACGGCGCGCGCCTTTTCTTCCGCCATGCGCAGCGCATAGACGCGCGGCAGCTCTCCCTTTCGCGGCGTCTCGTCGATGTCGGGGGAGGCAATCCTGTCCGGCGTTACACCCAGGCGGCCAAGCAGCTCGCGGCGGCGCGGGCTGGAGCTGGCAAGGATCAGCGTAGGCGCCCGACCACCGACAGAGCTGTCATCCACGAAGGATTAACGCGGCGCCGGGCCGCCACGTCCCGGCAGGAAGCGGTAGGTAATGCGGGCCTTGGTCAGATCGTACGGGGTCATTTCGCACAACACCTCATCGCCCACGAGCACGCGGATGCGGTTCTTGCGCATCTTGCCGGCGGTGTGGCCCAGCACCTCGTGGCCGTTCTCCAGCTCCACGCGGAACATCGCATTGGGAAGGAGTTCGCGGACCACGCCGCGCATCTCGAGAAGTTCTTCTTTCGCCATTCTTGTCCTGATCGCTTGCGGCACCGGAAATCCGTGCCGTCGGTTTCGCTCGCCCCCCTAGCCGCCTTGGGAACAAAAGGGAAGCGGGCCACTATTCGATGAACATGGGATGAGAACCCACGAGCGACAATTGGTTACACAAAAGCGCGCGACTTTTTTGCAGGCGCCGGGTTAAGCGGTCGGGAGGCGGGGCAAAAACAATCAGGCGGACACCATATCCGCCCTCAACGCCAGAAGAGTTCTCCCGATCATGATCCAGACCGTGCCGAAAGCCATGCCGAAAAACCTGCTCGCCTGTTCGGCGGCGCCCATCGCACTGATGATGGCGATGCCGGCCGGCGCGCAGGAAATGGAAGACGCCGCGCCTTCCCAGGCAGAGCCGCAAGCGGGCGCGGACGAAGGCGATGCCGCCAATCCCGAAGTCTATAGCGGCGGCGACATCGTGGTGCGCGCGACCCGGCTGCGCGGCGAGGTAGACACCGATATCCCGGTGCTCGACGAGCTCAGCAGCGAGGATATCGCAGGCTATGGCGCTTCATCGATCAGCGAGTTGATCGATCTGCTGGGCCCGGAAACGGGCTCCTCGCGCGGGCGCGGCGGCGGACGTCCGGTCATCCTGCTGAATGGCCGGCGCATCTCCAGCTTTCGCGAACTGCGCGATCTGCCGCCCGAAGCGATCCAGCGTGTCCAGATTTTTCCCGAGGAGCTGGCGCTGCAATATGGATACCGGCCGGATCAGCGCGTCATCAACCTGATCCTGGTCGACAATTTCAAATCGATCACCGCCGAAATGGAATATGGGCAGCCCTGGCAAGGTGGCCGGTCCAAGCAGGAAGTGCAGACCGGCCTGACGCGCATCGGCGAGAATTTCCGCTTCAACGCGAACGCGCAATATAGCCATCAGAGCATGCTGACGGAGGCCGAGCGCGGCATCGTTCAATCGCCGCTGGCCCCGAACGCGGTGCTGCCCGCCGGGATCGGCAATTTCGCGGATTTCCGCACGCTGTTGCCGGAGACCGACGAGTGG
>JBELIU010000038.1:0-16708 GCA_042090735.1 Novosphingopyxis sp. | reverse complement strand
GGTCGAGGATGCGCTGCCTGCCGACGCCGCGATCCTGGTCGCCGCCGTGGCCGATTGGCGCGCCGCCGAAGAGGCCGATCGCAAGATCAAGAAGTCGGGCACCGGCCCCGCCCCGCTGGCGCTGACCGAAAATCCGGACATCCTCGCAGGTCTGGCAAGGAGCAAGCGCCGTCCCGCCCTCCTTGTCGGCTTCGCAGCGGAAACCAATGACGTGATCGATCACGCCCGCGCCAAGCTGGAAACCAAGGGCTGCGACTGGATCGTCGCCAATGATGTGTCGGGCGATGTGATGGGCGGCGAACATAATGCCGTGCACCTGGTTACCGCAGACGGCGTCGAAAGCTGGGAGAATGCACCGAAAGGCGTGGTTGCGCGCAAGTTGATGGAAAGGATCGCCGATGCGCTTCGAACTGATTGAGATCGCGGTCAAACGCCTGCCCAACGGCGCGGGGCTGGACCTGCCGGGATATGCCACGGACGGCGCGGCGGGCATGGACGTCTGCGCCGCCGAAAGCCTCACCATCCGTCCATCTGCCCGCGCGCTGGTCGCCACCGGATTCGCCGTCGCCATCCCGCCAGGATATGAAATTCAGGTGCGCCCGCGCTCCGGCCTTGCCTTCAAGCAGGGGATCAGCGTGCTCAACACGCCCGGCACCATCGATAGCGACTATCGCGGCGAAGTGAAGGTGCTGCTCGCCAATCTTGGCGAGGACGACTTTGCGATCCGCAAAGGGGACCGCGTGGCACAACTCGTCGTGGCACCCGTTCAGCGCGGCATCATGCGGGAGGTAGAGAATCTCGACGATACTGCCCGCGGCGAAGGCGGCTTCGGATCGACGGGGGTTTAATCGCGCCGCGTCACTGCGAGCCGAAGGCGAGGCGATCCCTAAGTATTTCGGCGCTGCCCCGATCCTGAACTGCCACGTCGCCTTCCGCTTCTCGCAATGACACGCCGTCTCCCCTATCTCCCGCACCATGACCGCACTTACCGATGATCAGCTAGACCGCTACGCCCGTCACATCGTGCTGCGCGAAATCGGCGGAACCGGGCAGAAGAAGCTGCTTGCGGCACACGTGTTGATCGTCGGCGCTGGCGGGATCGGCTGTCCGGCGATCCAGTATCTGGCGGCTGCGGGCGTGGGCCAACTCACCATCGTCGATCCGGACACGGTCTCCCTCTCCAATCTCCAGCGCCAGCCCCTTTATGGCGAGAACGACATCGGCGCTGCCAAAGCGCAGCGGGCGGCAGACGCTGTACGGCGGCTCAACCCTGATGTGGTGGCAATGGCGGTGACGGAGCCGGTCGCAGCCAACAATGTCGCCGATCTCCTTGCCGATGCCGCGCCGGATATCGTGCTCGATGGGACCGACAATTTTGCCACCCGCCTCATCGTGTCGGACGCCTGCGTGGCCGCCGGTATCCCGCTCATATCCGCCGCGATCGGTATGTTTCAAGGCCAGGTCGGCAGCTTTTACGGGCATGAAACAAATGCCCCCTGCTATCGCTGCTTCGTCGGCGATGCGCATGATGCTGACGATTGCGACACCTGCGCCGATCAGGGCGTGCTGGGCGCAATGTGCGGCATGGTCGGCGGCTTCGGCGCCATGGAGGCGATTCGCGCCATAACAGGCTTCGGTGAGGACGCGCGCGGCAAGCTCCACGTGATCGACGGCCTCAAACCATCGATGTATTCCATGCGCCTGCCGAAAGATCCGGGCTGCAGGGCCTGCGGGAACAAGAGCTGACGCGAAGGGCTTGCTTGGCAGAGCGGTACCGCTAGTCTGCTATGACTATTCTCGGGGGAGACTTATGACAGTATTTCGTAGCAGCCACTGTGCCGCAATGACGGCATGTGCCTTGATGGCGTCGAGCTTTTCCAATGCGCCGGCATTCGCCAAGCGCGAACCGCTAGTTCTGGAATCTTCATCCCAGTGGCACCTCGATTGTTCCCCTGACAGTTGCCGCCTCGCCCGGCAGTTTGGGGAGGGCGATGACAGGGTCGTAATGATTTTGACACGTTATGAACCCGGCATGGGATCGCAGATGCTTCTTAGCGGAAACCCATTGCGAGGGATCGCGAAAGGTGGCGAAGCTGAAATTACCTTCGGCCCAAGTGAAGAGACAAGGCAATAAACATTCACAATGGGCGAGTTGAACGATAAACCGATGATGCTTGCCTCCGGAGGCGTGCTTCCATGGAAGTTGAGCGAAGAAGAAATAGAACGTCGCGAAGCTGCAGAAAAAGAGGGGAAACAGCTACCGGAGAATGAGGCTAGCAACTCCGCGCGGCTCGCAGCAATCGAGTGGGTCGAAGTGAATGCCTCATTCGTCAAACCGATCCGGTTGAAGACGGGACCGCTTAAAAAGCCCTTCGCCGCTTTTGACGCCTGCATGGACGAACTCGTCCATCATTGGGGTGTGGATGTCACGCGATACAAAACGCGGTTAAATGGTCCGAAGCCAGCCAATAGTCCTTTAAGCTGGGTGACCCCAAGCGATTATCCGACGAAGGCACTTCGCACTGGTCAGCAGGCCATCGTAAATTTCCGTCTTTCAATCGATGCTGACGGAAAGGTGAGCGATTGCTACATTCAGGCAGCCACGCAGGGAGACGGATTTCAGGAAGCAGTATGTTCCAAGATCACAAAGCGCGCTCAATTCGAGCCAGCGCGCGATGCCAGCGGTACTGCCATGGCTGGATACTATATCGGCGCAGTGCGGTTCGAACTGCCGTGACGATAGACGCAAGCAAGAACTCTATTGATCTGCCGTCAATTCCCCCGGCAGCGTCGGTTCGCTGATGATTGCCTCGAATCGCCGCCAGCGCTCGTCCTCAGCACCGTCCGCTTCCACGGCGGAACGCACCATGTTCTGGCCCTGGCTATAATTCAGCACATAACTGCGATATTTTTCGATAAAGTCGACGCGCTTTTCGGCAGTGGCACGGTCCATCAGCTCATATTTCTCCAAGGCCGCGACGGCTGCTGGACGATCGATTTCGCCGTCGAGATAGGTCTGTGCGATGGTGATCTCGGCCAGTGCCAGCGAACGCTTGGCGATCTGCAGCGCCCAGTAGGGGCCGGCCTTTGCCGGATCGAGCCCGGCGAGCGGATAAAGCGCCTCCCGCTCGAAATCGACCAGATCATAGCCCGGAAAGGCAAGCTCGATGCCGTAATTCGCACTGCCCTCAGCGATCAGCGATTGCGGTGAAAACAGCGGGTAGACGCTGAATTCGCGCCAGTGACGCGCCTTCACCAGCCGCTCCTCGAGCAAACTGTTCAGCACATGGTGGCCGGGATATCCTTCATGGCAACCCAGATCGATCGCGCGGTGGATGCGGATCGGCAGGTCGGTGTTGACCTGAATCAGACTGCGGTAATCACCCTTGTAGAAGTTGTACCCGCTCCACGCCTTGCCGGTTACGAACTCCAGATCGAAGCTTTCGCCCGGCGGCAGCGCGATATGTGAGCGCGTGCGCTTCGCGCATTCGGCGAAGGCTGCGTCGAAGACCGGCCGCAACCGGTCTTTCGGAATCACGAACCCGCTCTCGAACGCGGCGACCCGCGCAGCAAGATCGCCCTCGCTCCCCGGAACCAGCGCGTCGATCTCCTCAAGGATGGGATCGAAGCTTTCGAGCGGCGCGATGACGGGCCGCACGCCGAACAGCCCCCCCGCTTCCTGCGCGAAGGAAAATGCCTCACCCATCATCATGCGCAGGCGCGTCTCCGCGGCGTTCAGTTGCGCGGTGAGCCAAGCGATGCGGCGGCCTTCCAGCGCGTCGCCCGATTTCACATCCTCGATCGCGGAACGCAGTTCCGCCACCAGGATGAGCAGCCTTGCCTTGCTAACTGGGTTTGTCTCCGCTGCGGCCTGCCATTCGGGCGGGCCGTAATAGGCGTCTATATAGCCCGGCTCATGCGTGCCGATGGCCAATTGCAGTTTCACATAACGGTCCGCTAGCGCGTCGAGCGCCGCCTCACTCTCTGCGGTCTGCGCGGCATCGGCCGGAACGGAAGGCACCGTCGCCATTGGCGCGCAAGCGCCGAGCAGCGTCGTCACGGCGAGAACCGCTAGAGGCTTCATCATGCGCGTGCGGGTGCGGATTCGCTGGTGTCGGTTACGTCGCCGTCAGCGTCCTGCTCTGCGGCTTCCTCCGCCTCGATCTCGTCGTGCTTCTCGTGCAGCGGAGTGAAACGCAAAATGGCGAAGCCCACCAGGGCCGACAGGATCGAGCCCATCAGAATACCCACCTTCGCTTCCTCGCGCAGGAGGGAGCTGCCTGCAAAGGCCAGTTCGCTAATGAACAAGCTCATCGTGAAGCCGATGCCGCAAAGCATGGAAACACCGTAGATTTGCGGCCAAGTCGCCCCGCGCAGTTTGTGAGCGATGCCCACCTTTACCGACAGCCAGATCGAGGCGAAGATGCCAAGCTGCTTGCCGAAGAACAGGCCGGCGGCGATGCCGAGCGGCAGCGGCGCAAAGATTTCCTCCAGAGTTAGCCCGCCCAGCTCTACGCCCGCATTGGCGAAACCGAAGATCGGAATGATGATATAGGCGCTCCACGGCGAGAGATAGTGCTCCAGCCGGTGGACCGGGCTTACTTCCGAATCGGGCGCTCCCGGGGTGACGATGATCGGGATCATCAGCGCAGCGAGCACGCCGGCAATGGTCGCGTGAACGCCGGACAGCAGCACGAAGAACCACAAGACGACGCCGAGGATAATGTAAGGCCACAGGACGTGCACCTTCCACCGGTTCAGAAAGTACATAACGGCCATTGTTGCAGCCGCGAAGAACAGGAAAACGGTTTTGAGGTTGGCGGTATAAGCGATTGCGATGATGGCGACCGCGCCCATGTCATCGACGATGGCAACGGTGAGCAGGAACAGCTTCAGCGAGGTTGGCGCACGCTTGCTGAGCAAGGCCAGCACGCCGATGGCAAAAGCGATGTCGGTGGCGGCGGGAATGGCCCAGCCGTTCACGATCTCTGGATTGCCGCGGGCGACGACCAGATAGATCACCGCCGGTGCCACCATGCCAGCGAAGGCTGCGATAACCGGCAGGCGCCGCTTTTCCCAGGTGGACAGGCGCCCGTCGACAAATTCGCGTTTAATCTCCAGCCCAACATAGCAAAAGAAAATCGCCATCAGGCCGTCGTTGATCCACAGATGAAGCGTATTCAGCTTCGCGATCGGCGTCCAAGGCAGCTCGCCGTGCAGGATTTCGTGATAATCGCGATAGAGCCCGATATTGGCGATCAACATCGCGAGCGCCGCCGCCAGCATCAGCAGCACGCCGCCCGATGCTTCACTGTTCAGCATCCGGCGAAGCGCCGAGATTACCTTGTCCGGCACCACCTCGGCTTGCTCGAGTTCGGGCGTGGTGATTTTTGCGGGGCCATCTTCCATGCCCTCTCCTTAATCGCTGGCGAAACGATGTCCAGAATTCCGGCCTGCCAGCGTCAATCCGATTGACATTCTCTCCGAAACGGCGTGAATTTCGAGTCCATTCCGGGGGGAATCGAAATGGGGGAATGGCTCTTCTGGGCTCAAGCCGCGCAGCACGAATTGCTGTTGTTCTGCGGCATCTGGTTTTTAGTCGGCGCCGCCGACGATCTGGCAATCGATGCCCTGTGGTTCGCGCGGCGATCTTGGCTTGCGCTCAGCGGAGCAAAGGTTGCACGGCATTTGCATCAGCTGGAGCCGCCGCGGGCCCCGGACTGATCGCCGTCTTCATTCCCATGTGGGACGAGGGAGCGGTTGCCGCCCAGATGCTCGCCCGCTGTGCCGAGCGCTGGGCTGGCGCGAATTATCTGCTGCTGGTGGGCTGCTATCCCAATGACTTCGCCACGCTGGCAGCAGTGGACGCGGCAGGCCGAGGAAACCCGCGTATCGTGGGCGTGGTCAATGCGCGTCCCGGCCCCACCACCAAGGCGGATTGCCTGAATAGCCTGTGGAGGGAGCTGCTGCGCCGTGAACGGCTCGCCGGCGAGACCGCGAAGGCCATCGTCCTCCATGATGCAGAGGATCTGGTCCACCCCGATGAAATAGCGCTCTACGATTGCCTTATCGAACGGTTCGATCTCGTTCAGCTGCCGGTGCGCGCGATTGCGGTACCGGGGTCTCCGCTCGTCAGCGGTCATTATTGCGACGAGTTCGTCGAAGCGCACGACAAGGTGCTTGTGGTGCGCAGTTGGCTGGGCGCCGGGCTTCCTTCGGCTGGTGTGGGCTGCGCCTTTTCCCGCGGCATGCTGGAGACAATCGCCATGCGCGAACATGGCGATCCCTTTTGCGCAGAAAGCCTCACCGAGGACTATGAACTGGGGCTGAAAATCCGTGCACTGGGCGGGCGGCAAGCCATCGCCCATTATTTCGGCAGCGACGGCAGTCTAATTTGCACCCGCTCATGCTTTCCAGACAAATTTCGGGCTAGCGCCCGGCAGAAGGCGCGCTGGCTCACCGGTATTGCGTTGGCCGGGTGGGACCGGCTGGGATGGAGCGCGCATCCATCCGAATTCTGGATGCGAATCCGCGATCGGCGCGCGATCTTTGCCGCCTATCTGCTTCTGGCTGCCTATGTGGCCGGACTCCTGACACTGGCGATCGTGCTGGGGAGGTTGATGATGCCGGATGAGCCGTCGATCGGCATAAGCGATCGGCTTCTGCTTCTGACAGGCATCACCTTCACAGCGCTGCTCTGGCGGCTCCTTGTCCGGTCATTCATGGTGGCGCGGGTGTATGGATTTCGGGCTGCTTTATGGTGCGGGCCGCGCTTGTTGATGGGCAATCTGATCGCGATCGTCGCCGCCACCAAGGCGCTCCAGAACTACATCGCCTATTGCTTCGGCGGCGCGCTGCGCTGGGACAAGACAACACATTACTTCCCCTCCGATCCCGGCGACCTGCGTTGAGAATGCAGCGCGGTCGTGCGCTGCGCTTCCTGATCATGCTTGTGGCGCTGTGGATCGGGGCGCGCGTGTATTGGCTGCGGGTGCCTGCAACGGAGGCGTTATCAGCAGCTACGGCGAGGGAAATCGCGCCGGGGTTTGTCTCCGAATCCAGAACGATCCTGTCCCCCTGGGCCATGGGAGCGGAAAGAATCCCGGGCCTGACGTCCAGCGGAACGCCCGGTATGCGCCGATTGGGCGCCGTTGGGCCAGACCACCGCCCTCGTAGATTGGCAGCAATCTCGGGGCAAAATGGGCCATTCCCGCCCAGCAACATGGCAGAACCGGCGGTCCCAGCGTTAGTCCAGAACGGGTTTGCCACGCTTACCAAAGCTCCTCCGCCTGCTCTACCCATCATCGCCCCGGCCGCCCGCCGCCCATCAGATTGGTCACTTTACTCTTACGCATTTCTTCGTTTCGCCGAGGGCAGGACCGAACTGGCGCAAACCCGCTATGGCGGTTCGCAGATCGGGGCGATCGCCTATCGCAGACTGGCGCAAACCCGCGTCGGCAGGCTCGATGTGCTGGCCAGGCTGAACTATGCACCGAGCGACCCGAACTCGCTGGAAGCCGGCGCCGGGCTGCGTTTGTCACCTGCATCGAACCTCTCCGTCGCCGCCGAATATCGCCGCCGCGCAGACGGTACCGGAACCGCTATCGCCTATGCCGCCGGAGGAGCGCAGGCATCGCTGCCGGCCGGCTTTACCCTAGCCGCCTACGGTCAAAGCGGGGTTTACAGACAGGATGGCTCGCGCGCGGAACGCGGCGTTCACATCTTCACCGATGCACAGCTCACCGCCACCCGCCCGATCGTGACGGTCGGCATCCTGACTTTGGAAGCAGGAGCGGGCAGCTGGGCGGGTGGCACCGATCAGGCCCAGCGCCTCGACATAGGCCCCCGGCTGTCCGCCAGCGTGCCGATCGGCCCGGCTCGCGTCACTCTGGCCGCCGATTACCGCGTCCGCGTTGCGGGGAGCGCTGAACCGGCGCACGGCCCCACATTGACGCTGTCGACCGGAATTTAGACCGGAACCGGTGCTGATACGCGTTTTGGACACAACGGGTGAGCCCGCAACCGGAACACGATTGAATGCCTTCATATGGCAGCCTTTCTCGCCGCTTTATCGCGGCGCAAAAGACGTCTAGTCGGACTGTCGGAAGGACAGCCCCCTTGGACATCTACCTGCCGATCGCGAACCTGTCCGTGAATGGACTGGTGATCATCCTGCTGGGCGGGCTGGTCGGCTTCCTGTCGGGCATGTTCGGCGTGGGTGGAGGGTTCCTGACGACGCCGCTGCTCATCTTCTACGGCATCCCGCCCACCGTCGCCGCAGCCTCCGCTTCTACCCAGGTTACAGGCGCCAGCGTTTCCGGCGTCTTCGCGCATCTGAAACGCGGCGGCGTGGATTTCCGCATGGGCGCAGTGCTGGTGTGCGGCGGTATCTTCGGCACCGGGGCGGGGGCCTGGCTGTTCGCGCTGCTCACCCGGCTAGGACAGATCGATACCGTCATCAGCATCGTTTACGTCGTCATGCTGGGCGGCATCGGCGGATCGATGGCGGTGGAAAGCTTCCGCAGCGTGCGCGCCCTTCGTGGCGGGAAGCCCCTGCCCGCGCGCAAGCGCCGTCACCATCCGCTGGTGGCGAACCTGCCCTGGCGCTGGCGCTTCTATCGATCGGGTCTCTACATATCCCCGATCGCGCCGCTGCTTCTGGGGTTCGCAACCGGCATCCTGACGATGCTTCTGGGCGTCGGCGGCGGATTCATCATGGTGCCGGCCATGCTCTACATCCTGGGGATGGGCGCGCGCGTGGTGGTGGGCACGTCGCTGTTCCAGATCCTGTTCGTCACCATGACCTCGACGATGATGCATAGCCTTACCACCCACGCGGTGGACATCGTGCTGGCGATCCTGCTGCTCATCGGCAGCGTCACGGGCGCACAATTCGGTGCGCGCTTCGCGCAGAAGCTGCCGCCGGAATATCTGCGGCTCGCCTTGTCCTGCATCGTGCTGCTGGTGGCGATCCGCATGGCGATCGGCCTCACCTGGCGCCCGTCGGACATCTTCACGGTGGAGCCGCTATGATGCGCCGCCTGATGCAATTGCTCGCGCTCGCCGGTGCCCTGATCGCCCTGCCAGCCGCAGCGCAGAACGCACCGATCCTGGTGCCGGACGTCAGCCAGCACCGGATCGATCTGCAGTCGGGCTTCACCGGGGCAGAGCTGCTCCTGTTCGGCGCGATCGCCTATCCCGGCGGGCGTATTCCGGAAGGGCCGATCGACATCGCCGTGGTGATCGAAGGGCCGCGCCAGCCGATCACCGTCCGCGAAAAAGCGAAGCTAGGCGGCGTCATCTGGGTGAATGCGGAATCGAACAGCTATCGCACCGCGCCGAGTTTCTACGCCGTCGCATCCAGCCGCCCGATCGCCGATATCATCGACGAGCGTGAGGCTTATGTCTATGAAATCGGGCTCAAGCATCTCCAGCTCTCGCCGATCCAGGTCGGCGACACGCGCGAGCAGCTGCGGTTTCGCGACGGTCTGATCGCTACCAACCTGGATGGCGGCAGCTATTCGCAATCCTCCGGCACCGTCCAGATCGCCCGCAAACTCCTCTATCAGGCCCGGATCGAGATCCCGGCCAGCGTGCCGGTGGGCACCTATGATGCCAGCACTTACCTTATCCGGGGTGGCAAGGTGGTCTCCGTGGCCGAAACCGAAGTGGTGGTGGGCAAGCGCGGGTTCGAGCAATTCGTCTCGATCGTCGCCGCGCGATACGGGTTCGCCTATGGGCTCGTCGCGGTGCTGATATCGCTCGGCCTCGGCTGGGCCGCAGGCGCCCTTTTCCACCGGCGCTAACTCGCATTGGGGAGTGCCGGAGCGCTCCTGGCGGCGGTAAAGGCTTTGTTTACGCTAACAGAATAAACCGTGCCGTATATCCGGGGTATTCAGGGTTTTACGGGATGGACATGAGCGGCCGAAATTTCGACAATGCCGATCCGGTCCGTGGACCGGTGCTCCGGCCCGATGCACCCACCGCCCCCAGGAAAACGCAAGGCGCGCGGCCGATCACCGATATTCACATCGGCTATGTCATCGAGATTGCCGGATCGGGATCGTCGATCCTGCTGGACGGCGAGATGCTGAAAAAGCTCGGCCAGAACCGCGACAGTAGCATCGCCATGGCCGGCCAGGTCGGCAGCCAAGTGAAAGTTCGGGTTGGGGAAAGCTGGCTGCTTGCCAGCATCCGCACGCAGAAGCTCGATCATGAAAGCGACGGCGCCATCATCGCCCATGTCGATTTTCTCGGCGAGGGCGAAGAGGAGAAGCTCACCGGGCGCATCTACCAGTTCCGCCGCGGCGTCACCCGCTATCCGGTGCCCGGCAGCGAGGTGTTCGCCGTCACATCCGGCGACATGAAGCAGATTTATGCCGCCGATTCCCGTGCGCATATCGAGATCGGAACGGTGTTCCCCACCAGCAACATCCGCGGCGCGCTGTATGTCGACGCCATGCTGGGCAAGCATTTCGCCCTGCTCGGCTCCACCGGTACCGGCAAATCGACCGCCGCCGCGCTGATCCTGCACCGCATCTGCGACCTGGCACCGCAGGGCCATATCGTGATGATCGATCCTCACGGCGAATATTCGGCTGCGTTCAAGAGCAACGGCAAGATCTTCGACGTCAACAACATCGCCATGCCTTATTGGCTGATGAACTTCGAAGAACATTGCGAGGTGTTCGTCACCACCCGCGGCAATGAGCGGCAAACCGATATGGATATCCTCGCACGCTGCCTGCTGCAGGCGCGCGCGAAGAACCGCATTGCTGAAACCATCGGCAAGCTGACCGTCGACAGCCCGGTGCCCTATCTGATCTCGGACCTGCTCAACATTCTGCAGAACGAGATGGGCAAGCTCGACAAGGCCACCTCCAGCGCGCCCTATATGCGGCTGAAGACCAAGATCGAGGAGATGAAGAACGATCCGCGCTACAATTTCATGTTCTCCGGCATGCTCGTCGGCGACACGATGGCGCAGTTCATCTCCAAGATCTTTCGCCTGCCGAGCGAGGGCAAGCCGATCTCGATCATCGATGTGTCCGGCGTGCCGTCCGACATCACCGCCACCGTGGTCGCGGTGCTTAGCCGGCTGGTGTTCGATTACGCCATCTGGTCGCGCAACGAACCGCAACGCCCTATCCTGCTGATGTGCGAAGAGGCGCATCGCTACATCCCGTCCGACACCAAGATGGAACATAGCGCGGTGCGCGATGTGCTCAGCCGCATCGCCAAAGAGGGCCGGAAATATGGCGTGTCCCTCGGCCTCATCACGCAGCGCCCGTCGGATCTGTCCGAAGGCGTGCTGTCGCAGTGCGGCACGATCATCTCGATGCGCCTCAACAACGATCGCGATCAGGCGTTCGTGCGCGCCGCCATGCCCGAAGGTTCGCGCGGGTTCCTCGATTCGATCCCTGCGCTGCGCAACCGGGAGTGCATCGTGTGCGGCGAGGGCGTCGCAATCCCGATCCGCGTGTCGCTCGATACCCTGGCCGAAGAGAAACGCCCCGCTTCCGAAGATCCGATCTTCTCGGCCCTCTGGCAGCAGTCCGGCGGCGAGGAGGAGATGATGCCGCGCATCGTCAAACGCTGGCGCAGCCAGGGGCGCTGAACGCGCTCCCGGCCGGCCGGAGTTTCTCTAGCTCAGCCTTGCCAGCGCCGCTACAAGCCGCTCCGCCTCGCCCGCCTTCTCGGCATGGTCCGCGCGGGCTTTTTCCACCGCTTCAGGCTTGGCCTTCTCCACGAATTGCGGATTGCCGAGGCGCTTCGCCAGCGAATCGCGTTCCTTGATCGCCGCATCGCGGGCCTTTGCCAGCCGCGCGCGTTCGGCATCCAGATCGATCACGCCTTCCAGCGGCAGCGCAAAAGTGGTGCCGTCGACCAGGATCTGCACTGCCGCCCCTTCGGGCGCTGCCTCGAAACGGACCGCGTCGAGCCGCGCCAGCCGGTCGATTGTCGGCCGCTGCCGCTCCACCAGCCCGCGCACGCGTTCATCCGCTTCCGCAGCATAGGCCGTCATCCGCGTGCCCGGCGCAATGCCGAGTTCGGACTTCGCGCCGCGCAGTTCGCGCACCAGCGCGATCAGCCACTCCACCTCGCGCTTTGCCTCGTCATCGACGCCGGCCTGCGGATCGCACCATCGCGCGGTGATCAGCGGATGGTCGCCGCGTTCACCCATGGCGTGCCATAGCTCCTCGGTCACGAACGGCATGAACGGGTGCAGCATGACCAGAATCTGATCGAGCGCCCAACCGGCAACGGCCCTCGTTTCATCCGCGCCGTCCGCATCGCCGGACAGCACCGGCTTGATCAGCTCCAGATACCAATCGCAGAAACCGTCCCACACGAAATGGTAGATCGCATCAGCCGCGGCATCGAAACGCAGGTCCGCGAGCGCGCGGTCCAGCTTGGCCACGGTCTCGGCCACTTCGCCGATTATCCAGCGATTGACCGCCAGCTTGGCGCCCGGCGCGGCCACCGTATCGCTCGCACCGATGCCGTTGGCCTGCGCAAAGCGGGCGGCATTCCAAAGCTTGGTTGCGAAGTTGCGATAGCCCTCGACGCGTCCCTCATCCATCTTGATGTCGCGGCCCTGGCTTTCCATCGCCGCCATGAAGAAGCGCAGCGCATCGGCGCCGTAGCGATCGATCAGGCCCAGCGGATCGACCGTATTGCCCTTGGATTTGGACATCTTGCTGCCATCCGCGGCACGCACCAGCCCATGCAGATACAGCCGCTTCCAGGGCGGCGTGCCCATGAACTCGATCCCCTGCATCAACATCCGCGCGTCCCAGAAGAACAGGATGTCGAAGCCGGAAATCAGCAGATCGTTGGGGTAATGTTTCTGGACAAGCGGCGCGCCATCCTCGGGCCAACCAAGCGTGGCGAAGGGCCACAGCGCGGAGGAGAACCAGGTGTCGAGCACGTCGGGATCGCGTCGCAAAGGTATACGTCGATCTCCCTCTAGTGGAAGGAGTCTGAGAACGTGCTCATCGGTAGTCTCTCGAAAATCGACCTCTCCCGTAAAGCCATTGTCTTGGAAATATTTTGCTGCAAGCTCTTTGGCATCATTGAACGTTGGCGCAACGAATGAGGGCTGCCCTACCCCAATGACGACATCGTCTTGCGAAAAGTCCCACTTCAATTCTTTTTCGCCCGGCCCTCGATCTGATCGATCAATAATGGTTGGGCCGTACCAGGCCGGTATCCGGTGGCCCCACCACAATTGGCGGCTGACGCACCAGGGCTGGATGTTGTCCATCCAGTTGAAGAACGTCTTCTCCCAGCTCTTCGGCACGATCTCGACCGCGCCGGATCGCACCGCGTCCATCGCGGGGCCGGCCAGCTTTTCGGCATCGACATACCATTGATCGGTCAGCCAAGGTTCGATCACCACGCCGCCACGATCGCCGAAAGGCGTCTGGATGACGCGGTCTTCGACCTCGCCGAGCAGACCAAGTTCGTCCATCGCTGCGACGACTTTCTTACGCGCGTCGAACCGATCCATACCGAGGTAATCGTCGGGGATCTTGCCGTCGGTCA
Source organism: Novosphingopyxis sp. (assembly GCA_042090735.1). GTDB lineage: Bacteria > Pseudomonadota > Alphaproteobacteria > Sphingomonadales > Sphingomonadaceae > Novosphingopyxis. Next base: position 3,160 of record JBELIU010000038.1, on the reverse strand, counting down.
CCTGCACCACGCGCGCTTCGGCATCCAGCATGTTGAGCATATCGCCCGCCGCAATTCCCGCGCGCCGTCCGACCTCAAAATCGTTGAAATCATGCCCCGGTGTGATCTTCACCGCGCCCGATCCCAGCTCCGGATCGGCATGTTCGTCCGGCACTATCGTCACGCGCCGCCCGGTGATCGGCAGCTCTACCTCGGCCCCTGCGGCCACCAGCGAGGCGTAGCGCTCGTCTTCCGGATGCACCGCCACTGCCATGTCGGCGAGCATGGTTTCGGGCCGCGTCGTCGCCACCACGATATGGTCCGCGCCGGCGGCCGTTTTCGCGCCGTCCGCCAGCGGATAGCGGAAATGCCAGAACTTGCCCTGCACCTCCCGCTGCTCGACCTCCAGATCGCTGATCGCGGTCCTCAGCGCCGGGTCCCAGTTCACCAGCCTTTTGTCGCGATAGATCAGTCCGCGCTTGTGCAGCTCCACGAACACATGGGTCACCGCCTTGGAAAAATGCGGGTCCATCGTGAACTGCTCGCGGCTCCAGTCCATCGAGCAGCCAAGGCGGCGCAGCTGGCGCGTGATCTGGCCGCCGCTGTCGTCTTTCCAAGCCCACACGCGCGCCAGGAAATCTTCCCGGCTGAGATCGGTGCGCTTTTCGCCCTGCGCGGCCATGTTGCGCTCGACCACCATCTGCGTGGCGATGCCGGCATGATCGGTTCCGACCACCCAAAGCGCATCCTTGCCGCGCAGCCGCTCATAGCGGACCACGATGTCCTGCAGCGTGTTGTCCAGCGCATGGCCGATGTGCAGCACGCCCGTCACGTTCGGCGGCGGATTGACGATGGTGAACGCCTCCGCATCGCCGCGTTCGGGGCGGAACAGGCCGTTCTTCTCCCAATGCGCATACCAGCGCGTTTCCAGCTCGGCGGGATCGAAGGTTTTGGGCAGGGTGTTGTCGGTCATGGCCGCATGCAATGGCAGCGCGCCCGCGCCATCGCAACGGTGATTAGCCCATGACGATCAACGTCATTGTGAGGAGCTGCAGGCGAAGCGGCAATCCAGAGCGACTATAGCGCTGTGGGCGCCCGTTGGATTGCCTCGCTTCGCTCGCAAGGACGAACGCTTACTGCGCAGGCGTCCCCCGCCCCGTCCATTTGTCCAGCCAGGCGAAGACGTCGCGATGCCACTGGATGGAGTTCTGCGGCTTGTTGATCCAGTGGCTTTCCTCCGGAAACACCAGCAGGCTGGACGGGATGCCCTGGCGCTGCGCAGCGGTGAAGCCCATCAGCGACTGGGTGTAGGGGATGCGGAAGTCCTTCTCGCCATGCGTGAACAGGACCGGCGTCTTCCACGCGGTGACCTGGTTCACCGGGTTCCACTTTTCGTAGGTGTCCTTGGCGGCGTAATAAGGCCCGCCGAAATCCCATTCGGGGAACCACAGCTCCTCGGTGGAATAATAGAAGGCGCGCGTATCGAAGATGCCGGCATGGTTGACGATGCACTTGAACTGATCGGGCCAGTTGCCCTCGATCCAGTTCATCATATAGCCGCCATAGCTGGCGCCCAGCGCGCAGGCATTGTCCGGCGTCACCGCGGCATCGACCTTCGCCGCGGCGGCCAGGCCCAGCTTCAGGTCCGTCAGCGGTTTGCCGCCCCAGTCCTTGTTGATCGAATCGGTGAAGGCCTGGCCGTATCCGGTGCTGCCATGGAAATCGATTGTCACCACGCTCATGCCGTGGCTGGCGAAAATCTTCGGGTTCCAGCGGAAGCTCCAGCTGTCGCCGAAGCTGCCCTGCGGCCCGCCATGCACGAGAAACGCCGTCGGCGTGCCTTCGGGAGCGCCCACCGGTTTCACCACCTGCCCCCACACGGTGTCACCGTTTGCACCCTTGAAGCTGAACCGCTCCACCGCCACCGGGTCGATCTCGGCAAACAGATCGGCGTTCACCGCCGTCAGCTGCCGCTCGTTGCCGCCGGGCAGCATGCGATAGAGGTCATTGGGCGCCTGGATCGAGTTCTTGGTGTAGAGCATCGACCCGTCCGCCATCGGGATCACATCGCCCACATTGCCGCGCTGCGTGAGGCGGCTGACCGTGCCGTCCAGCGCGACCATATAGGCTGGATGGTCCAGCGTATCGCCCGCGGTTACGACAAGGTGGCTGCTGTCCGGTGCCCAGGCGATCGAGCCGATCGAACGGTCCCACCCATCCGTCAGCGCCTGCGTAATGCCGCTAGACAGATCGCGCAGCATGAGCACCAGCCGGTCGCTTTCATAGCCCGGTCGCGCCATCGCGGCATAAGCCAGATAGCGCCCATCCGGCGAGGGCGTGGGCATGGTGTCGGTGGCCTGATTGACGTACGTCAGATTGTCGAGCCGGCTGCCGTCCGCTGCGGCGGCATAGATATCCAGATCGGTGGAGCGCGGCTCCATCGCGTTCGCTTCGCGCAAGGTGTAGAACAGCGTGTTGCCGTCCGCACTCCAGTTCAGTTCCTCACCGCCGCCGAACGGGTCGCTGGGCGCATTGCCGGTGACCGAGCCGTCGAGCGGGGTGCCCAGACCCGAGATTTTGCCGTTCGTCACGTCGAAAGCGAAGATGCGGTTATAGATGCCCGGCGTGCGCCAGCTGGTCCAGTGTCGCACGAAATATTCGTCATATTCGCGGCCCGTCGCCTTGGCTTCCTCCGGTGAGGCAGTGGGCGCGGGGCAACCGAATTCGGCGCAGTCGCGCGGGATCGCGCTCCACACCGCTACACGGTTTCCGGTTGGCGCCAGCTTGAACCCGGCAACGCCGACCGAGAAGTCGCTCGCCTGGACCGGCGTGCCGCCAGGCATGGTCATGCGCCAGAGCTGATCGCTGGCAGACTTGTCGCTGACGAACCAGAGCGATCCGTCCGGCGCAAAAGCGGGCGAACTTTCCGAGGCGCCCTCCATATCCGCAATGAGCACCGGCTGCGCCTCAGGCCGGGTAAGGTCGAGCATGTAGAGCTGCGTGGATCGGCTGTTTTCCGCGATATCGGTGCCGGTCACCTGATAGACCGCCACCGTGCCGTCCGGGCTCACGGCCGGCGCGCCAAGGCGCTTCATTTCGTTAAGGTCGATCGCGGTCATCGATCGGGCGGCGGCGGGGGTCGGGGCGGCGGCGATCGCGATCGCGGCGGCAGCGGCGGACA
>JBELIU010000037.1:0-16724 GCA_042090735.1 Novosphingopyxis sp. | reverse complement strand
AGCGGATCGGTAAAACCCGCGGCCTTGGGATCGAAAAACCCGCCGAAACCGCCAAGATCCGCATCCGCGCCGGGCCGCGCCGTGGCGCGCGCCAGCGGTGCGATGGCGCGCACCAGCGCGTTGCCCGCGGCGATGGATACGCCGGACTGTTCGTAGCTATAAGGGGCGGACGGGTCGTTTGTGTCGCTCATCCTTTGAGCGCCTAGCCAGATCGCGCTTGGAATTCCATGCTTCAGTCGCCAAAAGAGCGCCGATGCGTTTGCCCAGTCCCCCCCGTAAATGGATGATTGCCGCCGCGGCCACCGTGCTCGCCGGCTCCTCCGCGCTCGTCTATGCGCAGATCGAAGGGCCGGAGCGCGGCGTTCCGCCGATCGCTTCCACCGGCGATTTCGAGGTGAGCGGCATCGAGGTGAACGTCACCGGCAAGGATGCCGAGGATGCGCGCCGCAACGGCTGGGCGGAGGCGCAGCGCCTCGGCTGGGCCAAGCTATGGGCGCGCACCCACGGTGGGCAGAAATCGAGCCTGCCCGATTCGCGGCTCAACGACATGGTCTCCGCCATCGTGGTGGAGGAAGAAGAAATCGGGCCGCGGCGCTATGTCGCGCGACTGGGCGTGGTGTTCGACCGCGCACGGGCAGGCCAGCTTCTCGGGGTGAGCGGCAAGGTGACCCGCTCCGCGCCGCTGATGATCATTCCGGTGACGATCAACGCCGGGGCGCCGATGGTGTTCGAACAGCGTACCGACTGGCAGCGCGCCTGGGCCCGCTATCGCACGTCCGAAAGCGCGATCGATTATATTCGGCCCTACGGCGGTGGCGGCGATTCGCTGGTGCTGACTGCCGGGCAGATCGACCGGCGCAGCCGTATCTGGTGGCGCGCGCTGCTCGATCAGTTCGGCGCGGCGGATATCCTGATCCCGATCGTGCGGATCGAGCGGCAGTGGCCCGGCGGTCCGGTGAAGGCGACCTTCACGGCACGCTACGGCCCGGACAATACCTACCTGGAAAGCTTCGGGCTGCGTACATCGGGGCCTGGCGGCATCGCCAAGATGATGGACGAGGGTGTGCGCCGCATCAATGCGATCTACGAGCGCGCTCTGGCGGCGGGCATGCTGGTGCCGGACAAGTCGCTGATCGTGCAGGAACCGGTGGACGAAAGCGAGCTGACCGATATCGAAGAACCGGCTCCGGTGGTCGATAGCGGACCGAGCCGCCCGGGCGACGACGATTATGTCCCCTCGGTCGGGCCGCCTCCGCCGGGCGGAAGCGGCACGGCCACTCCGGCCGCGGCTCCGTCGATCCAGAGCTTCAACGTGCAGTTCGCAACGCCCGATGCGTCCGCCGTCAATGCCGCCGAAGCGGCAGTGCGCGGCGCGCCGGGCGTGCAGGGCGCGACCACGTCCAGCCTGGCGCTGGGCGGTACGTCGGTGATGCGCGTGACCTTTGCCGGAGACCGCGAGGCCTTGCGCGCGGCGCTGGCGGCGCGCGGCTTCACCGTTCAGGATGCGGGCGGCGCGCTCCGGATCAGCCGCTAGGCAAGGTTGGCCGGCGATGCGGCAGATCGCGCTTCCTCTCGACTGGCCGGCCGGTAACGGCACCGAGCTGATCGTCACCCCCGCCAATGAAGGGGCGGCGGGGCTGATCGAAAATCACAGCTACTGGCCGCATGGCGGTGTGATCCTCTCCGGACCGCCGCGTTCGGGCAAAAGTCTGATGGCCGAGCATTTCCGGGTGAGCCATGGCGGCATCGCAATCGACGATGCCGATCATCTGGAGGATGAGGCGCTGTTCCACGCCTGGAATGCGGCGAAAGGGGCGGGCAAGCCGCTGCTCCTTACCGCACGCACGCCGCCCGGCGAATGGGGCACCGCGCTGCCGGACCTGCGCTCACGCCTTGCCGCCATGCAGCTGACCGTGCTGGGCGAGCCGGACGATGCGATGCTGGAGGCACTGCTGCGGCTTCATCTGACGCGGGCGGGAACCGGGGCGACCGACGAGACGCTTTCCTATATCGTGAAGCGGATCGACCGCAGCTACGCCGCCACCGAGCGATTCGTGCGCGAAGCCAATGCCCGCGCGCTGGAACAGGGCGGGCCTGTCGGCATGAAGCTGGCGCGCGGTCTGTTCGAACATCAGGACGAACTGGATATCTGAGATGGCCGAAAGCGACGCGAAGTTTCGGGAGACGCCGCCCAGCCCCAATCCGCCGGAAGGCGCGCGACGCTATATCAACCGCGAGCTCAGCTGGCTGAAATTCAACGAGCGCGTGCTGGAGGAGGCATGCAATCCCAGCCATCCGCTGATCGAGCGGCTGCGCTTCCTGTCCATCTCCGGCAGCAATCTGGACGAATTCTTCATGGTCCGCGTGGCAGGCCTGGTGGGGCAGGTTGCGCAAGGGGTGGAGCTGAGCTCGCCCGACGGCCTGACGCCCGCCCAGCAGCTCGAAGCGATCTACGAACAGAGCGACCGGCTGATGCAGGCGCAGCAGCAGGCCTGGGAGTTCCTGCGCGGCGCGCTGGAGGAAGAGGGGATCGCGGTGGTCTCCCCGTCGTCGCTGGACGAAGACGGCGCGGGCTGGCTGCGCGATCATTTCAACGATCAGATTTTCCCGATCCTGACGCCGCAGGCGCTGGACCCGGCGCATCCCTTTCCTTTCATTCCCAATCTGGGCCTCAGCATCGTGCTCGACATGAAGCGGCAGAAGGACGGTCGCGCGATTCGCGAACTGCTGATGATCCCCGCCGCCTTGCCCCGCTTCCTGCGTGTGCCGGGAAGCGAGGCCCGCTATGTCGCCATCGAGGATACGGTGCTCTACTTCGTGGAGCGACTGTTCCCGGGCTATGAGCTGATGGGCTCCGGCACGTTCCGCATCGTGCGCGACAGCGATATCGAGGTGGAGGAAGAGGCCGAGGATCTGGTCCGCTACTTCAAGAGCGCGATCAAGCGGCGGCGCAAGGGGCAGGTGATCCGGCTGGAGCTGAACGACAGCCTGCCCGACGCCGTGTCCGCGACGATCCGCGAAGACCTGCTCGTCGTCGGCTCCTCCCGCGCACTCGTGCATGGTTTCATCGGCATCAGCGATCTGGCGGTGCTGTGCAACGAAGATCGCCCGGACCTGAAATTCCCCGCCTTCACGCCGCGTTTCCCCGAGCGCATTCGCGAATATGACGGGGATTGCTTCGCCGCGATCCAGGCGAAGGATATCATCGTACACCACCCGTATGAGAGCTTCGACGTGGTGGTCGCGATGATCGAGCAGGCGGCGTCCGATCCGGATGTCGTCGCCATCAAGCTGGCGCTTTACCGCGCCGGACGCCAGTCGCGCATCATTCGCGCGCTGATCGACGCGGCGGAGGCCGGCAAGTCGGTCACCGCGGTGGTGGAGTTGAAAGCGCGCTTCGACGAGGAGCAGAACCTGGCCTGGGCGGCGCAGCTGGAGCGCGCGGGCGTGCAGGTGGTCTATGGCTTCATCGAGTGGAAGACCCACGCCAAGGTGACCATGGTGGTGCGCAAGGAAGAGGGCGGATATCGCACCTACTGCCATTTCGGCACCGGCAATTATCACCCCGTCACCGCCAAGATTTACACCGATCTCAGCTATTTCACCGCCGATCCGGCAACCGGGCACGATGCCGCGCAGCTGTTCAACTATATCACCGGTTATGTCGAACCGGGCGAACTCAGCCGCATCTCGATCTCGCCGGTCGATCTGCGGCAGGACCTGGAGGCGCTGATCGCCGCCGAGATGGCGAACGCTGGCGAGGGCAAGCCCGCCGGGATCTGGGCGAAGATGAACTCGCTGGTCGACGCGCAGATGATCGACCGCTTGTACGAAGCGAGCCAGGCGGGCGTGCAGATCGATCTGATCGTCCGCGGCATCTGCTGTCTGCGGCCCGGCATCGCCGGCCTGTCGGAAAATATCCGCGTAAAATCCGTGATCGGGCGCTTTCTGGAACATAGCCGCATCTGGGCGTTCGCCAATGGCCGCGCGCTTCCGAATGACAACGCGAAGCTGTTCATCAGCTCGGCGGACTGGATGCCGCGCAATCTGGAGCGGCGCGTGGAATATATGATGCCGATCTCGAATCCCACGGTGCACGATCAGGTGCTTGATCAGGTGATGGTCGCCAATCTGATCGATAATGAGCAGAGCTGGGAAATGGACGGGGAAGGGCGGTACGAACGCATCCATCCGCAGGGCAAGCGGTTCAACCTGCACCAGTATTTCATGACCAATCCTTCGCTTTCCGGGCGCGGCAAGGCGCTGAAAAAATCGAAATCGGTACCCAAGCTGCGGCTCGACCGGCGCAAGGGCAAGTGATCTTCGGCCGCAAGCAGGCTGTGATGGCCGAACATCCCGGGTCGCCGAGCATGCGATCGGCCGTTGTCGACATCGGATCGAACTCGGTGCGGCTTGTGGTGTATTCCGGCCATCCGCGTGCGCCCTCGATGATCTTCAACGAAAAGGTGATGGCGGGTCTGGGGGCCGAACTGGCGGAAACCGGCCGTATCGGGGATGAAGCGAGCGACCGGGCGATGCGCGCGCTGTCTCGCTTCCGCCTGCTCTGCGCATCGTTCGAGGTGGACCGGATCGACGCGATCGCCACCGCCGCGGTGCGCGACGCGGAAAATGGCGAGGCGTTTCTGGAAGGTGCCCGCGCACGCGGGTTCGATCCGCGGGTACTGAGCGGCGAGGAAGAGGCCTATTTCGCCGGCATGGGCGTGCTCGCCGCCTTCCCGGACGCCAGGGGCTGGGCCGGCGATCTGGGCGGAGGCAGCCTGGAGATCGCGCGCATCGGCAAGGGGCAGGTGAAGCAGGGCGTTTCGCTGCCCTTCGGCGTGCTGCGGGCCAAACCGATATTGGAAAAAGGCGCGGGCACGCTCGCCAAGCGCTTCGGCAAGGCGCTTGCCGAGAGCGGTCTTGCCATCAAGGACAAGCCGATGCCGCTGTACCTTGTCGGCGGCAGTTGGCGATCGCTCGCGCGCATCGACATGGAAGAGGGCGACTGGCCGCTGCGCGTGGTCCATCACTATGAGATTCCGCCCGCCCGCGCGCTGAAGCTTGCCGACAAGGTAGCGTCCATGGACGCGGCGGAGATCGGCAAGGTGCCCGGCGTCGGATCGAGCCGCGTTCCTTATATGCGCGAGGCAAGCCGGCTGCTGGCGCTGCTGGTGGAAGAACTGAAACCCAGCACGATCCTCATTTCCGCCTTCGGGGTGCGCGAGGGCACGCATTTCGACGCGCTGGATGCGGAAATGCGCAGCGCCGATCCGCTGCTCGCCGGAACCGCCGACATGGGCCGTGCGGAAGGGCGCTTTCCGCTGCACGGGATCGCCGTCGATGAGTGGATCGCCCCTTTGTTCGAGAGCGACAGCGCCGAATGGCAGCGCCTGCGCCGGGCGGCCTGCAATCTTGGCGATGTCGCCTGGCGCGCGAACCCGGACTTTCGGGCCGAACGCGGGCTGGAAGCGGGGCTGCACGGCAATTGGGTCGGCATCGACGGCGCAGGGCGCGAAATGTTGGGGCAGGCGCTCTACACCAGCTTTGGCGGCGGCACCTCGGTCTTTCCGGGCGGCGGTGCGCTGGCGGGCGGAAAGGCGATCGACCGTGCCATCGCCTGGGGCCTCGCCATGCGCCTAGCCCAGCGCATCAGCGCCGGCATGGCCGCCCCGCTGAAGGAGAGCCGCCTCCTCGTGGAGGGCGATCGGTTGCTGCTCAGCGCCGATGACCATGCGCTACTGTCGGAAACGGTGGAGAAGCGGCTGGGCCAGCTTGCGAATTATATGGGGCTGAGAGCGGTAGTGGGCTGAATGTTCAGGCACGCCGTCATGGCTTCGCGTCGCTCGCAATGCCGGTCGGACTTATCCGCAATCGATCTTCGTCACGCGGTAATCTTCGTCATAGCGGATATTCAGGCGGTCTTCGCGGAAATCCATCGTTACCACCATGCCGGGGCCGATCCAACGCAGGCTTCTCGCGCCGCTGAGGTCGATTGCGCGTTGCCCGAGCTCTTCGCTGGGGCGCTGGCCGATCAGCTTGGCCGCTGCCTCCGCCTCGCAGGCGAAACCGCCGGCCTCGTCCATCGGCACCTCGGCGGTCGTATCGCCGGGCAGGCGGGCGCCATCCTGGGTCATCGCACATGCTCCAAGAAAGAAGGGCGCAAGAAGGACCGCGCGGATCATTCCGTGTCCTCCGTGCGCGTCATCTTCAGCTTGCCGCCCTTCACCGCAAAAGCGAGGCGGCCTTCGACCAGGTCCAGCGCATCGCGGCCGAACTGTTCGTAGCGCCAGCCTTCCAGCATCGGCATGTCGTCGCGCTCACCCGCCGCCAGCCGTTCCAGATCGCCCGCCTTGGCGATCAGGCGCGAGGCAACGTCGATATCGCGCGAACGAATCTTGAGCAGCAGCTTCAGGAGGTCCGCGACCAGCGCGCCGTCCTTGCCCGGGCCCTGCCGGTTCTTGCGGTCGGGCAGATCCTCCGAATCCAGCGCCTGTGCAGATTGCAGCGCCTTCATCATTCGGCGCCCGATATCATTGCCGCTCCACGCAGCAGAAAGTCCGCGTTTCTTCGCAAGATCCTTCTGCTCGCGCGGCGGATGGCCGGCGATATCGGCCAGCGTCTCGTCCTTCATGATCCGCCCGCGCGGCAGATCCTTGTCCTGCGCCTCGCGCTCACGCCACGCGGCAAGGGCCTTGAGACGCCCCAGCACATCGGCCTTGCGCGACTGGATCTTCACGCGCTTCCACGCTTCTTCGGGATCGTTGGCGTAGTTCGCCGGATCGGTCAGCCGCTCCATCTCTCCGTTCAGCCAGACGCCGCGGTTCGTTTCCTTCAGCTTCTCCAGCATCATCGGGAAGATTTCCGACAGATGCGTTACATCGCCGATCGCATAATCGATCTGCCGCTTGTCGAGCGGGCGGCGGCTCCAGTCGGTGAAACGTGCGCCTTTGTCCAGCGTGTGGCCGAGCCACAGCGAGACGAGGTTGGAATAGCCGATCTGCTCCCCCTGACCCAGCGCCATCGCAGCGATCTGCGTGTCGAACATAGGGTGCGGGGTGCTGCCGGCATGGTTGTAGACGATCTCGACGTCCTGCCCGCCGGCATGGAAGACCTTCAACACGTCTTCATTGTGGACGAGGAGGTCCCACAACGGTTTCAGATCGATGCCGTCGGCCAGCGGATCGATCGCTGCGGCTTCCTTGTCATCCGCGATCTGCACCAGGCAGAGGAGCGGATAATAGGTGTTCTCGCGCATGAACTCGGTGTCGACGGCGACGAAATCGGCCTTGGAAAGACGCTCGCAAAGTTCGGCAAGCGGGGCGGATTTGGTGATGAGCGGATGTATCTTCATGGGTGAGCAAAGGCTTACACAGCTTGGGGTTGGGTGCATAGTGGCATGCATGCAGCTTGCCCAAAACGCCTAGCGCTGAGCGGGGCGGGTGGAACGGGCGCTCCATGCTATGCACGCCATTTGCTCCGCGGGACTACGGATTAAGAGGTGAGTGCAGGGCGGCACGCTTGACATTATGCCCTTGGCCCTGTGTTAGCGCCCGCATATTGCGCAACACAATCGCGCACATCTCAATCATCCTGAACGGTATCCCAGCATGCACGCCTATCGCACCCATAATTGCTCCCAGCTCCGCGCCGCCGATGTCGGCGAGACCGTCCGCCTGTCCGGCTGGGTCCACCGCAAGCGCGATCATGGCGGCGTGTTGTTCGTCGATCTGCGCGATCATTACGGCATGACGCAGATCGTCGCGGACGAGGACAGCCCGGCGCTGCCGATCCTCGATCGCCTGCGCGTGGAGAGCGTCGTCACCATCGACGGCGAAGTGAAGGCGCGCGCCGAGGGCACGATGAACGCCAACCTGCCGACCGGCGAAATCGAGGTGTTTGCGCGGGGCGTCACCATCCAGTCCGCCGCGGATGAGCTGCCGCTGCCGGTGGCCGGCGAGCAGGAATATCCGGAAGACATCCGCCTCAAATATCGCTTCGTCGATCTGCGGCGCGAGCGGGTGCATGCCAACATCATGCTGCGCAACCAAGTCATCACCTCGCTGCGCCGGCGCATGACCGATCAGGGATTTTCCGAATTCCAGACGCCGATCCTGGGCGCGAGCAGCCCGGAAGGCGCGCGCGATTATCTGGTGCCCAGCCGTCTGCACCCCGGCCGCTTCTACGCGCTGCCGCAGGCCCCGCAGATGTTCAAGCAGCTGCTGATGGTGGCGGGCTTCGACCGCTATTTCCAGATCGCCCCCTGTTTCCGCGATGAGGATCTGCGCGCCGACCGCAGCCCGGAGTTCTACCAGCTCGATTTCGAGATGAGCTTCGTGACGCAGGAAGATGTGTTCCAGGCGATCGAACCGGTGCTCGCCGGCGTGTTCGAGGAATTCTCAGGCGGCAAGAGCGTGACGCCTGCGGGCGAATTCCCGCGCATTCCCTATGCCGAAGCGATGCTGAAATATGGCAGCGACAAGCCCGATCTGCGCAACCCACTGATCATCAGCGACGTCACCTCGCACTTCGAGAAATCGGGCTTCGGCCTGTTCGAGAAGATCGTGGGCGGCGGTGGCCGCGTCCGCGTCATCCCCGCGCCAAACACTGAAGGCAAGAGCCGCAAGTTCTTCGACGATATGAACGACTGGGCGCGCAAGGAAGGCTTTGCTGGCCTTGGCTATGTCACCCGCAAGGGCGGCGAGTTTGGCGGGCCGATTGCGAAGAACCACGGGCCGGACAAGATGGCCGCGCTTTATGACGAGCTGGGCCTGGGCGAGAATGACGGCCTGTTCTTCGCAGCTGGCAAGGAAAAGGAAGCCGCCAAGCTGGCCGGTGCCGCGCGCACTCGCGTTGGCGAGGAGCTGGAGCTGATCGAACAGGGCTGCTTCAAATTCTGCTGGATCGTCGACTTCCCGATGTTCGAATATGACGAAGACCTGAAAAAGGTCGATTTCAGCCACAACCCGTTCTCCATGCCGCAGGGCGAGATGGAGGCGTTGGAGACCAAGGACCCGCTCGACATCCTGGCCTGGCAGTATGACATCGTCTGCAACGGTTACGAGCTGAGCTCGGGCGCGATCCGGAATCATCGTCCGGACATCATGTACAAGGCGTTCGAAGTTGCGGGCTATACGAAGGAAGACGTGGACGCGAACTTCTCCGGCATGATCGAGGCGTTCAAACTGGGCGCCCCGCCGCATGGCGGCTCGGCACCGGGTATCGACCGCATCGTGATGCTGCTCGCGGACGAACCGAACATTCGCGAAGTCATCGCCTTCCCGCTCAACCAGCGCGCGCAGGACCTGATGATGGGCGCGCCGAGCGCCGTCAGCCCGCGCCAGCTGCGCGATGTGCACATTCGCCTGATGGAACAGCCCAAGGCCGAGCCGGGCGAGACGACGCGCACCGACATTATCGGGGATTGACCCGTCCCTTCGAAGGACAGCCGCGGCAACGCTCTGGCGCGGCCGCGGCGCCTTCCGTAAAAGCGCGGCATGACGATCGATCTCTCCGATTATGAGCGCGGCGAGCCCCTGGCGGGCGACTATTCCGATGAGCTGAAGGACCTGCAGGACCGTCTCGCGCGGCTGCAGGCCCGCATGATCGTGCATAGGAAGCGCGCAATCCTGCTGCTGGAAGGCTGGGATGCGGCGGGCAAGGGCGGCATCGTCAAGCGCCTCACCGCCGGTCTCGATCCGCGCTATTTCGAGGTTTACCCGATCGCCGCGCCGACGCCCGAGGAGAAGGAGCGCCATTTTCTCTGGCGTTTCTGGCGCGATCTGCCGGGTGAGGGCGATTTCTCCATCTTCGACCGCAGCTGGTACGGCCGCGTGCTGGTGGAACGCGTCGAAGGCTTTGCGAGCGAGGCCGAGTGGACGAGGGGTTTCGACGAAATCAACGAGTTCGAAGCCAGCCAGACCGATCTGGGCACGATCCTGATCAAGCTGTTCGTCCATGTGACGCAAGAGGAGCAGGACCGGCGCTTCATCGATCGCCTGGAAAAGCCGCATAAGCGCTGGAAGATCACGGCGGAGGATTTCCGTAACCGAAAGAAGCGCGGCGATTATCTGGACGCCGTGCATGCCATGTTCGAACGGACGGACACCCGCTGGGCGCCGTGGACCGCGATCGACGGGAACCACAAGAAATCGGCACGGATCGCCGCGCTGAAGACGGTCGCGGACCGGCTGGACGCCGCGCTACCGGGGGATTTTCCCGAACTCGACAAGCAGGTCGCCAAGGCTGCGAAAAAGGCCCTCGGCTGGGGCAAAAGCGAGAAGGACCGCGCGGAACCGAAATAGCCGCCCGTCGCTTTGGTGGGTATTCCTCCAGTAGAAAGACCCATCATGCTCGGATCCATCATCGGCGCGCTTATCGACAGGCAGGACGGCGACAGCGGTGTCGAAGGCGCACTTTGGGGTGCCGTGGCCGAAAAAGCGGTGAAGGTGATGTTCCCGGTCATCGTCACCTTCGCGATCGGCTATGCCGTGCAGAAGGGCGCGAAACTGGCGTGGGAAAAGGCGACCGGCGACGAGGGTGAGACCGCGCGCGGCGCGCGAACCTAAGTTTCGCCACCTTCCGGATAGTTGATCGCCATTACCTCCCATTCCTTCGGGCCCGACGGGAGTTGCACCACGCGCAGATCGCCCACGGCGGCGCGGCGCAGGGCTTTGGCGAGCGGGCTGTTCCAGCCGATGCGGCCCGAGCCGGGATCGGCTTCGTCATCACCGACCACCGTCACCACACGGCGTTCGTCGTCTTCGTCCGCCAGCTCGACGCTCGCGCCGAAATAGACGCGGGAGCGATCCTGCTGCTCGGCCGGGTCGATCGGCTGCGCGTGCTTCATCTTCTTGGACAGGCGGTTGAGCTGCCGGTCGATCTCGCGCAGGCGTTTTCGGCCGTAGATATAGTCGCCATTCTCGCTGCGGTCGCCATTGCCGGCGGCCCAGCTGACGGTTTCCACCAGCTTGGGCCGCTCGACCTGGAAGAGCTCTTCATACTCCGCACGCAGGGCGGCGTAGCCTGCGTGCGTGATAGGGTTGGTACGCTCGCTCACGGAAACGGCGCTCAGTTCCCCAGATAATTGCTGATCGTGCGCGTGCCGCCACTGCCGAAGCGCGCATGATCGGGGTAGAGCTGATCGTACATCACCGCATTTTCCAGCACGCGCTGAACATAGTTTTTGGTCTCGTAGATCGGAATTTCCTCGATCCATTTGACGATGTCCACGCCGCCGTTCCGCGGATCGCCATTGGCGCGGATGAACTTGTTCACATTGCCTGGCCCGGCATTGTACGCCGCCACGGCCAGCGGATAATTGCCGTCATAATAATCGAGCATCCGCTGGAAGTAGCTGGAGCCGAGGCGGATATTGTAGCTGGGATCGCTGGTGAGCGCGCTCGGCGAATAGCTGAGGTTCTGCCGCCCGGCGACTTCGCGCGCGGTGCCCGGCATCAGCTGCATTAGCCCGCTCGCCCCGGCATGGCTGCGCGCCTCCCGGTCGAACTGGCTTTCCTGCCGCGCAATGGCATGCACCATCGTCCAGTTGTAGGACTCCTCGCTCGGCACCGGCACGGTGGGGAAAGCGAAGGGGATGAGCGCATCCAGCTCGTTCACCCGCGCGTTCCGGCCCGCCATCACGGCAAGGTCGGGCCGCCCGAGATAGGTGGACAGGTTGACCGCGGCGAGATGCTCCTGCTCGCTCTTTGCCTCGTTGGCGATGGCGCGCAGGAAGGTCGACTGGTCCTGCCAGCTGCCATATTGCCCCGCCGCCTGCGCGGCCATGTAGATCGGCCGGGAATTGGGCTGGCCGGATGCGGTCAGCTTCGCGACGTCCTTCGCCACCTTGGGGATCGGACGGCCGAGCTTTTCGAGCGCAAGCTGACCGTAGAAATGGTCGTAATATTTGGCCGCCTGCTCCCAATAACCGTTGGCCGCAGCCATGTCCCCGGCCTGCTGGGAAGCTTTCGCAGCCCAATAGAGGCCCTTGGTGATGGTCTGCGGAGAACGCGCGGCAGAGCCATAGAGCGCGAACATGCGCGCAGCGTCCTTGGGCCGGTTCAGCTTGTAATAGGCGGTCTGCCCGGCAAGCCAGGTGAGGCTGGTGTAATCGTCTCGCACGCCCAGCGGCTGCGCGGTAATGTCGGTGCCAGCGGGGAAGGCATCTTCAACGCGGCTGGCGATGCGATAGGCCAGCTCGTTCTGGTTGTCGTTCTCCGCCGCGCGCGCGTTGACGAGCAGCGTTTCATACCATTCCTCCGGATCTTCAGGATAGCTGGCAAGATTGGGCCGACTCGCGAGCAGCTGGCGTGTTTCCCAGCTTTGGCCGTTGGCGCGGCCATAGGTGGCGCGGTCGGTGAGATAGCCCGGATCGCTGAGGGCCACCTGATCGTTGCGCGCCAAAGCAGAGGCGCGGTCTCCGCTGCCGGTCTTGATCGCAAGGCGATCCATGAACAGCTGGCGCTTTTCGGGCGTGGCATAGGCGAGCAGATCGCCCGCATCGCCAGTCGCCCCGGCCCAGATCAGCGAATCGATGCGGCGATCATAATCCTGCGGTGTGAACTGCGCGCCGAACATGCCGAGCAGCGTTGTTTCCGCGGTGTCCGACAGGGGGCCGCCGGTCCAGGCCTTGCGCGCCCAGTCGAGTGCCTGCACGCGGTCTCCGCTATTGGCGAGTGCGATGGCATATTGCGCGCGGCCGGTGTTGGTCACCGGCTCGAAGCGTTGAAAATATCCGACCAGCTGGGCGGGCGTGTAGTAACCTAGCTCGATCGACTCCTCGGCATTCTTGCGCATCCGCTGTTCACCCGGCCAGCCGGGATAGCTCACCAGGAAGCCGGCATAGTCGGCAAAGCCTAGATTATCGCTCTGGCTCAGCGCCTTCCAGCGCTGGAAGGCGGCAGGGATGTTCCCGCGGCTGGGATCGGCTAGCTGCGCGGCCGCGGTATCCCATTGCTGCTGAAGCTGCGATGCGGCAGCGGGGTCGAGCGGGGAGATCGTCTCCTGCGGCTGGACCTGCGCGGGCACCTGCTGCGGTTGCGGTTGCGGCTGCTGGGTCGGGGGCGACCAGTCGATTGTCGACTGCGCTTGCTGGCTCGGCCCGGGCGCGAGCGGCTTGGGCTCGCCGAATTCGGGAGAGCTGCGATAGCCGCCGCCGGACTGTTGCACGGCCCGCCGCGACGCGGGCAGGAGCGAGGTGGGTGCTCCCTTGGGCTGCGCGGCGAAACTTTCCGGCACGAGCTGCTGCTGCGCTGAAGCGGGAACGAGCGCGCTGGTGGAACAAAGAAGGGCGAGGGGAACGGAGAGACGCTTTACCATGCTGGACATGATAGGGCTTGGCTCCTTATCAGGCGCTGAACGGGGATGGCGGGTGCGCATTGCGCGCCGCGCCGATGATCTTCACGCACTGCCCCTTCGGGAGAATCCGATCAATGTTTTCCGGTTCCATTCCCGCTCTTGTGACGCCCTTTCGCGACGGAGCGTTCGATGAGGAGGCTTTTCGCGCGTTCGTCGAGTGGCAGATCGAGAGCGGAAGCCATGCGCTAGTCCCCTGCGGCACCACGGGAGAGGCGGCGACGCAGACGATCGACGATCATTTCAATGTGGTGCGTGTGTGCGTGGAGCAGGCGGCGGGCCGCGTGCCGGTGATCGCGGGCTGCGGCTCCAACGACAGCGCGGTCGCGCTCGTCAATCTGCAGCGCGCCAAGGATTCGGGCGCCGATGCCGGACTGATGGTGCCGCCTTATTACAACAAGCCCAGCCAGGAAGGCATTCTGGCGCATTTCGAACATGTCGCCACGGGCTGCGATCTGCCGATCGTGGTCTATAACATTCCGGGTCGCACCGCGGTCGACATTTCGGTGGAGACCATGGCGAAGCTTGCCGCGCTGCCGACGATCGTAGGCGTGAAAGACGCCACGGCCGATATGGAGCGCATTCCGCGCCAGCGCGTCGCGTGCGGAACTGATTTTGCGCAGATATCCGGCAATGATTATCTCGCGCTCGGTTTCATGGCGATGGGTGGCAAAGGTTGCATTTCCGTTACCGCCAACGCCGCGCCCGAGCTGTGCGCGCAGTTTCAGAACGCTTGCCTTGCCGGGGATTACGACCGCGCCCTGGAATTGCAGGACCGGCTCTATCCGCTGCACAGCGCGATGTTCTGCGATACGTCTCCCGGACCGGCCAAATATGCGGTCTCCCGCGTGCGGCCCGGCTTCCCGACCGGGGTCCGCCTGCCCATTCTGGAGCCGCGCGAGGAAGCGCGTCGCAGGATCGACGCGGCGCTGGAACATGCGGGGTTGATCTAGCGACCAGTTCGCCAGTCCCCGCGCGCGCTGGCTCGCCAGACGACGTTTTTTCGTTGAGAGCGACCGTTTTTCGCCCGGCCGGGTGCTTGAGTTCAGGGTAAATGACGGTGCCCGCCAATCGCCCTTCGCATTCGCCAGATCGTTCCTATATACGCCCCCTCCCATGGCCCGACCTCGCCCCACCACGTTCGACAAAGCCAAGACCGTCGCCGAGAACCGGCGCGCGCGCTTCGACTTTTTCATCGAAGAGACGTTCGAGGCGGGAATCGCGTTGACCGGTACTGAAGTGAAGTCGTTGCGTTTCGGCGAGGGATCGATCGCCGAGAGCTTTGCCGAGGTGCGCGACGAAGAGGTGTTCCTGGTGAACGCCAACATCCCCGAATTCAGCCACGGCAATCGCTTCAATCATGAGCCGAAGCGCCCGCGCAAGCTGCTGCTGCACGCGCGCGAGATCGAGAAGCTGTACGGTGCCGTGGCGCGCCGCGGCATGACGCTGGTGCCGCTATCGATCTATTTCAATTCGCGCGGGCGGGCGAAGGTCGAACTCGCGCTGGCCAAGGGCAAGAAGGCTCCGGACAAGCGCGCGACCGAGAAAGAGCGCGACTGGAAACGGGAACAGGGCCGCCTCCTGCGTCAGCATGGCTGACGAAAAGCGCCCGCTGCATCATCGGCTGGGCATGAAGATGCCCACGCGCGACGAGATGGGGCGCAACCGCCTCCTGAAACCGTTTGCCGATCGCGTGATGCGGCCGGATCTGTGGCGTTTCACCCGTCGGTCGGTGCCGCGCGGCATCGCGTTGGGAATGCTGGCGGGCTTCTGGATTCCGGTGGGGCAAATCTTCGTGGCGGCGCTGCTGGCCTGGCCGGTCCGTGCCAATGTGCCGATTGCGGCGGCAACCACCTTCATCACCAATCCGATCACCTATCCCTTCTGGGTGGTGGTGGCGAACAAGCTCGGCCGCTTCATCCTGCGCATCGACGCTATGACGGTGGGCGCGCCGCTCAACAACCAAGTGCAGAGCGAATTCGGCCAGTGGCTGAGCTGGCTGCTGCGCGAGGCCGGGGTGACCGCCTTCGGCATGGTCGTGCTCGGTATCCTGTTCGCTTCCGTCGGCTATCTGCTGGCCAGCTTTGCCTGGCGCCTGAAGCAGGGCAAAAAGCGCAGGGGGCGTTTGCGCGCTTACGCCATCCGACGCCGCCAGCGTGAACGGGAGCGCGAGCGCGCGCACTAGGGCTTCGCCGAAGCTGCGTCATTTTTGCCCCCATTCAGCCTGGCGCAAACCGCTGTCGTTTATCGTCTGATCTTCGCCGTCCGCCGATTGGTCTGCCCCTCGGCTTGCGCGGCACCGGTTCCCGGTTCATCGGGGGCGGTAAGGAATTAATTCACCGAGGATCGAATATGACTGCATTGCGCACCATGCTTCTTCTGGCCGCTGCTCCGCTGGCGCTGGCCGCAAACCCTGCCGCCGCTCAGAATGCCGGCGCCGACACCAAGTCGAAAGCCGAAATGGCGCTGTCCGCCGATGCCGATGCGTCGGCCGAGGCGAACCGCGCCGACGGCAAGGCCGAAATCGGCGATTTCGGGTTCGACATGGAAGGCATGGACACATCGATTCAGCCGGGCGACGATTTCTACGGTTACGCCAATGGCGGCTGGGCGAAGAGCACTGCGATCCCTGCCGACAAGTCCAATTATGGCATGTTCACCGCGTTGGCCGATCTGAGCCAGGAGCGCGTGAAGAACGTGCTCGAAGAAGCGCAGATGGACCCGAACAGCCGCATTGGCCGGGCTTTCTCCAGCTATCTCGACACCGCTACGGTGGAGGCCAAGGGCCTTGCCCCGATCCAGCCCTGGCTGAACCAGATCGACGGCTTGCAGAACAAGGAAGATTACGCGCTGCTGCTGGTCGATGCGGCCAAGAACGGCGTACGCGGGCCGGTGGCCGGTTATGTCGGCCAGGACGACAAGAATCCCGACACCTACATCTTCAATATGTATCAGGCTGGCCTCGGCCTGCCCGACCGCGACTACTATCTGGGCGATAGCGAGCGCTTCCAGGACATCCGCACCAAATATGTCGCGCATCTCACCAAGATGTTCGAGCTGGCGGGCGAGGCCAATGCCGCCGCCCGCGCGCAGGCGATCTTCGACATGGAGAAGAAGATTGCCGAGGTGCACTGGACCAAGGAAGACAGCTCCGACGCCACCAAGACCTATAACAAGATGAGCGTGGCCGAGCTGCAGGCAATGGCCCCCGGCCTCGATCTTGCGGGCATGCTGCAGAAGACCAGCCCGGAAATCCAGGAGCTGATCGTGGCGCAACCGAGCGCGGTGCAGGGCATCGCCAAGATTATCGGCGATGCAGACATGGCGGTGCTGAAGGATCAGCTGATGATCCGCAGCCTCGACAATCTGTC
>JBELIU010000285.1:0-3186 GCA_042090735.1 Novosphingopyxis sp. | reverse complement strand
GGCGGCCTGTGGGCAGTGTTTCGATCGAGCTGAAGGGGCGCGGGCGGGGGGCCTATTTCCGTGCCGTGCGCGCGGCGGAGAAATTGCAGAAACGCCTCAAGCGGGCGCGGGGGAAGCAGGGGAGCGGCACATGACGATTTTCAGCGAGACGGCGCGCGCCGAATTTGCGGCGCTCTATCCCGAAGTGCCCGGCCGTCTGCATCACGGCCTCCGCGATCACGACCTGCTCACATTGCCCGCGCTGGCCAATCTGTCGGAGCGGCTCGATCCGGCGCGGGTGGAATATAATCTAGGGGATCTTCCCGTCTTCATCGCCCCCGAGGACGTGCCCGCCAACGGCCGCAGCATCGGCGACACGATCCGCAACATCGACAGCGCGAACAGCTGGGCGGTGCTGAAGAATGTGGAGAGCGACCCGGCCTATGCCGCGCTGCTGCACGATCTGCTGGGCGAATTGGAGGGCGACATCGTGCCCAAGACCGGCGCGATGAAGAAGCTGCAGGCCTTTATCTTCATCTCCTCGCCGAACTCGATGACGCCCTATCATTTCGATCCCGAGCACAACATCCTGCTGCAATTGCGCGGGACCAAGACGATGCGCGTCTATCCGCCCGGCGATTCGCGTTTCGCGCCGCAGGAGTCGCATGAGAGCTATCATCGCGGCGGCAACCGCAACCTCGTCTGGCAGGATGGCTTTTCGGATGGTGGCATGGACGTGGCGCTTGCGCCGGGGCAGGCGATCTATGTGCCTGTCATGGCGCCGCATTATGTGCGCAACGGGCCGCAGCCCAGCATCTCGCTATCGATCACCTGGCGCTCCGCCTGGAGCGTGGCGGAGGCGAATGCGCATGCGTTCAACGGCACGTTGCGCAAGATCGGCATGCGTCCCAGGCCGCCGGGGCGGTTCCCCGCGAGCAACCGCGGCAAGGCGCTGGCCTGGAGCGTGGTGCGGCGGCTGGGGCGATAGGCTCCAACACCCCCCCATGACCCTGCGCCTCAAGAGAGGCCCTGTCTACTCCTCGCCCGCACCGTCATATTTCAGCTCGAGAAACCGCCCGCGCGTGGCCAGCTTGTCGAGCTCGCCGCGAGCAATCTGCCCGGTCATCGTCTCGATCTCCCGGTCGATGGTACGCAGGCCGCCGATCAGCTGTTCTTCCGGGGTTGAGCCGCCATTGTCCTTGCGCCGCAGCGGTTCGGGTATCGACCTGTAGCCGTTGATCATGTCCGGCAGATATTCGCCCACCAGCTTGCGCACCTCCTGCGCCGCCGGATCGTTCTCCCCCAAGGTGGCGAGCTGCGGCGAGAGCTGGTCCAGCCGCGTGCCGATGCCGTCGATCAGGGTGACGGCGGGCGCGGGGAGGGCGGGGCGCTGACGCTCCAGCCAGATCTCGGTCTTGCCCGCCAACGTCTTGAGGTCAGCCTTCTGAATGGTCTCCGGCGTCGGTTCGGGCAGGCCCGGCAGCATTGCGGCAATCACGAAGGCGAGCAGAATCAGCCCGATGGCGATCATCACGCCGGTAAAGCCGATGCCGTTCAGGATCATGCCGGCGATCATCGCGGCGATCACCACCGCGGCAGCACCGCCCGCGCCGATGGCGAGCTTCTGCAAGGCCTTCTTGCGCTTCAGCTCCTTGGAGCGCTGACCGATCGAGCCCTCGCGCCGAGCCCGCTGATCGGGGATCACGCGGGCGGCGCTGCGCATCACGGCGTCGTGATCGGAGGCGGTGACCATTTTGCTCAGCCCCTCACTCCGCGCCCAGCGCGCTGAGCAGCTCCGGCTCGGCGCCGCGCGCGTCCTTCAGCGCGGCGGCCTGCCCTTCGGCGCGGGCGATATAGCCCTTCGACTTCTCGACCTCCTGGCCCAGCGAATCCACCGTCTGCTTCATCGATCCGAGTGCCTGCAGCTTGAACTGGTCGATCGTGTCCATCGTGTCGTAAATATCCTGGAACGCCTTGGACAGCGTCTCCAGCGGAATGGTGCTGCCCGCCGCCTGTTCGTGAATCAGCGCGGTATTCTCGCGCATCATCTTGCCGGTGCCCTCGATGATGTTTGCGGTGGTGGTGTTGAGCGCGGTGATCTGATCGAGCACCAGCCTCTGGTTGGTCATCGCCTGCGCCACCGTGACCGCGGTGCGCAGCGCGCCGACGGTGGTGGTGCTGGCGCGGTCCACGCCCTTCACCAGCTCGACATTGTTCTTTTTGACGAGATCGAGCGCGAGATAACCCTGCACCGTCACCGCCATCTGCGTGAGCAGGTCCTGCGTGCGCTGGCGCACGTAGAACAAGGCCGTCTCGCGGATCGCCTTGGCCTTGGCCGGATCGCTATGGTCCAGCTCGTCCGCCTTCTCCTCCAGCCGCTGGTCCATGGTCTTGGAGATGTGGATCATCTGTTCCAGATTGCCCATCGCCTCCCACAGCTTGGTGCGCTCCACATCGATGGCGGCATTGTCCATCAGCAGCTCGTCCTTGCCGTTCTTCAGCCGCTCGAGAATGGAGGAGATGTGCCCCTGCGCGCTCTTGTAGCCGTCGAAATAGTCGCGCAGCTTGTTGCCGAAGGGGATGACGCCGAACAGCTTCTTCTTCTGCAGCAGCTTGCCGCGCTTGGACGGATCGAGATCCTCCACCGTGCGGCGCAGCTCGGCCAGGTCCGCGCCGACGCCGCTGGTTTCGTCCATGGCGCGCACGGGCCGGTCCAGAAAGCGGTTGGACTGGCCGGCGGCGACCTGCAGTTCCTTGCGGCCCATATTGGTGATCTGATCGACCCGCTTGCCGAATTCGGGCGAGTTCACATCCTGCGCCACCAGCTCGGCCAGAAACTGGTCCACCTTTTCGTCGAGCTTGGATTTCTTCTCCTCGCTCACCGGGACCAGCCCGGCGGCCCGCTCCGCACTGACGGTCGGCACCGGATCGGGCGGGGTCAGTTCCAGCTTGCTTGTCGTCGCGGTCTGGGTGGCTTCGGCCATGGTCGTATAAGCTCCTTCATCGGCAAAGATGGACGCGCGCTGCGCGGCCATCAAGCCCGTTCGTCTTACACTGTATTGCATTGGCAGAACAGTGCAATCCTCCCCGAGCTAGCTCGGGGAGGGGGACCGCCCGCCGAAGCCGTGGCGCCGGCGGGGGGAGGAGGGGCACGGGCGCAATCAACCCGCCCTCTCGCGGATTACCTTGAAAGGGCCTGAGCCCCAC
>JBELIU010000036.1:0-16770 GCA_042090735.1 Novosphingopyxis sp. | reverse complement strand
AGTGCGATCACGTTTTCTGCGTTGCCGATAAAGTCAGGCTGTTGAGGAAGCGGAACGAAGCCAGAGTCTTGCGGGTTTTCTGTCCGGTAGCGCGCTGGCCCGATCCGGCCCGCACGCGTGAAGAGAGGACAGAAAAATCATGGCACGAGATTACGACAATTCGTCATCCCGCTTCGGCGACGATTTGCATCGCGGTGGAGGCAGTTTCGACAATTTCACCAATCGTATGGAGCGGGACCGTTCCAGTCCCGTGTCGCAAGAACGCGGTCGCGTCCCCTATGATGAAATCCCCGGCCGCCGCGACGATCCGTATTCGCCCGGCTCCGGCTCCAGCAGGCCCTATTCGGGACGCGGAAATGGTGGAGCGCCCGCTCTCGGCAGCACCTATGCGCCGCGCAGCGATGATCGCCACACAGGTGGCTTCGGCAACCAGACGGGCTTCTATGTCGAACGCGACGGTGACGACGACGATCGCCGCTATAGCGAGAGCGATCGCGGCTGGATGGAGCGCGCGGGCGATGAAGTTGCCAGCTGGTTCGGTGATGAAGAGGCTGCTGCTCGCCGCGATCTCGACCATCGCGGACGCGGCCCCAAGGGTTATGTGCGGTCCGACGACAAGATGCTGGAAGATGTCAGCGAACGTATGTTCCACGATCCGCTGCTCGATGCGTCCAATATCGAGCTCAGCATCGCCGACGGCGAACTGACCATGGACGGCAGCGTCGACAGCAGGCGCGCCAAGCGCCGTGCCGAAGATCTGGCCGACAGCGTTGCGGGCATCGGCCACGTGCAGAACAATCTGCGCGTCGACGATAGCAGAAACCGCACTTTCGCGGGCGACCAGCGCTACGGTGCGACGGCCGGTGCCACCCCGCGATCAGCCGTGCGAGAGCCGGCGCAGGAGAATGTCGGTTCGCTCGAACGCGAAGAGGACTATTCCGACAAGGCGGGCTGATTAGCCGCCGAAGGTTCGCGCAACGCGAGGGAAGGGAGAGCGGCAACGCTCTCCCTTTTCCGTTGGCGGATCAGACGTCGAGGTTCGCCACGTCGAGCGCATTGTCCTGGATGAATTCGCGGCGCGGCTCGACCACGTCGCCCATCAGCTTGGTAAAGATTTCATCGGCGACATCGGCCTGCTCGATCTCGACCTGCAGGAGAGCGCGGTTTTCCGGATCGAGCGTGGTCTCCCACAGCTGCTCGGCGTTCATTTCGCCCAGCCCCTTGTACCGCTGAACCGCGAGACCCTTTTTGCCGCTGGCGAGCACCGCGTCGAGCAGTTCGCTCGGGCGCGTGATGCGGGTTCCCGCTGCGCCGCCATCGTCTGCGCGCGCGGTGAGGCGATTGGGCTCGTTCTCCTGGCCCTCGCTCTCCTCGGCAAGCGGGTCGTCGGCTTCGGCCAGCTCGGCTTCCTGCTCGGCGGCCTTCTGGCTCATCAGGCGGCTGGCGGTGGCGTAGCTTTCCTTCTCCTCGGTGGCGAGCTTGTGGAGCTTGCGTGCTTCGGCGGAAACCAGGAACCCGGCGTCGACGCGGTGATGGTCGGTCACGCCGCGCCACAGCCGTTCGAACCGATAGCCGCCTTCTTCGCCGACATGGGCGGACCAGCGGCCCTCCTCATCGGCGGCGTCCATCCAGCGTGCGGCTTCCGCGGCGGCGGCCTGGCGCTGATCGGCTGTGAGGTCGGGAGACAGCGCGCCCGCCAAGGCGAGCGCCTCGATGATCGCGGGATCGTAGCGGCGCGGGATGTAGGCCATCAGGCTGCGCATACGCCGCGCATGCTCGACGAGCGTGCGAAGATCCTTGCCGGCACGCTGGCCGCCTTCGGTCTCCATCACCATCGAGTTCAAACCCGCGTCGATCAGATAGGCGTCGAGCGCGTTGTTGTCCTTCAGATAAACCTCGCTCTTGCCGCGGCCCACCTTGTACAGCGGCGGCTGCGCGATGTAGAGATGTCCGCGCTCGATGATCTCGGGCATCTGACGGTAGAAGAAGGTGAGGAGCAGGGTGCGGATGTGCGCCCCGTCCACGTCGGCGTCGGTCATGATGACGATCTTGTGGTAGCGCAGCTTCTCGACGTTGAAGTCCTCGCGCCCGATGCCGGTGCCCATCGCCTGGATCAGTGTGCCGACTTCCTTGGAAGACAGCATACGGTCAAACCGTGCGCGCTCGACGTTCAGGATCTTGCCCTTCAGCGGAAGGATGGCCTGATAATGCCGGTCGCGCCCCTGCTTGGCGGAGCCGCCGGCGCTGTCACCCTCGACCAGGAACAGTTCGGATTTCGCCGGATCGCGCTCCTGACAATCGGCCAGCTTGCCGGGCAGGGAGGCGATGTCCATCACGCCCTTTCGCCGGGTAAGCTCGCGCGCCCGGCGGGCCGCTTCGCGCGCGGCGGCGGCATCGACGGTCTTCTGGATCACCGCGGCGGCATATTGCGGATTTTCCTCCAGCCATTCGCTCATTCGGTCCGCCATCAGGCTTTCCAGCGGCTGGCGGACTTCGCTGCTGACCAGCTTGTCCTTGGTCTGCGATCCGAACTTCGGATCGGGCAGCTTGACCGAAACGATCGCGGTCAGCCCTTCGCGCATGTCATCCCCGGTAAGCTTGACCTTCTCCTTCTTCATCAGGCCCGAACGCTCGGCATAATTGTTGAGCGTACGGGTCAGCGCGGCGCGGAAGGCGGCGAGGTGCGTGCCGCCGTCGCGCTGCGGGATGTTGTTGGTGAAGGTGAGGACATTCTCGTAATAGCTGTCGTTCCATTCCAACGCGACATCGATGCCGATGCCGTCCCGTTCGGAACTGATCGCAATGGGATCGGGCAGCAGCGGGGTCTTGTTGCGGTCCAGATATTTGACGAAGGCCGCGATGCCGCCCTCGTAGAACATTTCCTTTTCGATCGGCTCCTCATGGCGGCCATCGCGGATGACGATACGAACCCCAGAATTCAAAAAGGCCAGCTCGCGATAGCGATGCTCCAACTTGTCGAAATCGAACTCGTTCACATTCTTGAACGTGTCGGTGGACGGCAGAAAGGTGACGCGCGTGCCGCTATAGGGCTCTCCGCCGCGGTCGGGCGCAGGGCCGCGATCTTCGAGCGGCGCGACCGAATTGCCATGCTCGAACCGCATCCAGTGCTCGCGTCCGTCGCGCCAGATGGTGAGCTCCAGCCATTCGGAAAGCGCGTTCACCACCGAAACGCCCACGCCGTGCAGGCCGCCGGACACCTTGTAGGCATTGTCGTCGCTCGTATTCTCGAACTTGCCGCCCGCGTGCAGCTGCGTCATGATGACTTCCGCCGCCGAGACGCCTTCGCCCTTGTGCATATCGACCGGGATGCCGCGGCCATTGTCCTCGACCGAAACCGAGCCGTCCGGATTGAGTTCGATCAGCACCTTGTCGCAGTGACCGGCCAGCGCTTCGTCGATCGCATTGTCGGACACCTCGAACACCATGTGGTGGAGGCCGGAGCCGTCGTCGGTATCGCCAATGTACATGCCGGGGCGCTTGCGCACCGCGTCCAGCCCTTTCAGGACCTTGATGCTGTCTGCGCCATAGGCGTTGGTATTCGGGCCCGAAGGCGCGCTATTTTCAGGAACATCGCTCATGAGATGGATATAGGCGGAAATTCACCGCTTTGGAAGGCGAACCCCCCTTCCATCCACAGCTAATCGGTGCTCCAATCCTTGCGGCTATCCAAGGAGTCTCGATCCATGAAATCCGCTTTGCTCATCACCGCCTCCGCTATCGCCGCCATCATGACCAGCGCCGCGCCGGTTTCGGCGCAGGTAGCGACGGGGCAGATGGGCCCGCTGACCGGGGATCAGAAGCAGTTCTTCGGACTCTACAAAGAGCTGATCGAGACCAACACTACGCAGTCCAGCGGTAGCTGCACGCAGGCCGCCCAGCAGATCGCGGATCGGCTGATCGCTGCGGGCATGGCGCCGCAGAATGTCACCGTCTTCTCGGTGCCCGAACATCCCAAGGACGGCGGAGTGGTTGCGGTCTATCCCGGCACCTCCAGCAGCGAAGAGCCGATGTTGCTGCTCGGCCATATCGACGTGGTGGAGGCGAAGCGTTCGGACTGGGAGCGCGACCCGTTCAAGCTGGTCGAAGAGAACGGCTATTATTATGCGCGCGGCGCGGTGGACGACAAGGCGATGTCCGCGATCTGGGCCGACACGCTCGTGCGCTTTGCCGAGGCGGGCTACAAGCCGGCGCGCACCGTCAAGTTGGCGCTTACCTGCGGGGAGGAGACCGACACCGCGTTCAACGGCGCGCAATATCTTGCCAACAACAAGCGCGATCTGATCGATGCGGCATTCGCGCTGAACGAAGGCGGGGGCGGGCGGACCGACGGCAAGGGCAATCTGATCGTGCAGACCATCCAGGTCGGCGAGAAGATCTATCAGGATTACAAGCTAAGCGCGACCAATCCGGGCGGCCACAGCTCGCAGCCGGTGCCCAAGAACGCGATCTACGAGATGGCGGGCGCGCTGCAGCGGATCGGCGCCTATGATTTTCCGGCGGAGTTCAACGATACCACCAGGGCCTTCTTCCAGAAGAGCGCCGCCATGCGGAAGGACGAGACGGGCGCGGCTATGAGCGCGCTGGTAAACGACCTGAATGATGCGGACGCCATGGCAATCGTCAACAAGGACAAGGCGCTGCACTCCATGCTGCGCACAACCTGCGTCGCGACGATGATCGAGGGCGGCCATGCGGTGAACGCACTGCCGCAGCATGTCGAGGCGAACGTCAATTGCCGCATCTTCCCCGGCCACACGCCGGAAGAGGTGGAGCAGCAGCTGGCAGCGCTGGTGAATGATCCGAACATCACCATCACGCTGGCGCGCGAGGACAAGCCGCTCGCCAAATCGCCGCCGCTCGATCCGGCGCTGATCGGACCGATGGAGACGCTCGCGGCGAAATATTTCCCCGGCGTACCGGTGCTGCCCAGCATGTCGACCGGCGCGACCGACGGGCTCTACATGTCGGCGGTCGGTATCCCGACCTATGGCGTGCCCAGCGTCTGGGGCGATCCGGACGGCAATGGCGTGCACGGGCTGAACGAGCGGGTGGAGGTGAAAGCGCTCTATACCGCGCGCGATTATCTCTACGATCTGGTCAAGGACCTGGCCGGGTAAGCAGACGATGACCGAAGCAAGCCAACCCGTAATCCCCGCTACTATCGCGCGGCAGCTCGATGCCGAATTCGGTTCCTGGCCGGCTGTCCTGGCCGACTGGGCGGCGGCGAACCCCGATAGCGACATGCTGATCGATGAAGGCAAGCGCCTCAGCTGGGGTGAGGGTTGGGCACTTGTCGAACGGATCGCGGCGGCCTTGCAGCGCGATGGTCTGGTGCGCGGGCAGGCGGTGGCGATCCTAGGCAACAGCGGCGTGGATTATGCGCTCGTCTACCTAGCGGCGATCCGGGCGGGCGGCTGCGCGGCTCCGCTCACCACCTCGGCAACGCCATCGCAACTCGCGGCCATGCTGGCGGATAGCGGCGCGGCGCATCTGTTCGTCGATGGCGCGAAATGGTCGGAACTACGCGAAAGCGGCGTCGATCTGCCGGAGCTTAATATCGTCATGCTGGACGGCGGCGGCGACGATGCGCCCGCGCGGGCCGACTGGATGGCGGAGGAGGGCGCGATTGCCGAGCCCGTTTCGCCTCATGTCGGCGATCCATTCAACATCATCTATTCCAGCGGCACGACCGGCGCGCCGAAAGGTATCGTCCATGCGCATCTGATGCGCTGGCGGCAGGCGGCGGGCGGCTTCAAGTCGATTTACGGACCGGAAAGCCGCACCCTGTGTTCGACGCCGCTTTATTCCAACACCACGCTGGCGGTGTTTCTGCCGACGATGCTTTGGGGCGGATGCGCCTATATCATGGGCAAGTTCGATGCCGCGCGTTGGGGCCAGATCGCGCAGGCCGAGCACGTTACGCATACGATGCTGGTGCCCGTGCAATATCAGCGGCTGATGGCGCAGCCCGGTTTCGACGATCACGATCTGTCATCGCTGCAGTATAAATTCTGCACCAGCGCGCCTTTTTCCAAGGAATTGAAGGCAGAGGTTCTGCGCCGGATGCCGGGCGGACTGACCGAGATTTACGGCCTCACCGAAGGCGGCGTGGTGTGCATGCTGCATGCGCATAAATTTCCGGACAAGCTGCACACCGTCGGTCAGCCGCTACCCAATCATCAGCTGATCGTGATAGATGAGGCGGGCAACCGCCTTCCAGCAGGCGAAAAAGGCGAGATGGTGGGGCGCTCGCCCACCATGATGAGCGGCTATCGCAACCGCCCGGATGCCACCAGCGAAATGGAATGGCGTGATGAAGACGGGGAGCTTTGGCTGCGCACGGGCGATATCGGCGTGATCGATGAGGACGGGTTCGTCCAGATCGTGGGCCGTGCGAAGGACATGATCATCTCCGGCGGCTTCAACGTCTATCCCGCCGATCTGGAAGACGCGCTGATGGCCTTGGACGATGTCGCGGATGCAGCGGTGGTGGGCATGCCGTCCGAGCAATGGGGCGAGACGCCCGTCGGGTTCGTGACGCTCGCACCGGGCAGCCATATGTCCGGCGCGGCAGTGCGCGAGGCCGTCAATGCGGGGCTCGGCAAGACGCAGCGGCTGGCGCACGTCCATGTGATCGACGATCTGCCTCGCAGCCATATCGGAAAGATCCTGAAGACACAGCTGCGCGCTATGGCCGCCGACCCGGGAGGCTAGGCCCTAGTCCGCCTCTCGGCTGCGTAGCTCGCCGAGCGCGCGTTCCACATCCTCGCGCCGATAGGGTTTGGCGACGATCGGCGTGCCCGGAAATTTCTCCAGGATGGTGCTGTTTTCACCGTAGCCGGTGGTAAAAATGAATGGCGTGCCCAGCTCAGTCAGGCGTTCCGCGATCGGCGCGCTGTTTTCATTGCCCAGATTGATATCGAGCAGGGCAATGTCGACCGCCGCTCCTTCCATGCGCCGCAAGGCCTCGCCGACGCCGCCGACAACCTCGATGTCGCTCGCGCCGAGCGCCTTCAGCATCTCTTCCGCATCCAGCGCGATAATCAGATTGTCCTCCACGATCAGGGCACGGCCCAGGTCGCGAAGCTCTTCCTTTTGCGCCGGCTGGACAGGCTTTTCCGCCTCATCGTCCGCGTCATGCTCGATCCGCTGGATGCACGATCCGGGCACCACATATTCGGCGACCACGCCGGTCAGTTCGAACCGAATCTCTGCCTCTCCACCCAGCTCATAGGGGATCGAGCGTTCGATGATCGTCGATCCGAAACCGCGGCGGGTGGGCGCCTTGACCGGTGGGCCCCCGCTTTCGCGCCAATGCAGGTCGAGCGAATGGTCGGGCCGTTCGCGGATATCAATGGTGATCGTGCCGCTGCTGTCCGAAATCGCGCCATATTTGACGGAGTTGGTCAGCAGCTCGTGAATCACCAAGGCAATGGCGGTGAACGCTTCGGGCTTCAGATAGGCGTCCGGGCCGTGGACCCTGATCCGGTCCCCGCAATTTTCGGCATAGGCCTGGCACTCGTTACCGATCAGCTCCTTCAGCGAGGCTGGAGCCCAGTGCTGGCGCGTGATCTGGTCATGCGCGCGGGCGAGCGCGTGAATACGGCTGCCGACGACCTCGGCGAAATCCTCCACGCTGCCGGAACCGGTATTGCTCTGCTGCACGAGGCCGCGAATGAGGTTCAGGATATTGCGTACGCGGTGGTTGAGCTCTGCGATCAACAGTTCCTGCTTCTCGCTGTTGCGCGCGCGCTCCTGTGCATTGCGATCCGCGATACGGAGGACGATCTCCACTAGCGTCATCCGAAACGCCTCAGCGGCGCGCAGCTGGGCATCGCTCCACGATCGCGATTCGCCGCGGACCTCCTCGGTCCAAGCCTCGAAGCTCTTGCGCGGAGACAGACGATCGCCGTAGCGGCCCGGCTGCACGGCCTTTTCCGGGTTGCCGGCCCAGCTGACCTGCTTGGCCACTTCCTTGCGGAACAGCACAACGAAATCGCGCGGTGTGCGGGACAGCGGGATCGATAGAAGGCCCGCGGCCTCGTCCGCATATTCCGCCGCCGGTTCATGCTCGGCCGCGATCGACTTGGTGGCGTAGACGCGCATCTGCGACTTCTCTTCGAGCAAGGGCAGCAGCGTCTGGAACTGCTCCTCGCTCGGCGTCGTGCCGCGCGCGTGGAAGCGCTTGTTGATCCAACCCACCGCGCCGTCATGCGGCACGATATCGGCCATATTGTCGATGATGATATCGAGCTGCGACGCCAGATCGTCTCCGTCTGCCAGATGCGGCATCAACTTGTCGCGCATGGCGTCCGCGCGGATCATTTCGTCGCGCAGCAAATCGGCCTCGCGCTGGTCGAGCACGAACGCGAACAGCTCGCCGAACAACTCGGCGGCGGTGCGGACCGAATAGGACAGAATGTGCGGGCCGGCATGGTGGCAGGCGAACAGCCCCCACAATTTGCCCCGCTTCATGATGGAAACCGACATGGACGCGCCGACTTCCATATTCTTCAGATATTCGATGTGGATCGGTGACACCGCGCGCAGCGTGCTCATCGATAAATCGAGCGGTTCTTTCTCCGGATCATCGGTCCGGATCGCGACGGTGGGATCATCGACATCGGCAATGATGCGCAGCAGATTGCGCTGATACAATTCGCGCGCCTGCTTCGGGATATCGCTGGCCGGGAAGCGCAGCGACAGGAACCCCTCCATGTTGCTTTTGACGCTCTCCGCGAAAACCTGCCCGCTGCCGTCTTCGCCGAAGCGATAGACCATCACCCGGTCGAAACCGGTCAGCGCACGAAGCTGGCGGGCGCCTTCCTGGCAGATGCCTTCCAGATCGTCATGCGTGCGCACGCGCGCGATCATGGGACGTACATAGCTTTGGAAATCGCGCCCTTCCGTACCGGCCGGTTCGAACTCCATCACAAAATGATCGCCGGATTGATGCAGAGCGGCGTCGAAAAGGCGGCCGTCGTCGAACAGATCCAGCCGGAACACGCGCTCCACCATATCGGACAGGGAGAGCGATTGCAGGCGCGAGCGGATGTCGTGCACCGCGCTCTCGCTCAGGATTTGCGTGACCGGATTGCCGATCATCTCATCGGCGGAAATGCCCAGCATATCTGCGCAATTTTCAGATGCGTAGCGCACCATCCATTGCCGCCCGACCGCGATGAGGCAGCCAAAGCTTTGCACGCGGCCCGGAATATGAATGGGTTCGCGATCGCAATTGGTAAGGTCGACCTGTTCATGGCGGCGGTCGATGGTCATTCCGGCAGGGTTTCCAGGCTGTGGTGAAGCGCCTCTTGGAAGGCGGCAAAGGTCGCGGCGGCACTGGTCATGATGGCCGCGCGCTCGCTTTCGTCCGGATCGAGCTTGCCCAAATGGTCGACGAGTGCACGCCAGCTCTGCTCATGCGTACGGTCGGACAGGTAATGATCAGAACGCGATCCATGCTGCGCGTGTTTTGCCCAATATTCTCCGCGTTGCAACAGGCGGTTGCCGAGGCGCGATCCCAAAAGAACATAGGCGATGCCGAGCGGGTGCTGATCGCCCGTCAGAGCATCGGGTTGCCAATCGTCCTCGGGAAGATCAAGGGCATCGGCATCCTGCTCCAGAAGCCGGGAAAGACGGGTTTCCGGCACATCCTGCGCGCCGTCGATCCACCGCTCCGCTGCCCGCGCGGCGAGGCGGTGGGCCTGGATGAACTGGCGATAGTCGGCCCGCTGCTCCAGATCGAGGGCACCGAAAGCGGCATCGACTTGTTCATGGAGAGGAGCCGTCTCGCGGCGGAGGTCAAAACGCATCGGTCCCATCTATGAACTAGCCGCATCCGAAACAATTGCTCTATGATAAGTCGCATGCTGATCCTGGGACGCCGCGAGCGACTGGACTAACGCGGGCAAGCACCATATTCCGCGCTGCCATGACCGCTTCCCAGACCGAATCCATCCTCATCGTCGATTTTGGCAGCCAGGTGACCCAACTGATTGCGCGCCGCGTGCGCGAGGCCGGGGTCTATTCCGAAATCGCCCCGTTCAGCGCCGCCGAAGAAGCTTTCGAACGCATGAAGCCGTCTGGCATCATCCTGTCCGGCAGCCCGGCCTCGGTGCCCGCCGACGGCAGCCCGCGCGCGCCGCAGGTGCTGTTCGACAGCGGTTTGCCGATCCTGGGCATCTGTTACGGCCAGCAGGTGATGAGCGATCAGCTCGGCGGACGCGTGGAGCCCGGCGATAGCGGCGAGTTCGGACGTGCCTTCATCACCGTGTCCGAGCCCTGCGTGCTTTTCGAAGGACTGTGGGAGGTCGGCGAGCGTCACCAGGTCTGGATGAGCCATGGCGACAAGGTGACCGAATTCGCGCCCGGCTTCCGCATCGTCGCCACCACGGCAGGCGCGCCTTTCGCACTGATCGCGGATGACGAGCGGCGCTATTACGGCACGCAGTTCCATCCGGAAGTGGTGCATACGCCCGATGGTGCGAAGCTGATCGCCAATTTCGTGCGCCATGTCTGCGGCTGTTCGGGCGACTGGACGATGGCCGAGTT
Organism: Novosphingopyxis sp.; assembly: GCA_042090735.1. Taxonomy (GTDB): domain Bacteria; phylum Pseudomonadota; class Alphaproteobacteria; order Sphingomonadales; family Sphingomonadaceae; genus Novosphingopyxis. The sequence continues at coordinate 6,195 of JBELIU010000036.1, read as the reverse complement.
CCGCGACACCAAGATCGCCGAGATCCGCGCCCAGGTGGGCGAGGGCCGGGTGATCTGCGGCCTTTCCGGCGGCGTAGACAGCGCCGTGGCCGCGGTGCTGATCCACGAGGCGATCGGCGAGCAGCTGACCTGCGTTTTCGTGGACCATGGCCTGCTGCGATCGCAGGAACGCGAACGGGTCGAGACGCTGTTCCGCGACAGCTACAACATCCCGCTCGTCGTCGTCGACGCCGAAGCGATGTTCCTGGAAGGGCTCGCGGGGGAGACCGATCCGGAGAAGAAGCGCAAGTTCATCGGCAAGACCTTCATCGACGTGTTCGAGGCGGAAGCCAAGAAGATCGGCGGCGCGGATTTCCTGGCACAGGGCACGCTCTATCCGGACGTGATCGAATCGGTGTCCTTCACCGGCGGTCCTTCGGTGACGATCAAGAGCCACCACAATGTGGGCGGCCTGCCCGAGCGGATGAACATGAAGCTGGTCGAGCCGCTGCGGGAACTGTTCAAGGACGAGGTGCGCGATCTTGGCCGTGAGCTTGGCCTGCCGGATGCCTTCGTAGGACGCCATCCGTTCCCCGGCCCCGGCCTTGCCATCCGTATTCCCGGTGAGGTGACCAAGGAGCGTTGCGATATCCTGCGCAAGGCGGACGCGATCTATCTTGAGGAAATCCGCAAGGCCGGTCTTTACGATGCGATCTGGCAGGCGTTTGCCGTGCTGCTGCCGGTGAAAACGGTCGGCGTGATGGGCGACGGGCGCACCTATGACAATGTCTGCGCGCTGCGCGCCGTCACCAGCACCGACGGCATGACCGCGGACGTCTATCCGTTTGACAGCGCCTTCCTCAGCAGCGTTTCCACCCGCATCGTGAACGAGGTAAAGGGGATAAACCGCGTGGTCTACGACTATACGTCGAAGCCGCCGGGCACGATCGAGTGGGAATAGAGCAATGACGATCGAATCGATTTGCATCCCGGTGGCGATGCCGCCCGAACTTTGCGAAATCGATGATGAGCGTAAGGCTATCTACCATAGCGCCGATACGGTTTGCGTTTGGGTATTCGCCGATCGCGAGCTGCGCAACCGCTTCATGGAGGAAACCGCTGGCATGGCCAAGGCCGATCGAGAAGCGGTATTCGAAGCGCGCTATCGGAGCGTCGGCTGAGCGATCAGCTGTCCCTAGGCGGCGATCCGCGCACCGATATCCTGCGCCGCCTCCACGCCGCGCTGATCGCGCGCTTCGGGCGGATCGAGCGGCAGCATGAAAAGCGCCAAGATCCGGTCTGGACGCTGGTGCAGGGCGTCATCGGCGCGCGCAGCAAGACGGCGATCTCCAACGCGGCGACCGATCGGCTGCTCCAGCGCTTCGGTACATGGGAAGCGGTGGCCACGGCTCATGTCGAGACACTCACGGACGAATTGCGGACGCAGACCTTTCCGGCGCAGTCTGCCGAGCGATTGAAGGCCTGCCTTCAGGCGATCATGGCGGAAAGGGGCGAGGTGGATCTGCGGCACCTGTCCAACCTGCCGACCGAAGACGCTATGGCGTGGCTGGAACGCTTGCCCGGCGTCGCGCGCAAGATCAGCGCCGGGATCATGAACACCTCGCGCTTTCACCGCCGTGCGATCGTGATCGATAGCCACCACCGCCGCATCATGCAGCGCATGGGGCTCGTCCCGCCCAAGGCCGATACGAGGCGGGCCTATGACGCGCTGATGCCGATCATACCCGAGGAATGGTCCGCAGCCGACATCGATGAGCATCATCTGCTGGTCAAGAAGCTCGGCCAGACGCTCTGCCGTCCTTCCGAGATGCTGTGCGATCGCTGCCCCGCGCGTTCCGACTGCGCGACCGGGCGCTTGCAATGAGCGGATGGCGAAACCCGGTGGTGGAGCTGCGGCAGCCCCGCTAAACCAACCGCCATGAGCGACGACATGATCCGCATACGCGCCATGCATCCTGGCCGGTTCGAGACGCCGGTCACGCACGGTCAGCTGCTGGAAGCCGATGAGGTGACAGCCGACTTGATCGCCGCGATCCGCATCGCGAAGCGCATGTCCTATTCCGAGGAGCGTATGTCCATCGCCATGAACGTCCGTGTGAAGGCAAAATGAGCGCGCTGCTGCCCGAAGACGATGTCGAGACGGTGTTCGAACGGCTGCGCGATGCGATGCCGGGCCGAACGAAAGACGCGAAGGGACCCAAGGAACAGCCCGATCCGTTCCGCAGCTGCATCTCCTGCATGCTGTCCGCCCAGTCGCTCGATCGCAATACGGCCAAAGCGAGCAAGGCGCTGTTCGCGCTCGCCGCGACCCCGGAGGCAATGCTGGACCTGGATGACGAGACGGTGGCCGCCGCGATCAAGCCGGCCGGGCTTTACAATATGAAGGCGCGCAACATTCGCAAATTCTGCGAGGCGTTGATCGGCGAACATGGCGGCGTGGTGCCGAACACGCGCGAAGGTCTTCTGAAAATGCCCGGCATAGGCCGTAAATGTGCGGACATCGTGATGAGTTTCACCTTCGATGCGGACGTGATCGCGGTGGATACGCACGTCCACCGCGTCTGCAACCGCATCGGGCTGACGCACGCGAAGACCGCGGACAAGACCGCCGAACAGCTGGAACAGCGCGCGCCGGACTGGGCGCACCGCGATGGCCACTTCTGGCTGATCCAGTTTGGCAAACGCATCTGCGTATCGCGCAGCCCCAAATGCGACATTTGCCCTGTATCGGATCTGTGCCTCTGGTACGCCGCGCGCGAAGGCGACGGGAAGGAGCACGCATGACGCTGACGATGTACGGCATCCCCAATTGCGACACGATCAAAAAGGCGCGCAAATGGCTGGAGGCGCGGGCCGTGGAGTATGAATTTCACGACTACAAGAAAGACGGGATCGACGAGGCGCGATTGAACCGTTGGATCGGCGAGGTGGGCCATGAGGTGCTGCTCAATCGTCGCGGCACGACCTGGTGCAAGATTTCCGATGAAGACAAAGCGGAGATCGACGATGCCAGGGCGGCGCGGCTGATGGCGGCACACCCGTCGATGATCAAGCGACCCGTGATCGAAGGAGCGGGCGATCTGATCGTGGGTTTCGACGAGGGCGTCTATGCGGAGCGGCTGGGTTAGCCTTTCTGCCGGGTGATATAAGCGTTGCGGGCCGAACCGATGACGCCGGACCTGTCCTACAAACCCGCATCCGCGCTATGATTTGCGCGATGGATATCCGCCGATCCCACCGCCGCGATTCTTCGAACATGATAGCTGTTGGGCGAGAGGAAAACAGGGGGGGGCGTATGCGGACCATCGCGACTTTCCAGATGGAAGCGACCGCATAATGGCCCCGCATTTCCTCGCCATCGCGCTCGGCCTGTTTTCCGCGATCACGCTCGCGGCGGCCAATTACAGCGTGAAGGCTGGCAGTGACATTCTGGCCAGCCGCGCGATCCTGCAGGGCAGCGCTTCGCTGCTGATGGTACCGGTGGTGCTATTCGTGGTGCCGCCGCCGAGCCCGGCGGTGTGGGGCGCGCTGGGAATTACCGTGCCGGTGCATTTTCTCTACCAACTCGCCCTGATCTCGGCGCTGTCGCGCGGCGATCTCAGCCTCGTCTTCCCGATCATGCGCGGCGGTGCGCCGATGCTGACGGGCATTAGCGCGTTCCTGCTACTCGGCGAAACACTGCCGCTTATCGAGATTGCTGGCCTGCTGATTGCAACCGCCGCGGTCTTGCTTTTCGCTTGGCCGCCCAAAGGGGTGACGATCGCATCGCATCCGGATCGGCGCGCTTTGGGCTTCGCCGCGCTGACGGCGGTCGGGATCGCGCTCTACAACGTCACCGATGCACGCGGCGCCCGACTGGCGGACGATCCGTTCACCTTCATCGCCTGGCTGTTCCTGTTCGATTGCGTGGGCATCCTCTGCCTCGCCGCAGTCCGCCGGCGGGGGCAATGGCGTGAGGCGATGCGCCTGCGCTGGCGCTACGGCGTGGCCGGCGGGGCGCTCTCCGTCCTGAGCTACGGGGCCGCCCTGTTTGCCTTTACGCTGATGGAGACCGCCAAGGTTTCCGCTCTGCGCGAAACATCGGTGCTGTTCGGCGCACTGATGGGGGCCGTCCTGCTGAAAGAAGGCTTCGGCATCCGGAGGATCGTGGCGGCGGCGATCCTGGTTCTGGGTCTGGCGCTCATGCAATTGGGATAGGACGGAGCGGATGCCGCGCGGCGCGCGTTGGCAGATCGGATCGATCGAAGGAGCAGGACATGAAAGCAATCTGGAACGGCCGGACCTTGGCCGAAAGCGACGACATCGTGACGGTGGAGGGCAATGCCTATTTCCCGGCAGACAGCATCGACGAGCAATATTTCGAGGATAGCGACACGACCAGCGTGTGCCCCTGGAAGGGCACGGCTTTCTATAAATCGGTTACGGTCGACGGTGAGACCAACAAGGACGCCGCCTGGTATTATCCCGAGCCCAAGGATGCCGCATCCGAGATCGAGGGGCGTTATGCGTTCTGGAAGGGCGTGGAGGTGAGCGCTTGAGATGGAAAGGGCTTCTTCTGACGGCGCTCGGCGCGGCCGCGCTCGGCGGCTGCGCGACCGTGGAGCCCCTGATGCCGGCTAGGCCCGCCGCCGTGGCGAACTTCGCCATCATCGCGCATCGCGGCGCCAGCGGCGATCGGCCCGAGCATACGCTTGCCGCCTACAAGCTCGCGATCGACCAGGGCGCCGATTTTATCGAGCCCGATCTGGTGTTGACCAAGGATGGCGTCCTCATTGCGCGGCATGAGAACGAGATTTCCGATACCACCGACGTCGCCGATCATGCCGAGTTCGCGGATCGGCGCGCCACAAAGAATATCGACGGCGTCGAGACGACTGGCTGGTTTACCGAAGACTTCACGCTCGCCGAGTTGAAGACCCTGCGTGCCAAGGAGCGTCTGCCGAAGCTGCGCCCGGCCAACACGCGCTACGACGGGCAGTTCGAAATTCCGACTTTTGCCGAGACCATCGCTTTGGCGAAAAGCGAGGGCGCGCGCGTAGGCCGCACCGTCGGCGTCTATCCCGAAACCAAGCATCCGAGCTATTTCGCGTCGATCGGCCTTCCGCATCAGGCGCCGCTATTGGCCGCTCTCGAAAAAGCCGGCTGGAACAGCGCCGAGGCACCGGTGTTCGTGCAGAGCTTTGAAGTCGCTAACCTGAAGGCGCTGAACGCTGTGAGTGCGGTGCGCCTCGTCCAGCTGATGGCAGAAGACGGTGGTCCAGCGGACGCGCCCGATATCCAGTACAAAAACATGCTGACCGAGGGCGGGATCGGTGCGATCGCCAGCTATGCCGATGCGATCGGACCGCAGAAATCGCTGATCATCCCGATCGGCGAGAACGGGCAGCTGGACGATCCGACCAAGCTGGTAACGTGGGCGCACGGTGCCGGCCTTCTGGTCCACCCCTGGACCTTCCGTGCGGAAAACGAGTTCCTGCCCGGCAATCTGCGTCGCGGCGACCGGCCGGACCAGCGGGGCAATCTGGCAGCAGAAATTCAGGCATTCATTGCGGCGGGAATCGATGGGCTGTTTGCCGATCAACCGGGGCTCGCCGCCGCGGCCTTGGCCGGTGCCGAGCGGCCCGAGGCCGAGTAGCCTATTCGGCCTCCTGACGCTTCTCACGCGCGCCATCGGTATTGCCGATCGCCTCTTCGCGCGCCTCGGTGCGAATGCCTTTTTCGATGATCTCGTTGGCTTCCTCCAGATCATCCTTCTCGATCGGCTCGGGATCTTCGTTCACGCGCTCTCCGATAGCAGGCGCGAGGCACATCTTGGCGATGATCGGCAGATGATCCGAATTCACGTTCTCCAGCACTTCCAGCCGGTCGATCGAAAATTCCTTGGTGAAATAGATCTGGTCGAGCGGCCAGCGGAATGCTGGTAACTTGGCGGGGAAGGTGGCGTAGAAGCCCCGGCCGATGCGCGGATCGAGATAGGTGCCGATGCGCTTGAACAGCTCGGACGTGTCCGACCAGGCGACGTCATTGAAATCACCCATCGCCAGCACCGGCAGCTTCGATTTGGCAGCGATTCGCGCGCCCACCGCGATCTCGGCATCGCGTTCCTGCGTATCGGTGCCGGTCTGCGGAGGACGGGGATGGAGCCCCATAAAGCCGAACAACTGGCCGGCGGGCGTGCGCATCCGGGCGAAGACC
>JBELIU010000284.1:0-3193 GCA_042090735.1 Novosphingopyxis sp. | reverse complement strand
GTTGTTGTAGACCAGCTTCGCATTCGGGATCACTTCGCGGATGCGGTTCACCATGCCGCCGATCTGGCCGATATGCGGCTTCTCGGTCTCGATCCAGAGCAGGTCCGCACCGTTCTGCAGCGACGTGATGCAGTCGAGGACGCAGCGGTCCTCGCCGGTGCCCGAGCGGAACTGGAAGAGGTTGGACGGCAGGCGCTTGGGCTTCACCAGCTTGCCTTCGCGGGCGATCAGGACATCGCCATGGCCGACATTGGCGGGATCGACCTCCTCGACATCGAGATAGCTGTTATACTGATCGGCCAGATCGCCCTTTTCCTTGGTGAAGGCGATCTGCTTGGTCAGTCCCGCGCCGAGCGAGTCGGTGCGCGCAACGATGACGCCGTCGTCGACACCCAATTCCAGGAAGGCGTAGCGGACCGCGCGGATCTTCGCGAGGAAGTCCTCGTGCGGCACGGTGACCTTGCCGTCCTGATGGCCGCACTGCTTTTCGTCGGACACCTGGTTTTCGATCTGGATCGCGCAGGCCCCGGCCTCGATCATCTTCTTGGCGAGCAGATACGTCGCCTCGGCATTGCCGAAGCCGGCATCGATATCGGCGATGATGGGAACGACATGCGTCTGGAAGTTGTCGATCTTGTTCTGCAGATCGCGCTGCTTCACGTCGTCGCCCGCCGCATTGGCGGCATCGAGATCGCGGAACAGCAAGCCCAGTTCGCGCGCATCGGCCTGCTTCAGGAAGGTGTAGAGCTCCTCGATCAGCATGGGGACCGAGGTCTTCTCATGCATCGACTGATCGGGCAAAGGGCCGAACTCGCTGCGCAGCGCGGCGACCATCCAGCCGGACAGATAGAGATATTTGCCCTTGGTGCTGCCGAAATGCTTCTTGATCGAGATGAGCTGCTGCTGCCCGATGAAGCCGTGCCATGCGCCCAGCGACTGGGTGTAGTTCGCGGGGTCCGCATCATAGGCGTCCATATCGGCGCGCATGATGCCGGCGGTGTACTTGGCGATGTCGAGGCCGGTCAGAAACCGATTCTGCAGGCGCATGCGGGCGACGGCAGCGGCTTCGATATCGCCCCAGGGCGCACCGTTGCGTTCGATCAGCGTGCTCGCCTCGTCGATCTGCTTGTTATAGGTCATTGCGATGCTCCAATCTTCAATTCATCTACAATGTTTTCACAATGCGTCCTGAGGCCGAGCCGCGGGAGCGCCGGAAAACCGATGGATTTGCTTTGCCGCAATTTACCCGGGGCGGTCAAAGGAATGTTGTAAAAATCGTGTGGACCGGTATGAAACACACCATTTCGCTCTGTAATCATGTAAAGTATTGACTAAATGGCTGAGGAACTCCCGCTTCCCGATCGCAAGATTTTTGCCGGCCCGAGGCTGCGCCGATTGCGGGGCCGCCTGGGCCTGGCGCAGAACCGGATGGCCGAGGAACTCGGGATCTCGGCAAGCTATCTCAACCTGATCGAGCGCAACCAGCGTCCGCTGACCGCGCCGTTCCTCCTGAAGCTCACCAGCACCTACAATGCCGATCTGCGGGAGTTGATCGCCGAGCAGGACGAACAGATCGAGCGCGAGGTGGCGGAGGCGCTGTCCTCGCCCGCGCTGGCGGGGCTCGACATCGGCAAGGCGGAGCTGCAGGAGTTCGTGGCTTCCCAGCCCGGCATCGCCCAGGCGTTCATCCGGTTGCATCGCGCCAAGGATGCCGATGCGGACGATGGCCCCACTGCGCGCGAGGCCCGTACGCCGCTGAAGGCCGTCTCCGACTTCATGGAGAGCGCGCGCAATCATTTCGCGGAACTGGAGGAGCATTGCGAGGCGCTGGCAGACGAATTGCGGCTGGGCGGCCCCCATTTTCTCAGCAGCGTGTCGGACCGGCTGCGCGTGAAATACGGCTTCACCGTGCGCATTCTTCCGGCGAACGTGATGCCGCAGCAGTTGCGGCGTTTCGATATCCACAACCGACAGGTGCAATTGTCCGAGCTGCTGGACAATGCCAGCCGCTCCTTTCAGGCGGCCTATCAGCTGGCGGCTTTCGAGCTGAAGCCGGTGATCGAGACGATCGTCGAGCGTTCCGACATGCCGTCGAAATCGGCGCAGCGCCTGCTTCTGCAAAACCTCACCAACTATGCAGCCGGTGCGATGATGATGCCTTATCGGCGTTTTCTGGAGGCGGCCGAGGCGACGGGTTACGACATCGCGCTGCTCGAAGCGCGCTTCGGGGCGGGTTTCGAACAGGTGGCGCACCGCCTGACGACCTTGCAGCGGCCCGGCGCGCGCGGGGTGCCCTTCTTCCTCATCCGGGTGGACCGGGCCGGCAATATCTCGAAGCGGTTTTCCGCGGGCAATCACAGCTTCGCGCGCGTCGGCGGCACCTGTCCGCTCTGGAACCTGCACCGCGCGTTCGAACGGCAGGGGCAGATGCTGACGCAATTGGTCGAGCTGGAGGATGGAACGCGCTTCCTGACGGTGGCGCGTACGGTCACGGCTTACCGCCAGCCTTTCGGCCAGACCTCGCCGGAATATGCCGTCGCGCTGGGCTGCGAAACGCGCCACGCGCACGGTCTTACCTATGCAGGCGGGCTCGATCTGGACGGCGTCGCCATGCCCATCGGCCTCGGCTGCCGGGAATGCACGCGCATCGGGTGCCGCCAGCGCGCCGTGCCCCCGGCGCACCGCGAAATGATCGTCGACGAAACGCAGCGCGGCTGGAACGCCTTTCAGTTCCGCGAGAGGTGAGGGGGCAGGTAAGCTTTCCGGAGCGTCAAAGGGTCGCCGTCAATTCTCGATCAGCTTTTGCGGCGCCTCCAGCACCAGGACGCCGCCATCGACATGCAGAACGCGCGCGGTTTCGCCCACTGCCAGTTCGGGGCCGCGGGCGGGCCAGACGCTATCGCCCACCTTTACGCGCCCGGCATTGGCGCTCACCGGCTGGACGACGGTGACCGAGGTGCCGATCAGCCGGGCGGAGCGGTTGTTGAGATCGGGGTCCGAACTTGCCACCGGATTGCGCTTGTAGACCTGATTGCCGATCATGATAGAGGCGAGCAGGAACAGCGCGAACAGTGCGATCTGCACCACGGGGCCGAAATCGTACATCCAAGTGGCCACGCCGGTCAGCACCGCGGCGGCGCCGACGAACAGCAGATAGATGCCCGGCACCAGCATCTCGGCGACGACCAGTAGG
>JBELIU010000283.1:0-3222 GCA_042090735.1 Novosphingopyxis sp. | reverse complement strand
CCCGAGCGGGCTGACCTTGCTCGACAAGGGGCATCTCGGCCAGCTCGGCACAGCCACATCGCCGCGCGGCAGGAGCTGCGCCAGCTGATCGCGGCCCTCAATCTCAAGGTCGCGGTGGCCGCCTGATGGGCAAGCTGCTGCTCTTCGCCGCGATCGCCGCCGTCGTCTGGTTCTGGTGGCGGGGCAAGAGCGAGCGGGAGAAGCGCGCGCGCACGAAGCTTCCTGGCCAAGACCCTTATGCCGTGGAGGATGCCGCGCGCCTGCTGGGCGTGGCGCCGGACGCCGACGCCGCCGCCATCCGCGCCGCCTGGCGCCGGGAAGTCTCCGCCGCCCGGCCGGATCAGACGAACGACGCCGCCAGCCTTGCAGCGCTCACCGAAGCGCGCGACCTGCTGCTCAGCCATGCAACCGGGCGGCCCCGCCGCTAGTTTAGATGTTCATGTACGCCTGCCCACCCACCCCGTAAGTGCCGGGCCTGTCGAAGCTTGGTTCTCGTTCGAGAAACGCCCTTCGGACAAGCTCACAGCGTCGGGCTTGGGGAAAAGATTTCAACCGTGAAGGACCATTCCATGCCCCATCGTTTCGACCCCAGCTCGTTGCGCGAATACGACATCCGCGGAATCCTCGGCAAGACGCTGGGAGAGGCGGATGCGGACGCGATCGGACGCGGCTTCGGCACGCTCATCAAGCGCGCGGGCGGCAACACCGTCGCGGTCGGTTATGACGGGCGCGAAAGCTCGCCGATGCTGGAAGCGGCGCTGGTCGCGGGCCTCAACGGTGCGGGCGTCGATGTGGTGCGCGTCGGCCTTGGTCCCACCCCCATGCTCTATTATGCCGAAGCCTCGATGGACGATGTCGACGGCGGCATCATGATCACCGGCAGCCACAATCCGCCCGATTATAACGGCTTCAAGATGGTGTTTCAGGGCCGTCCCTTCTTCGGGCAGGACATCCAGAAGCTGGGCCAGATGGCCGAGGCGGGTGACTGGGATGAAGGCCAGGGCACGTCGCGCGAACAGCCGATGCTCGATGCCTATATCGATCGCATCACGCGCGGCGCGGACGCGTTCACCGGTTTCCGCGTCGGCTGGGATGCGGGCAATGGCGCTGCCGGACCCGCGCTGGAAAAGCTGATCACCAAGCTGCCGGGCGAACATCACTGCCTGTATACCAAGGTGGACGGCACCTTTCCCAACCATCATCCCGACCCGACCGAGCCGGAAAATCTGGAAGACCTGCAGAAGCTGGTCGCCGACAACGATCTTGATTTCGGGATTGCCTTCGACGGCGACGGAGACCGGATCGGCGCCATCGACGGCGAGGGCCGCATCATCTGGGGAGACCAGTTGATGCAGATCTTTGCCGCAGATGTGCTGAAGGAAGAGCCGGGCTCCACCATCATCGCCGATGTGAAGGCGAGCCAGGCGCTGTACGATCGGATCGCGGAACTTGGCGGCAAGCCGTTGATGTGGAAGACCGGCCACAGCCTCATCAAGTCCAAAATGAAAGAAACCGGCAGCCCGCTTGCCGGAGAGATGAGCGGCCACATCTTCTTCAAGCATGATTATTACGGGTTCGACGACGCGCTTTACGCCGCCGTGCGCCTGATCAAGGCGGCCAGCACGCTGGGCAAATCGGTGACCGAGCTGAGGTCCGAAATGCCGGACATGATCAACACCCCGGAAATGCGCTTCCAGGTCGATGAAAGCCGTAAATTCGCGGCGGTGGATGAGATTGTCGACCGGATGCGTGCCAGCGGTGCGGATATGAGCGATATCGACGGCGCGCGCGTCAACACCGAAGACGGCTGGTGGCTGCTGCGCGCTTCGAACACGCAGGACGTGTTGGTCGCCCGTGCGGAGGCGCATAGCGAAGACGGATTGGAACGCCTCATGGCGCAGGTGGACGAGCAGCTGAAGCTGAGCGGTATCGAGCGTGGCGAGACGGTGGGCCACTGAGGAGGACCCCAAACCTACGCTACATCATCATCCTGCTATTTCAGGGAAAGTTTGCGCGTCCCGTCCGTTACGCTCCCGACGAATTGATAAAGGAGCATGACTATGGGCTGGGGAATCCTGACGATATTGGGGCCGATCATCTTGGTCGGCGCGATTGCCTGGGCGATTTTGCGCAACAAGAAGGAATCCACCCCGCGGGGCGAAGCGCGCACCGAGCGTGCGACTCACGAGCTCTATGACGAAGCGGACGAACAGGACGCCAAGGACGCACGCCGCGATCCGCTGACGGATGAAGGCGAGCGCTGAGGCACCCTCCGCTTCCTCGCCCGACATGACCACGCCCCCGCCGGGCGCCCCCCTGCCGGCCGCGATTGCCGACTGGTTCGCGGGGCGTGGCTGGCGAGTTCGCGATCATCAGGCGGCGATGTTCGCTGCCGACCGTGCGGGGCACCATGCGCTGCTGGTGGCCTCCACCGGCGCGGGCAAAACGCTGGCGGGCTTTCTGCCGACGCTGGCCGATGCCGCAGAAGGGCCGACCGAGGGTCTCCACACCCTTTATATTTCGCCGCTAAAGGCGCTCGCCGTCGACATCCAACGCAATCTGAAGGCCCCGATCGATGAGATCGGCCTGCCGCTGACGGTGGAGACCCGTACCGGCGATACGCCGTCCGATCGCAAGGCGCGCCAGCGGGTGCGCCCGCCCAATATCCTCCTCACCACCCCCGAATCGCTCAGCCTGATGCTCTCGCACGAGGACAGTTTCACGCTGTTCGCAGGGCTGAAACGCGTGGTGATCGACGAGGTGCACGCCTTCGCAACCCAGAAGCGCGGCGATCTGCTCGCGCTCTCGCTTGCCCGCTTGCAGCGGATCGCACCGGCCATGCGCCGCGCCGCTCTCTCCGCCACGGTGGCCGACGCCGATGGTTACCGCGCCTGGATCGCCCCTTTTGGCGATATCGACAGCGTCCGCCTGGTGCTGGGCGAAAAAGGCGCGGATCCGGACATCGACATCCTGCTGCCGCTCGGCCGGGTGCCCTGGGGCGGGCATTCGGGGCGTTATGCCGCGCCGCAGGTGATGGACCTGATCGCGAACAACCGCACCACCCTCGTTTTCTGCAACACCCGCAGCCTGGCCGAGCTGATCTTTCAGGATTTGTGGAAGGTCAACGACCTCGGACTGCCCATCGCGGTCCACCACGGCAGCCTCAGCCTCGAGGCGCGCCGCCGCGCCGAGGCGGCGATGGCCGACGGACGGCTGCGCGCT
>JBELIU010000282.1:0-3228 GCA_042090735.1 Novosphingopyxis sp. | reverse complement strand
TTCCAGACATTGAACGAGAAACACCGCTGTAAATTTACCCCGGCTGATCTTGTTCCTTACATTCGGCTCAGAGTCCATAACCCCTATGTCAGCCAGCTTCCCGACAAGCTGGGCGTAAGTGATGTTCCGGCGCGATAGCTCAGCCTTCAACAGCCCCTTTGTCTGATCCGCCCAATCCTTCTCGGTCTTCACGCTGCAATCTCCCATGGTGCTAACGTCATCATAGGCGTTGCATCTGTCATTGACAACGGTGCGTAATGTCATTATAAACGATGCATAAGCAACGGACACGATGACAATGGCACACGGACAACACTTTCTGCTCTCTGCAAAGGCTCGCACTTTGAGCCTCAAGACCGTCTATAAGATGGGCGAGCAGCAGGCGTACAAAGCGTTCCGTGCCATGCGTTGGCCGGAGACGGACGGCGAGCCGGTTTGCCCGCGCTGCGGCTGTTTGGACGCCTATGACATTACCACGCGCCAGCGCTTCAAGTGCAAGGGCTGTTATCACCAATTCAGCGTCACCAGCGGCACGATTTTTGCCTCGCGCAAGCTCAACTATACGGACCTCCTCGCAGCGATCGTCATTTTCGTGAACGGTGCTAAGGGCGTTTCGGCCCTGCAAATGAGCCGGGATTTGGACTGCCAGTATAAGACGGCGTTCGTCCTGGCTCACAAGCTGCGCGAAGCGATGGCAGCCGAGCAAGCGGGCCGCACCCTCAACGGTACGGTTGAGATCGATGGCGGTTACTTCGGCGGCTATGTGAAGCCGGAGAACCGGAAGGAGGACCGCAAGGACCGTCGCCTGAAAGCCAACCGCTCCGGCAAGCGCCAGTGCGTTGTCATCATGCGCGAGCGCGGCGGCAAGAGCCTGCCTTATGTGTGCCGTACTGAGGATCAGGGTGCACCGTTCATCCGTGAGCGCGTTGAAAACGGTTCGGTCATCTATGCCGATGAGGGCACCGGATGGGATGAATTCCACGCCTTCTATGAAACGAAGCGCGTCAATCACTCGGTCGCGTTCATGGACGAAGGCGTCTGCACCAATCAGGCTGAAAGCTTCTTTAGCCGCCTACGCCGCATGGAAGTTGGTACGCATCACCATATCGCTGGTCCGTATCTCAACGCCTATGCTGGCGAGGCAACGTGGCGTGAGGATCACCGCCGCGTTCCGAACGGTGCTCAGGCTGCGATGGTTTGCAATGCGGCTATGGGGTCGAGTGTTAGCCGGAAGTGGGCGGGCTATTGGCAGAGGGCGGCTTAACTACAATCTTAACGAGAACGTTACTCGCATAGTGGATATGTTTTGCGGACAGATGCGTTGTCGTGCTAACGGGGTATAAATTTCTCGTTGACACGGGATTGTAAGGATAAAGCATGTGGAGCACTTTGTGAGCCTGAACCACCGGGACCGCACAGAAGCCGTCGCACATTACGTCATAGCTCGATCCGACCCAAACAAACTTGGGGCAGTAAAGCTAAATAAAGTAATGTGGTATGCGGATTTAGAATCATATCGCCAACGCGGCGAGACGGTAACCGGTCAAATGTCTTATGAAAAAAGGCAGCACGGCCCGGTGCCGAATAACATCGTCCGAAGCGTACGCCACCTTGAGCAAGAAGAAAAAATTCTAACACGTGACGTTCCTACATTCGGAGGTAGGACGCGGAGGGAACATGTGTGGTTAAAAAAACCGGACGTGTCAGTTTTTTCGCCTGTCGAAGTTGATATTCTCAACGAAGCGATAGTTTGGGTATGTGAAACTCATACAGCTAAATCTATCAGCGAGCTGTCACACGATGCTTTGTGGGAAAGCGCCGAAATTGGTGAGCAAATACCCATCGGAGCTGCGATAATTGTTCCCGATGATTTGGACGGTAAAGATATTGAATGGGCGTTGCAGGAACTAGCAACCGTTGATGAATGAACGTTTTGCGCCCCGCCGGGGGTTTTAAAATTTCGTTATCGCCCGGTGTTTCTGCGCTTGTTCAACAGCAAATACAGTAGAATCCGAGCTTTGAGAAATACTGGAATGACATCCTGGCTCGATTGAGCTTTACCGCCCATGTCGAAGGTGTAGCTAATTCCAGATTTGCAAAGGGGCATAGACTATTTGCCTCTGCTGCCGACAAAGAAAGAGGAACCCCCAGGGTAAAACTCTTATATGCTGTTTTAGGCGCAAATGTTCGGATAAAAGTAGCGCAAATTGACCCACTGGGGGATAATTAAGAAATCATTTTCTCGCAATCTCCCAAAGCATGTAATTCCCCGGCCCGTCCTTGGACGCAGCCCGGCCCTTATCCCGCTGGTGCCGTAACGCGCTTCCTACGCGCCGCACCATGAGATTGAGCAGCTTTGTATCGTCCGTATCCATAGCGCGCTCTAGCAGCATCTGTGCGGCTATCTCGCGGGTGGTGAGGGGTTCGCGGGCTTGGCGCAGGATCATAAGCACTAGGCGGCTCATCTGGCCCCGGTTGGCCCAATCCTCTGGCGGGCGGAACATCTTGGGCCGGATCGCCTCTATCTCCATGTTGGGAGCCACAACGGCAAGCGCCCGGTCCACCGCTTCCAGATCGCGAACAAGCTGGCCTAGCCTGTCATGGGTTGCGTGTATCTCTCCGGCTAGCTCGCCACGCTTACGGACTAGTCCGGTTATCATGTAATCTGTCATTCGCAGACATTAGCATTGCAAACGATGGCGGCCGCCATTAAGCTTGGTGCAATTGCTACATAATGCCGGAGGCGCTGGAGGTGTCCATGGTCGCCTCCGTCGCGGGCACGCTTGTCGATGGGCGGATCACCCGCGCGCGGCCCTATCGCGATCCGCATCACAGCGCGTCGATGGCCGCGCTGGTGGGCGGCGGGCTGAAGGTGAAGCCGGGCGAGGTGAGCTTGGCGCATCTGGGCGTCCTGTTCCTCGACGAGCTGCCGGAGTTCCAGCGGCCCGTGTTGGACAGCCTGCGCCAGCCGCTGGAGACGGGCGAGGTGAGCGTTGCGCGCGCCAACAGCCACGTCACCTTCCCGGCGCGGGTGCAGCTGATCGCCGCCATGAACCCGTGCCGCTGCGGCCATCTGGGCGATGCCGCGCTGGCGTGCAGCCGCGCCCCGCGCTGCGCCGCCGACTATCAGAGCAAGGTGAGCGGCCCGTTGCTGGACCGGATCGATTGCCACGTCGAGGTGGAGGCGGTGACCGCCGCGGACCTCGTCCTGCCGCCGCCTGCCGAGGG
>JBELIU010000281.1:0-3239 GCA_042090735.1 Novosphingopyxis sp. | reverse complement strand
GGTTGCCTCGCCAATTCCCACGCCCACGCGCGCCGCACTCAGCATCGCGCCATTGCGGGCCAGGCCGGACAGCGCCGTCATGACCGACCAGAGGCTGAGACCAAGGGTCATCAGGCGTACCCGGTGCCAGCTGTCCGCCAACCGGCCGAGGGGGATGCCGAACAGCGCGTAAAACACCCCGAAGGCGGTGCCGTAAAGGAAGCCGATGTCTCCATCGGTCAGGTTCAGATCGCGCTTTACATCTTCGGCAAGAATGCTGAGCACCTGCCGGTCAATGAAGTTGAGAATGTAGACGAGGATCAGGACCGATAGCAGATACCAGGCGTAGGCAGGCGTCTTGGCGTCGGGGTCTATCGTCCCCTCCGCTGGTGCGGATGTTTGCATCGGGCCTCTCCTTGCCTCTTCCTGCCACCGCTGTAACAGAGCACAAACCTTTGGCAATCATGAGGGGCACCGATGGCCTTTCGCATTCTCTTCGTCTGTCTTGGAAATATCTGCCGTTCGCCTCTGGCGGAGGTTGCGCTGCGCGATGAGGCGGAGCGGCGCGGACTGGCGATCGAGGTCGACAGCGCGGGTACCGGTGACTGGCATATCGGCGATCCGCCCGACCCGCGCACGATTGCAGCCGCGCAGCGCCATGGCACCGACGCATCATCCTTGCGCGCGCGTCAGGTGCGGCAGAGCGATTTTGAGAATTTCGACTGGATTGTCGCGATGGACCGGCAGAATCTGTCTGATCTCAAGAAGCTCGCGCCGAATGACGGGCGCGCCGAATTGTTGCTGGCACTCGATCTGGTCGAGGGCCGGCAAGGGGAGGGCGTGCAGGATCCCTATCAATATGGTGAGGCCGAGTTCGATACTGCCTGGCGGGATGCCGTGTTGATCGCCCGGGCTATCGCCGACCGTGCGGCCGCTCAGCCGAGCGGATAACGGGCCACCGGTTCATAATGTGAGCCATGGCGGCTTAGCCGGCTTTCAAACAGGATAAATTCCCGCACCGTGAACGGCGGCATTTTCAGATCGGCCTGCGCTGCGAGAAAGTCCCCAATCGGCCCGCTTCCCGCATTGAGCCGCGCCAGCGTGATGTGCGGCAGGAACTTGCGATGTTCCTCCTCATGCCCGCAAGCGTTGCAGACACGGTCCACCTTCCGCTTCAGCTGGATGAGCGGCGCGGTCGGCAGCACACGGGCCCATACCGCTTTCGCCCGCATCTTGCGCTCGAAATGCCCGGCACCATCGATCGTGATGTCGAAACTGTCCATTCGGATGCCGCCCAGGGCCTCGGCCAGTTCGTTCCCGCCGGGCCGCGATACCTCCCCCAGAAAGCGCAATGTGACGTGCAGTTGCCCGTCATTCTGCCAGCGTGCGTCTTCGATATGATCCATCGCATCCAGAAGCCCGTCGCGGATATCTTCTGGGGGACGCAGGCCGATAAACAGGCGGTGAGACATGGCGGATGCAGGATAGCGGCAGATTGCGGCGGCGCAATGACTTGAAAATGCCAAGCATAAAGGTGATATTCACAGCATGCGTGGCAATGCTGTCTCACGCGAAAAACTTAGGAGTTTCCTTATTATGGCATGGCCCGATCCAAGAGCGACCGGCGCACGTACCTATCCCGGACAGGCCGGTACCAGCGAAGCCTTCGACGAAGGTCTGCGCGCCTACATGTTGAAGATTTACAATTACATGGCGAGCGGCGTGCTGCTGACCGGTGTCGTCGCAATGCTGTTCGCGCGTTCCGGCATGGCCGAGCAGGTGCTCGTTGGCGGCGGTGCGCTGGCGTGGATCATCATGCTTTCGCCGCTGGCCATCGTGTTCGCGATGAGCTTCGGCCAGGCGAAATTTTCGGCAGGCACGTTGCAGGCGATGTACTGGGGGTTTGCGGTGCTGATGGGCCTTTCGCTCAGCAGCATCTTCCTGATGTACACCGGCGCATCGATCGCCACGACATTCTTCGCCACGGCCGGCGCTTTCGCAGGCCTCAGCCTTTACGGCTACACCACGAAGAAGGATCTGAGCGCCTGGGGCACGTTTCTAATCATGGGCGTGGTCGGATTGATCGTTGCCAGCGTGGTGAACCTCTTCGTCGGCTCGACGGTGCTGGATCTCGCGATCAGCGCGATCGGCGTGCTGATTTTCGCAGGTCTGACCGCCTATGACACCCAGAAGTTGAAGAGCCTCTATCAGACGGTGCGTGGTACCGAGTTCATGCAGAAGGTCGTGATCATGGGGGCGCTGAACCTCTATCTCGACTTCATCAACATGTTCCTGTTCCTCCTGCGCTTCATGGGTGCGACCCGCGACTAAAGCGAAGCCCGTTCACGCTCGATAAACGGACGCCCGGCCAGCCATGCTGCCGGGCGTTTTGTTGTCTCCGTTCGTCACAAGGGGGTTTCCAAAGACTCCCTGCAATGTCACACGGATGACCAGTATTTCGAGAGGGTTAAATTTCATGTCGAAGACCGTCGCCCGGGCTGCGTTACTGGCCGGACTGACCACCCTGGCGGCTTGCGCGGCACCTCCGCCGCCCGCGCCGCCGCCGCCGATCATCGTTCCCTCTGCGGCCCCGCCACGGCCGATCCCGCCGTTGGGTGCGGCCACGGGCATGTATATCCCGCCCAAGGGCGTAGACGATGTGCGGATGACGCCCAATCGGGGGCTGGAACCGGATGAAATTGTCTGGAATTTCCGGTCCGCCTTCAACGTCGCGGCGCTGAACTGTCTGCAACCGGAATATCTCCGCTTTGCGGATGACTACAAGAATTACCTGGATGCGCACCAGTCGCTGCTGTCCCAGGTCAACCGGCGCCTGGATACCGCTTATCGCGCACGCTATCCTGCGGGGGATTCCAACCGCATCCGCGATACGTCCATGACCGATCTGTACAATTATTTTTCGCTGCCGCCGGTGACCGGAAAATTCTGCGATCTGATGCTAGAGCTAGCCCCGCAGTCATCGCAGGTATCGACCGATCAGCTTCCGGCCTTCTCGGCGCAGGCGCTTTCGCAGATCGATAATCTGTTCGTCGAATTTTACGACGATTATGCGGAATATCAGCGCCGCCTCGCGGCCTGGGAAGAACTCTACGGCACGCTGGGCCGCGTAACGGTTATTCCCGACGCGCAGTAACAGCGCGGCCGCGCTTCAAAACCGATCAAGGCCGGCGCGCTGCGTCGGCCTTTTTCGTTTCAGGCTGCAGTCGAACGCTCGCTTATCTGTCCCCCAGCGTTCGCTT
>JBELIU010000280.1:0-3244 GCA_042090735.1 Novosphingopyxis sp. | reverse complement strand
GCTGCAGGAGCGCATCACCTCCACCAACAAGGGGTCGATCACCTCGGTGCAGGCGATCTACGTCCCCGCAGACGATCTTACCGATCCGGCGCCTGCCACCTCCTTTGCCCACTTGGACGCTACCACGGTGCTTAACCGTGCGATTTCCGAGCTCGGCATCTATCCTGCGGTCGATCCGCTCGATTCCACCAGCCGCGTGCTCGAGCCGCGCGTCGTGGGTCAGGAGCACTATGAAACCGCCCGCGCCGTTCAGGAAACGCTGCAGAAGTACAAGAGCCTGCAGGACATCATTGCCATTCTCGGCATGGACGAGCTTAGCGAAGAAGATAAGCTGACGGTGGCCCGTGCCCGGAAGATCCAGCGCTTTCTCTCGCAGCCTTTCCACGTGGCCGAGGTGTTCACCAATATCCCCGGCAAGTTCGTGCAGCTCGAAGACACCATCAAGAGCTTCAAGGCGGTGGTCGACGGCGAATATGACCATCTGCCTGAAAGCGCCTTTTACATGGTCGGCGGCATCGAAGAGGCGATCGAAAAGGGCAAGAAGCTCGCCGAAGAGGCCTGATTTCGAATGGCGGCGCGCTTATCGAAGGTCGATCGGCGCGTTGACATCTGGCTGAAGAGGTTGCTCTGGTTGGGGATCGCGGATTTCTTGCTGATCTCCGCCTTCGAAATCCATCACCACCGCGTGGAACGCTGGCAGCTGTTCACCGCTGGCTTTTCCGATCTTGCGGCGGCAGTCTTCGACCAACCCTCCACGGGCTGGTGGCTTTATGCGGTCGCTTTCCCGTTCGTGGTGGTGAATTTCGGCTGCCATGTGATGATGCTGCGGGGCCGGCGCGGACTGCTGATCCCGTTCCTGATATCGATGGCGGCCATCGCGCTCATGCAGTTCGTGGCGGGCCAGACGGTGCGTTATCACGATGTCTGGTCGGATCTGCTCTGGATGGCCGGCTATTTCAACGGCGGCATGATTGTCGCCATCCTGTTTTTTAACTTGGACGGACAGTCGCGCGGCGATATCAGCGCGATCAACGCCCGATCCCATCACGCGGAAGACTGAATCATGGCCAGCACCCTTCACTTCGAACTCGTCACGCCCGAAAAGCTGGTGCGCTCCGAAGATGTTCACATGGTCGTCGTCCCCGGCGCGGAAGGCGATTTCGGCGTGCTGGCAGGCCATGCGCCTTTCATGTCAACTGTCCGCGACGGTGACCTTTCGATCTATACCAGCGAAGGTGCCGCCCCGGAAAAAATCCGCATCGAGGGCGGTTTCGCCGAAGTGCACGACAAGGGCCTGACGGTGCTGGCCGAAAAAGCGGGCGAATGAAGCCTTTCTACAGGCGGGATATTCCCGCCTCTTAACCCCAAATTAGCCATAATGCGCTCAAGGCTTCCTTCGATGGAGGAGGTCTACGTGCAAACTATTGGCACCGGAAATATCCACCCACCGGCCGGCGCGGCAGGCGAGAGCGGCTACAATCGGTCCTCAGCGTGACAAGTGGGCCACTCCGCCCGACTTCTGGCGACCGCCGCTCCCGTCATCCTGAGAGTGCTGTTTGCCGATACTGCTATTTGAGCTGCTATTCCGATCCTCGCAGTTCTTGCTATCATCCTGCTGACAGCATGGCCCATCTGGATCAGCGACTCCCCGTCCTGGTCGCAGACTGTTGATCGCAAGGCGTCGATTGCGGATTTGACCGCGATGATCCGGCCCTATGTCGGCGCGGACCGCGATTGTCTCTATGTGTTCGACGGCCCCTCTGCGCTGTATCTGACATCGAACAGCTGCCTGCCCACCAGCTTCGTCTATCCCGACCATTTTTCGAACGATGTCGAGCGCACGGGCCTCGGCACCGATGCCGCGGCCGAGATGCGGCGAGTGTTGGGCAATCGGCCAGGCGCCATCGTGACAGCCGAAACGAAGGTGGTGCCGATCCTCAACCAAGAGAATGTGCGCGCGCTCGATGCCTCCTTGCGCAGCGATTATCGCTTGGTCGGTAGACGCCGGCACGGATGGCGTATCTTGAGGATCTATGCGCGCACCGACCTCATGAACCGCCGCCCCTAATCCGGCGTGCCTTCCATGGCGGGAACCTCGCGCCGGGGTTTGATCTGGCGCTGGCGCCAGAGCCACAGCCCCGCCGCGACAATCAGCGCCGACCCGCCGACCGAGACCGCATCCGGAAAGTCACCGTAGAATATCATTCCGATGCCAAGCGCCATGATGAGCTGCACATAGACCATCGGCGCGATCGTGGCTGCCGAGGCCTTGGTGGTGGCGGTGTAAACAATCCAGTGCGCCGTGCTGGCCGTGACGGCGACAAAGGCACAGCGCGCAATCACGCTCCATTCCGGCCAATCGACGCGCAATGGCGCAAAGCCGCTGAAATGACCGATGGTGGCGGCCAGGACGAGGAACGGCGCAGCAAACCCCGCCACCAGCACCTGCATCAGCAATCCCGACCCGCTGTTCGATACCTTGCGGTTGAAGATCATCAGGAACGCCATGCCCAGCGCCGAGCCCAGCGGAAGCAACGCCGCCCAGCCGAGCAGCGCGATGTTTGGCCGCAAGACGATCAGCACGCCGACAAAGGCCACCGCCGTGGCGATCCAGATCCGCTTCGATGCGCGCTCCTTCAGCAGAACCGCGGAAAGCAGGCCGGTCAGCATCGGGCTGGTGAACTGGATTGCCGTCGCCTCGGCCAGTGGCATCAGAAAGATCGCCGAAAAGAAGCAGAGCGTCGCCATCGCCACGAAGAAGCCGCGCGCCACTTGCGTCTTCCACATCGGCAGGCGGAAGCCCGCGCGGCCTTCCTTCAGGAACAATATGGTTGCAAGGCCGATCGCGCCGAAGCTGTAGCGCAGCGCCGCCACCGCCGTGCCCGGCCATTCGCCCGCAATCGACTTGATGATGCCGTCGCCGATCGAAAGGCTGGCAAAGCCGATCAGTGCAAACAGCATGCCCGCGCGCGCATCGTCGCGGCCCCCGGATGGTCCTGATGTCATGATCGCGGTGCCTTAGAGGCGCCCTGCCCGCTTGGCAAAGACCGATATGCTTTCCGATTTGTTCACCCTTTTCGCTTAGCTCCCGTGATCCATGACGCAATATCCGAGCATTGATCGATGAGCGCTTTCGGCAAACGTAACGGTCCTTCCGGCGGACGGCCCAGCTTCGGCGTGGCCCGGCCCATGAGCGGCAGCACGCCCCAGCCGCGCAAGGACGAAACGAAATTTACGCCGCCGC
>JBELIU010000279.1:0-3248 GCA_042090735.1 Novosphingopyxis sp. | reverse complement strand
AGACCGCCAGGCCGCGCTCGACCTCATCAAGCTGCACGGGATTGTTTGTCCCGGCGGACGGCACCACGTCGCGCACGATATCGCTGAGCAGCACGGGTCGCCGCGCCACCGGGGCAACCGCGCCCTTGCCGTCGAGCCGCGCCAGCAGTTCCTGCATCTTTGCGGCGGATCCCTTCAGCGTCGCGATCATGTCCGCGCGAAATTCCGGATTCTCGGCATGTCGCTCGGCATTGCGGGCGAGCAGCGCGAGCTGGCTGACGACGTTCTTGATGTCGTGCATCACGAAGGCGAAGCGGCGATTGAATTCCTCGAACTGGCGCGCCTCGACGAGCCTTGCCTGCCCCTCGGCCTCGGCCAAATAGCTGGCCGCCTGACGGCCCGCGACGCGCAGGATGTCGAAATCCTCCCAGTCGAGCGAGCGCGCGAGCGGCGGCCGCCCGAGCAGCGCGAGACCGATCAGCCGGTCGAGATGCACCAGCGGTACGATCGCGAAAATACCCGGCGACTGTGCCAAACTCGGCGGCAGCCAAGAGGTGGCAAACAGCGCGTCGCTGCCATCGCGGATCGCATCGCAATCGGCGACGTAGCCGCGCTGCTCGAACAGAGCGAGCGCTTCTGGAGCCCATGCGCCGGATATTTCGCTGTCGCACTGCCAGCGGCCGCCTATGCGGAAGGAGGCCGCGCCATTTCGAAGCAGAACGATCCCGCCCGGCGCGCCCAGCACATCGGCGAGCGCCTTGGCCACCCGCGCGCCGAGGCCGATGCCTTCCCCCCCGGGCCTGCCGACGGTCTCGGCAAAGCCAACCCATTCCTCGCGATAGTCATAGCGGTGGCGTAGAAAATGTTTGGCGAGGATCACCTTCAGCTTGGCGCGCAGCCGGTCCGACGGAATGGACGGCAGCGCCGCCAGCGACAGCAGGAACAGCATCACCGCCACCGCAGCGCCGGACGAGCGGCCAATGGCAACCGCCAGGATCACGACCACGCCCAAATAGAGTGCGATCAGGCCGATCGATGCGAAGCGAAAGGCGGCCTGATGCGAAAGCGCGACCTGCCAGCCTTTGCTATCGCGCAGTGCCAGCGCCAGCACCGGCGCCATCAGCGCGATTGCCAGCCCGCGCGCCGGAAGCAGCAGGCCGGGGCCGTAATCCGGCAGCACCGCGAACAGATAGAGCCCCAGATCATAGGTCCACATCGCAGCCAGCGTCGCCAGCGCCAGCGCCATGCCGTCCTGCCGCCGTGCCTCGGCCAGATGATAGAGATTGTGGACGAGGACGAGCGCGCCGATCGCGAACAGCATGCGCAGCGACGCCTCGATCGCCCCGATCGGCTCATTGCGCAGCACATCCCAGAAGCCCAGGCCCATCAGCACATACAGCAGGACGCCCATCAGTGCGCCGACGGTCGCCGGCCCTTTGCCGGTGCGGCGAAAGATGGCGTAAAGAAACGCGAGCCAGCCGGCATTGCGCAGCGTTTCGGCGAGAGAGGCGGCAAAAGACGCCGGGCCGGCCAACGCCGCCGCGACGCTCCACGCAGCCGTCAGGAATAGGGCGGCAACCAGCGTCTTGTCGGCAGCGCGGCGAATATCGGTTCGCCGCACCAGCCAGATCGCCAGCGCGAAAAAGGCACAAGCGCAGAGCCCCGCGCTCCAGAAGCCGAAATCGTTCATCGCTGCCGTCGGGTCGACCGGAACCTCATCGCGCGCCGACCGGCCAGAGCACCACCCGCAGCGTCTGCAGCAAGATTAGCAGATCGAGGAAGGGCGTGTAATTCTTGGCGTAATAGAGATCATATTCCAGCTTGTGACGCGCGTCTTCCACGCTGGCGCCATAAGGATAATTGATTTGCGCCCAGCCGGTGATGCCGGGCTTCACCATGTGACGCTCGGCATAATAAGGCATTTCCTTTTCCAAGTCGGAGACGAATTCGGGCCGCTCGGGCCGCGGGCCGACGAAGCTCATCTCGCCCTTCAGGACGCTCCACGCCTGCGGCAGCTCGTCGATCCGCACCTTGCGGATGAAACGGCCGACGCGAGTGATGCGCGGATCGTTCTCGCTGGCCCAGATGGCCTTGCCGCCGGCTTCCGCATCGGTGCGCATCGAGCGCAGTTTCAGAATCTGGAAATCCTCGCCGAAACGTCCCACGCGGGTCTGACGGAAGAAGGCAGGCCCCTTGCTCTCCAGCTTTACGAGCAGTGCGAAAAGCAGGATGATCGGCCCTGTAAACAGCAGCAGCAAACCGCTCGCCAGCATGTCGAAACAGCGCTTGGCGATGGTGGAGATGCGGCGGCCGGAGGAAAAGCCGTCGGAGAAGATCAGCCAGCTCGGGTTGACGCTATCCAGATCGACGCGGCCGGTCTCGCGCTCCAGGAAGGTGGACAGATCGTTCACATGCACGCCGGTGGTCTTGATGCGCAAAAGATCGTCGAGCGGCAGCGCATTGCGGCGCTCTTCCAGCGCCAGCACCACCTCGCTAGCATTCATGCGGACCACGAATTTCTTGAGGTTACGGATTGCTCCGCGGGCGATGGCTTCCTCCACCACCTGCTCGCCATCGCTCATCGCGATGTAGCTGACGACGGTGAAGCCGCTGCCCGGCCGTTCCTCCAACATGCGGATACGATCCGCGCGCTTGCCTGCGCCGAGCACGATCATGCGCCGCTTGAACGCCTCCGCACCGATGATGCTGCTGAGGAGAACGCGGCTGGTGAAGATGAAGAGGAAGGAAATGCCCATCGCGTACAGCGAGATAGAGCGCCACAGGGTGATACCCGGGAAGGCAAAGGCCAGCATGGCGAGAAGTATGATGCCGAGCGATACCGCGACGAGCCAGCGCGCGGTGGCGAAACGCACCGATTGCAATGCTTGCGGACTATAAGCACCGACCGAAACCGCGGCGAGCTCCAACGCGACGCCAAAGCTGATGAGCGAATCGATCCGGGCACCCAGATGGCCCAGCTCCATGCCGATCTGATGCGCGCGGATCATCCAGCCGATCTCCGCCGCCGCTACCAACATCAGAAAATCGATCAGCCCCAAGAACAGGACCGCATGGGGCACATAATGTTTGAACAGCCTGATCACGAGATGCGACGAACCTTTTATTGGTTCGTGCACCCTACCGCCGCAGGCATGAAATGTCGGTTAACTTTACAGGTCGGTGTCGTCAGTACTTACGCCGGCGGGGCGAGCCGGAAACCCGCCCCGACGCGTAATTACGAAGTCTTATTTGCTGAGATTGTCCGCCGC
>JBELIU010000278.1:0-3265 GCA_042090735.1 Novosphingopyxis sp. | reverse complement strand
CCAAATAAGAAGGAACCGGATCCATGATCCAGATGCAATCCAATCTTGACGTCGCGGACAACAGCGGCGCCAAGCGCGTCCAGTGCATCAAGGTGCTGGGCGGGTCGAAGCGTCGTACCGCGAGCGTCGGCGACATCATCGTGGTGTCGGTGAAGGAAGCGCAGCCCCGTGGCCGCGTGAAGAAGGGTGACGTGCACCGCGCCGTCATCGTGCGCACCCGCAAGGATGTGCGCCGTCCCGACGGTTCGGTCATTCGGTTCGACGGCAATGCCGCCGTGCTCGTCAACAACAACCAGGAGCCGATCGGTACGCGTATCTTCGGCCCGGTGGTTCGCGAGCTGCGTGCCAAGCGCCACATGAAGATCATTTCGCTGGCTCCGGAGGTTCTCTGATCATGGGAATGGCCAAGATCAAAAAAGGCGACAAGGTCGTCGTACTCGCCGGCAAGGACAAGGGCCGCACCGGTGAAGTGACGCAGGTTATGCCGAAGGACGGCAAGCTGCTCGTCGACGGCATCAATGTCCATGCACGTCATCGCAAGCCGACGCAGGAGAACCCGCAGGGCGGCATCGACCGCAAGCCGGCTCCGCTGCACATGTCGAACGTGGCGCTCGCCGATCCCAAGGATGGCAAGCCGACCCGCGTTCGTTTCGAGGAAAAGGATGGCAAGCGCGTTCGCGTCGCCGTCAAGTCCGGGGAGACTATCGATGGCTGATTATACGCCGCGCCTCCGCACGAAGTATGACGAGGAAATCGTCAAGGCGCTGACCGAGAAGTTCGGTTACGCCAATCGCTTCGCCGTGCCCGCGATCGAGAAGATCACGATCAACATGGGCGTTGGCGAGGGTTCGCAGGACAAGAAGAAGGTCCAGAGCGCCCTCGAGGAAATGCAGCTGATCGCCGGCCAGAAGCCGGTCATCACCATGGCGAAGAAGTCGATCGCGCAGTTCAAGCTGCGTGAAGGTATGCCGATCGGCGTGAAGGTGACCCTTCGCCGCGAGCGCATGTACGAGTTTCTCGATCGTCTGATCACCATCGCGATGCCTCGCATCCGCGACTTCCGTGGTCTGAACCCGAAGAGCTTCGATGGCCGTGGCAACTTTGCCATGGGTCTGAAGGAGCAGATCGTGTTCCCGGAGATCAGCTATGATGCGATCGATCAGGTGCGCGGAATGGACATCATCGTGACGACGTCGGCCAAGACCGACGACGAATCGCGTGAGATGCTGAAGCTGTTCGGCTTCCCGTTCCCCCAGGATGAAAACCAGGAGAAGGAGGCAGCCTGAAGAAGGCGCCTCTTTTCCCGAAGAAAGGAAGAGAACTTAAGTCATGGCGAAACTGAGTTCCATCAATAAGAACGAGCGTCGCAAGAAGCTGGTGAAGAAGTATTCCGGCCAGTACGCGAAGCTCAAGGCGCAGGCGAATGACCAGTCTCTCGATGAGAGCGAGCGTCTGATCGCGCGTCTCAAGATGGCGGAAATTCCGCGCAACGGCAATCCGACCCGCGTGCGTAACCGTTGCGAGACCACGGGCCGTCCGCGCGCCTATTACCGCAAGTTTCGGCTCTGCCGTATTCAGCTGCGCGATCTGGCCAACAAGGGCCTGATCCCCGGCGTGACCAAGTCGAGCTGGTAAGGATTTAAATCATGGCAATGACCGATCCCCTGGGCGATATGCTCACCCGTATCCGCAACGGCCAGCAGGCGAAGATGGACAGCGTTATCTCGCCGTCCTCCAAGCTGCGCCAGCGGGTGCTCGACGTGCTCCAGCGCGAAGGCTATATCCGTGGCTACACGGCCGAGAATATCGGTCGCCGCAGCCAGCACGAAGGCATTCGCATCGAGCTGAAATATTTCGAGGGACAGCCCGCGATCCAGCACGTCGCGCGTGTCTCCAAGCCCGGCCGCCGCGTTTACTCCGGCAGCCAGGATCTGCCGCGGGTCCGCAACGGCCTCGGCATCACCATCGTCTCGACGCCCAAGGGTGTTCTGTCCGACGCGGAAGCGCGCGAACAGAATGTCGGCGGCGAGGTTCTCGCGGAGGTATTCTGATGAGCCGCATCGGTAAAAGGCCTGTCGCACTGCCTTCGGGCGTGACGGCGAAGATGGACGGGGGCAAGCTTTCGGTCAAAGGACCGAAGGGCGAGCTCACCATGCCCACGCTCGACGAGGTGAAGTACGACCTCAACGATAACGAAGTCGCGATCACGCCGCTGAACCAGACGAAGCGTGCGCGCTCCTTCTGGGGCATGCAGCGCACCCAGGTGCAGAACTTGGTCGACGGCGTCACCGAAGGTTTCACCAAGGTGCTCGAGATCAACGGCGTTGGTTACCGTGCGAACGTTCAGGGCAAGACCCTGAAGCTGCAGCTCGGCTTCAGCCACGACGTCGATTTCGCGATCCCCGATGGCATCGACATCAAGACGCCGGATCAGACCACGATCGAGATTTCCGGCATCGACAAGCAGAAGGTCGGTCAGGTTGCCGCCGAGATCCGCCGCTGGCGCAAGCCGGAGCCTTACAAGGGCAAGGGTGTGAAGTATCGCGGCGAGTATATCTTCCGCAAGGAAGGGAAGAAGAAGTAAGCCATGGCGAAAATGTCTCTTTTCGAACGCCGCCGGGCCCGGGTCCGCGCGAAGCTCCGCAAGCAGGGCCTCAGCCGCCCGCGCCTGTCGATCCACCGTACCGGCCAGCACATCTATGCGCAGGTCATCGACGACAAGGAAGGCAAGACCATCGCGTCCGCTTCCTCCCTCGACAAGGGTGCGAAGAACAAGAACGCGGCGACTTCCGAAGGCGCCGCCGAAGTCGGCAAGCGCGTGGCCGAGGCCGCCAAGAAGGCCGGCGTGACGAACGTTGTGTTCGATCGTGGTGGCTTCCTCTTTCATGGCCGGGTCAAGGCGCTGGCTGATGCCGCGCGCGAAGGCGGACTGGAGTTTTAATGATGGCTGACGAGAACCCGAACGAAGGCGCCGCCAAGCCCGGTACGACCGGCGAAGGCAACCAGCCCGAGGCGATCCTGGATCCCAAGGCGAATCAGCAGACGATCGAGAACACCCGCAACGACACCGGGCGCCAAGGCGCACGCGGTCGTGGTCGCGGTGGTCCTGGCGGTGGACGCGACAATCGCGGCGGCCGTGGCGGACGTGACGATCGGCGTGGCGGTCGCGGTGGGCGCAATCAGGAAGATCAAGGCGAAGAGCTGATCGAAAAGCTCGTCCACATCAACCGCGTCTCCAAGACCGTGAAGGGCGGTAAGCGCTTCG
>JBELIU010000277.1:0-3268 GCA_042090735.1 Novosphingopyxis sp. | reverse complement strand
GCAGGTCGATGCGATGCGCGCCGCGCTGGATGAAAGCGGGGACGGCAAGGTGCTGGCCTTCTGCCGCAGCGGCACACGCTCCACCCTTCTGTGGGCGCTGGCCGAGGCAAAAGACGGCAAGGATCCCGAAGACATCGCCGCGTCCGCTGCCGCGGCCGGTTATGACGTGGCGCCCGTACGCATGCTGCTGGACGCCTTCGCCCGGGCAGGCTGAGCGCCCCCATGAACCTTCCGATGATCCTCGGTTCGATCGGCGCCATCGCATTGGTGGTGCTGATCGTGCGCGGGGTGCGGTTCCAGGCGAAGAAGCTGGGGCCGGACGAGGCGGAGCACTATTCCGAAGAGATGGTGTCCGGCTTCACCGCCGTAGAAGCTGCGACATGTCAGAACCGGCAGTCCGCGCTCGTGCTGGGCGATGACGGACGCATCGTCCTTCTGAAACGCGTCGGCGGGCGGTTTGCGGCGCGCGCGCTGAAACCCCCGATCCGCTGCGAGAGACCCGAGCCGAACCGGTTGGTCATCGACAGCGCCGAGCGGCATTTCGGCAAGATCGAGGTCTGCATCGACGATGCCGAAACATGGCAGCAACGCCTGCGCGGGGACGACAGCGCAGGCCCATGAACGACCTGCCCGATCCGGTCACCTTCGCCATTCCCGGCTTCATCCTGCTGATGATCGCCGAAATCGTGCTCATGCGCCGGCGCGGCAGCGATGCCTATGAAACGCGTGATACCGCCACATCGCTGATGCTGGGCTTCGGCAGCACCTTAGCCGGTCTGCTGTCCGCCGGGCTGATCTATGCGATGGCGAACGCGATCCACGCTGTCGGCGCCGATCCGCTGCGCCTGCCGCAATTCGGAATCGCCTGGTGGGTCTGGCCGCTCTGTTTCGTGGCCGACGATTTCGCTTACTACCTGTTCCACCGCTCCGCGCATCGTGTGCGCTGGTTCTGGGCGGCGCATGTCGTCCATCATTCCAGCCAGCACTATAATCTCTCCACCGCGCTGCGGCAGACCTGGACCGGCTTTTTCGCGCTGGCGTTCCTCTTCCGCCTGCCGTTGTTTCTGGTCTTCCCTCCCGCAATGGTCTTTTTCTGCGCGGGCCTGAACCTCATCTACCAGTTCTGGATTCATACCGAGGCGGTGCGCCGCATGCCGCATTGGTTCGAGGCGGTGATGAACACCCCGAGCCACCACCGCGTCCACCACGGCACCAATGCCCGCTATCTGGACCGCAATTATGCCGGTGTCTTCATCATCTGGGACAGGCTGCTCGGCACGTTCGAGCCCGAGCGGGACGATGAGCGCATCCATTACGGCCTCGTCCACAATCTCGGCAGCTTCAACCTGCTTTGGGCCGCATTTCACGAGTGGGCCGGTATCATGCGCGATGTGTGGCGCGCGCCCTGGCGTCACAAGCTCGGCTATCTCTGGCGCGAACCCGGCTGGAGCCACGACGGTAGCCGCGAGACGAGCGCGACCATCCGCGCCCGCTGGGAGGATGCACGCGCGAAGAAGGCGGTCGACCACGGGCCGGAGAGCCGGTAGCCTTCATCAACACGGACCGGGCGCACAAAGGACCGGCGGAGAGGATCGGAAAGCTCATGCAGGAATTTGATGTCATCGTGGTCGGCGGCGGATCGGCCGGAAGCGCCGTTGCGGGACGCCTCAGCGAAGACCCCGCGCGCAGCGTCTGCCTGATCGAGGCGGGCGGCACCAATGATGATTGGCGCGTGAAGACGCCCGGCATGATGCCCTTTCTGCCCGAAGACACCAACTGGCATTATTCCACCGTCCCGCAAAAGGGGCTGAATGGCCGCATGGGCCATCAGCCGCGCGGACGCGGCATGGGCGGCTCCTCCGCGATCAACGCCATGCTCTACATCCGCGGCAATTCCTGGGACTATGACAATTGGGCCGCCATGGGCTGCACCGGCTGGGCCTATGAAGACGTGCTGCCCTATTTCAAGCGCAGCGAATCGAACGAGCGCGGGGGCGATGCCTTCCATGGCGGCGACGGGCCGCTGTCGGTTTCCGATCAACATTCGGTGAACCCGGGGAGCCGCGCCTTCGTGGAGAGCGCGGCCCGCCTCCAGATGCCGCTGAACGAGGACTTCAACGGCGCCCGTCAGGCGGGTTTCGGCATCTACCAGACGACGACCAGGAACGGCGAGCGCTGGACTGCATCGCGCGCCTATATCGATCCCGTCCGCTCGCGCGAAAACCTCCATATTCTCACCGGCGCGCTGACCGAGAAACTGATCGTGGAGAACGGCCGCGTTACCGGCGTGCGCATCCAGCGCGGCGGCCAGACGCAGACGTTGTGCGCGCGTGGTGCGGTGGTGCTGTCCGCAGGCGCCTTCGGCAGCCCGCAGATCCTGCAGCTTTCGGGCATCGGCCCGGCGGAGCATCTGCGCTATCACAGCATCGACGTGGTGCTCGACAAGCCGTCGGTGGGCGAAAATCTGCAAGACCACATCGATTATGTGGCGAGCTTCGAAACGCGCTCGCGCGATTTCATCGGTGATTCGCTCAGCGGAACGGTCAAGATGGCGCGAGCGATCATCGAACATCGGCTGCGCCGCACGGGCATCATGACGACGCCTTATGCCGAAGCGGGCGGCTTCTGGTCCGCCGATTCGGACGCGCCTGCCCCGCAGATCCAATATCATTTCGTCCCCGCTATGCTGGAGGATCACGGACGCGAGAAGGTGAAGGGCCACGGCTTTTCCTGCCATGCCTGCGTGCTGCGCCCGGAAAGCAAGGGATCGGTCCGCCTCAAATCGAACGAGCCGGGCGACATGCCCGCCATCGACCCCGCCTTCCTGGAAGACGAGCGCGATGTGGCGGTGCTGCGCGCGGGCGTGCGGCAGATGTACCGCATATTCGAGACCACGCCGCTGGCCGAGTATCAGATGCGCGATCGCCACCCGTTCGATCTCGATGACGACGCCGCGCTGGACGAGATGCTGCGCAACCGCTCCGACACCGTCTACCATCCGGTCGGCAGCTGCGCGATGGGGCCGGACGAGGCGGACGTGCTGACCCCGCGCCTCAAGTTCCGCGGGCTGGACGGGCTCTATGTCGCCGATGCCTCGGTGATGCCGAAGATCGTCAGCGGCAACACCAACGCCCCGTCGATCATGATCGGCGAACGCTGCGCCGACTTCCTGCGCGAGGATCTGCTCAGCTGATGCGCATGTCTGCGATGTTCGGAAAAACTGGAGCGGGCGAAGGGATTCGAACCCTCGACCCCAACCTTGGCAAGG
>JBELIU010000034.1:0-12810 GCA_042090735.1 Novosphingopyxis sp. | reverse complement strand
TTCTGGGACCAGACCGGCGCGCTGTGGCAGGAAGGCGCACTGGTCGGCAAAGTCGGCGCGTCCTTCACCTCGACCGCGAGCCAGCATGGCGGCCAGGAAACCACGCAATTTTCCATCCTGACCAACCTGATCCACATGGGCATGACCATCGTCGGCCTGGATTACGGCTTTGACGGTCAGTTGGATCTCAGCGCCGTGCACGGCAATTCGCCTTATGGTGCCAGCACGATTGCAGGCGGCGACGGAAGCCGCCAGCCGAGCGAAAAGGATCTCGCCGGCGCGCGTTATCTCGGCAAGCGCGTGGCCGATACCGCTGCAAAGCTGCACGGTTAATACAGACGAATGGTCGATCACGCTTGAAAGGCGGCGGCGCTGCTGCCACCTCGCCAAGCGTGATCGAAGTTCCCGAAACCCTGTTCATCGATGGAGAGGCCCTTGTCATCGACAAGCCCGCCGGCCTGGATGTCGAAACACCCAAGCGCGGCGGCTTCAGCCTCGTCTCCATGTTGGGCGCGCTGCGCTTCGGCTTCCGGCGGGAGCCGAGTGCCGTCCACCGGCTGGATCGTGACACATCGGGATGCCTGCTTCTGGCGCGCAACCCCAAGGCCCATGCGCGCTTTGCCAAGGCGTTCGAGGACGGACAGGTCGAAAAGATCTATCTCGGCATCCTGGACGGTGTGCCTGAAGAGACCGAAGGCACGATTGCGTTGTCGCTCTCCAAACAGAGTTCGCGCGAACGCGGCTGGCGGATGATCGCGGCGAAAAAAGGCAAGGCTGCCGTCACCCACTGGCGCTTGATCGATCGGCAGGATGGCAAGGCGCTGATCGAGTTTCGTCCCGAAACTGGGCGCACTCACCAACTGCGCGCGCACGCGCTCTACGGCCTGGGCATTCCGCTCGCGGGCGATCCGATCTACGGCCAGGGCGAGCAGACCCTGCTGCATGCTGCCGCCATCCGCATGCCGCGCGAGGGCAAACCCGCGGTGGAAGGCCATTCGCCGCTACCGCGCGCCTTCACCGAGCGCGGGTTCGCTGATCCGCTGGTCGCCTTTGCGGCCGAAGCCTCCGAAGACGATGCGCGTTCCTGAAGACTATATCGAGGAAAGCTTCCTCGCCGGATCTGGACCGGGCGGGCAGAATGTCAACAAGGTGGAAACGACCGCGCAGCTGCGGGTGAACATTTTTGCGCTCGGCATTCAGCCCTTTGCCTATCGCCAGCTTCGGGACCTTGCGGGCAGCAAGCTGACCAAGGACGGCGTGCTCGTGATCACCGCACGCACGCACCGGACGCGGGAGGCCAATCGGGAGGAGGCGCGGCGGCGGCTGGAGGCGCTACTTACAAAAGCGCATCAACGCGACGCCAAACGCCGCAAGACCAAGCCCAGCCGCGCTGCAAAGGCGCGCCGGGTCGATACGAAAAAGAAGCGCAGCGCCGTGAAGGAAAAGCGCGGCCGCGTACGGTTTGACTGAAGGAAAGTCCATGTTCGCATTCAATATCCCCACCGAAACCTCCGCTGAGGAGCGTTGGGAAGAGATTGTCCGCGCCGCGCAGGCGATGGTGGATGGGGAGCCCGATGCGATCGCCAATATGGCGAATGTCGCGGCGGTGCTGTGGCAGTTCCTGCCCGATGTGAACTGGACCGGTTTCTATCGGATGGCGGGCGGCGAACTGGTGCTTGGCCCCTTTCAGGGCAAGGCGGCCTGCATTCGCATTCCGGTAGGCCAGGGCGTGTGCGGTGCCGCCGCCGAGACGCTCACAACGCAGCTGGTGGAGGACGTCCACGCCTTCGAAGGACACATCGCGTGCGATGCGGACAGCCGCTCAGAACTGGTCGTACCGATTATGCATGACGGAAGGCTGCTCGGTGTGATCGATCTCGACAGCCCCAGCCCCGCGCGTTTCACCACCGACGACGCAGCGGGCTGCGAGAAGCTGGCCGCGCTCATCGCACCTGCCATCGCGGGCTGAGCGGGAACCGCGCCAAATCGGGACAGCGGCCGGGCTGCTTTCGACGATCTGTAGCGGCAAGCCCCTAGAAATGTTAAGGAACTCTTAACCAAAACCACACGTTCGCATCCTCGAGCGTGGTAAGGCCGAGGAGTGACTTGATGAAGAAAAATCTTTGTTTGTTGACGGTTGCAGCGCCCGCGCTGCTGGCGGGCGCTCCCGCGATGGCCGGACACGACTCGCCCAATTCCGTGCCCTACGGCGCTGAATACGGCCCGACCGCCTCTTATGAAGACGGCGCCTATAACTGGGATGACCGCGTCTATTCGCAGGAAGACCAGCAGACCGGCACCTATGACGGCACATGGTCCGGCAACTACGTCGATGATCAGGGCCGTGTCTATCAGGGCGAATGGCAGGGCACATACGTTGACGAAAACGGCCAGGCCTATCAGGGCAGCTATCGCGGCACGTCCATCGGTGCGCCCCGCTACGGTTATGAAACCAGCGGCGCGGCGACCGCTCCTTATGCCGGCACCGAATATGAGGCCGGAACCACCTATCAGGGCGCGCCGGCCTATCAGGCCGGCTATGCGGCCCCCGCTCCCGGCTATGCCTATGAGCAGCGTCAGGACAACGGGGTGGGCGGTGCAGTCATCGGCGGCGTTGCGGGCGGTGTTGCCGGCAACCTTATCGCTGGGCGCGGCAACCGTCTGGCCGGCACGCTGATCGGCGGCGGTCTCGGTGCGGCGGCAGGCTATGCGATCGACAAGGCCGAAGATCGCGGCCCGCGCGGCTATTATCGCGACGATCGCCGCGTTTATGGCGGCCCCGCGCCCGTATATCGCGGCCCGGCGCCCGCTTATGGAGGTGCCTATACGCAAGGCGCGCGCGGATATGCCATGCCGACCGGCTATGGCTGGCAGGGCCATCGTTACTGGTATCGCGGCTATGCCCAGCCGCAGGCGTATACTGGCGGCACCACCACCGTCGTTGTCGTACCCGGCCAGACGACCACTACGACCACTACGACGGTGACCGAGGAATATGTCAGCACCGGCCACGACAAGCGCGTGATCCGCAAGGACAAGCGCCTGCGCCGCTGACGCTCGCGTCGCTCACACATAGCAGCCAAAACAAAACCCCGCCGGATCGGCGGGGTTTTTTATTGCTTGCAATACCGGTTTCGGAGCGGGCCTATCGGCCGCCGGGCTCGAACCGTTCCCAGCCTTCCGGCCCCAGCCGCTCCAGCGGGCGATAGCGGACCTTGTACTGCATCCGTGCCGAACCCTCGACCCAGTAGCCGAGATAGACATAAGGCAGCCCGGCCTTGCGGGCGCGCATGATGTGATCGAGGATGATGTAATTGCCCAGCCCCTTGCGATCCTCGAGATCGGGATCGAAGAAGCTGTAGATCATCGACAATCCGTCCGATTGCTGATCGGTCAGACACGCCCCGACAAGCTTGCCCGGCAGACCGTCCACCCCAGGTTCGCGATATTCGATGACATAGCTGTTCACCGGCGTCTGCTCGACCATATCGGCATAATCCATGTCGTCCATATCGTTCATGCCGCCATCGGGATGGCGCGCATTCAGATAGCGGCGCAGGAGATCATATTGCTCGGACGTCGACCAGGGGCGGCAGGCCGATACCTGCAGGTCCTCGTTGCGCCGCATCAGCTTGCGCTGGGTCGAACCGGGATCGAACTCGTTCGCGATCACCCGCACCGACACGCAGGCGCGGCAATCCGCGCAACTGGGGCGATAGGCCACGTTCTGGCTGCGCCGAAAACCGATGCGGCCCAGCGCATCGTTCAGCTCGTCGGCATGCTCGCCATTGAGTTCGGTGAAAACCTTCCGCTCCGTCCGCCCCGGCAAATAGGGGCAGGGCGCCGGATTGGTCAGGAAAAAGCGGGGAAAGCGTACCGGTGCGCTCACGGGTGGGGACTGTCCTGCCGAATGAATGAGGAGCGCTCAACCTATGCAGCGCAGCCTTTCAAGGAAAGGCGATTTACCACATTTCGACGCTCATCGGTAACGCTTAGTCCATTTCGACTCGGTGCAGCGAATAGCCCTGGCTCCGCAGATCCTCGATCAGCGCATCGAGCTGTTCCTTGTCACGCGCCTCGCACTCGACATCGGTGATCAACCCCTTGGCCGGCAGATTGGTGAAAATGCGCTGGTGATAGATCTCGATGATGTTGACACGGTGCTTGTCGAAGGTGCGCATCACCTTGAA
The DNA here is from genome assembly GCA_042090735.1 of Novosphingopyxis sp. Lineage (GTDB taxonomy): Bacteria > Pseudomonadota > Alphaproteobacteria > Sphingomonadales > Sphingomonadaceae > Novosphingopyxis. The sequence goes on along the minus strand of JBELIU010000034.1, from coordinate 8,620 downwards.
CAGCGCGCCGGGCCGGTCCTGCAGCGTGATCCGGAGACGCGAAAGACGGCCCGAACGGGCAAGGTCGCGAATAAGGACATTGGCCAGCAGCCGCGTATCGATATTGCCGCCGCACAACACGAGGCCGACATTCTTGCCGGCAAATTTTTCCGGATTGGCCAGCACGGCGGCAAGTCCGGCCGCGCCCGCGCCTTCGACGACCGTCTTTTCGATCTGCAACAGCAGGCTGACGGCGCGCTCCAGATCCGCCTCGCTGACGAGGACGATGTCGTCGACCAGCTCGGCAATCCAGCGACGGGTCAGCGTGCCCGGCTCCTTCACCGCAATGCCCTCTGCCAGCGTATCGCCCGCGCACTCGCCCGATCCGCCCTTCACCGCGCCGTACATCGACGGGTAAAGCTCGGCCTCCACGCCGATCAGCTCGATATCCGGTTTCAGCGCGCGCGCCGCGGTCGCGATGCCGGACATCAGGCCGCCGCCGCCGATCGGCACGACCAGCGCGTCGAGATCGGGTTCGGCGTCCAGCATCTCTATGCCGATGGTCCCCTGCCCCGCAGCGACGTCGGGATCGTCGAAAGGATGAACGAAGGTGAGGCCCTGCTCCTGCTCCAGTTCGCGCGCATGGGCATAGGCATCGTCGAATTTTTCGCCGAACAGCACTACCTTGCCGCCCACGCTCTCGGTCTGCATCACCTTCACCACAGGCGTGGTGACGGGCATCACGATCGTCGCCGGTATGCCCAGCCGCGTGGCGTGATAGCTGAGGCCCTGCGCGTGATTGCCGGCCGAAGCCGCGATTACGCCCTTGGAGCGCCGCTCCTCGCTCAGCAGCAGCAGCGCGTTCAGCGCGCCGCGCTCCTTGAAGCTGGCGGTGAACTGGTGATTCTCGAACTTCAAAAAAATATTCGCGCCCGTGATCTTGCTCAGCGTCTTGCTGTGGCTCATCACCGTCTCCACCACCGCGCCGCGAATACGCTCGCACGCGGCCCGAACGTCATCGATGGTCAGATCCGGCTCGTCGGCCAGAGGCGCTATTTGGGACTGCTCGTTCATGGGTGGCGAGCTAACCTGTCTGGCCCTCGTGCGCAACGCCCGTTAGGACATGCGACCATGACCAGAACCGCATTCATCGGGCTCGGCGTTATGGGCTTTCCCATGGCCGGGCATCTCGCCGCTGCCGGACACGCTGTGACCGTCTACAACCGCACCGACGCCAAGGCCGATGAGTGGGTGAGGAACCATTCTGGGGCCAAGGCCGCCACGCCGCGCGAGGCGGCCGAGGGGGCGGAGATCGTGTTTACATGCGTGGGCAATGACGACGACCTGCGCTCGGTGACGCTTGGCGACAACGGTGCCTTCGCCGGAATGGCCGAAGGAACACTCTTCGTCGATCATACGACCGTGTCCGCCCATATCGCGCGCGAATTGGCGGAAAAACTGGAAGAGCAAGGTTGTCACGGCATCGACGCGCCGGTCTCCGGCGGGCAGGCAGGGGCGGAAAACGGCAAGCTTGCGATCATGTGTGGCGGATCGGACGCGGCGATGGACCGCGCACGGCCCGCGATGGACGCCTACGCAGCGCGCATCGTGCATGTCGGCGGCCCGGGCGCGGGACAGACGACCAAGATGGTGAACCAGATCTGCATCGCGGGCGTTCTCGCCGGACTTTCGGAGGCAGTGCGCTTCGCCCAGGCCGCTGATGTCGATCTGGCCAAAGTGAAGGACGCCATTTCGGGCGGCGCGGCGCAAAGCTGGCAGATGGACAATCGGTGGGATACGATGGCCGAAGGCGCATTCGACTTCGGCTTTGCGATCGACTGGATGCGCAAGGATTTGGGCTTGGCGCTCGAAGAGGCACGGCGCAACGGCTCCAGCCTGCCCAATGCAGCGCTGGTCGACCAATATTATGCCGAGGTTCAGGCGATGGGCGGCAACCGGCAGGATACTAGCGCGCTGATCCGGCGGCTGCGCAAGGGCGGAGAAAAAGATTGAAATTCCTGGGCCGTTTTGCGGGCGCGTTGCTGCTCGCATCGTCACTTCTCACAGCGCCGGCGATGGCCGACGGGCTGTATGACAACGTCAACGGCTTCACGCTGGATGACGATGGCCAGCTCGTTCGTTTCACCGGGATCCTGATCGACCGCGATGGCAAGGTCTCCAGGCTGCTCGATCGCAAGGACAAGCGGCCACGCGAACTGGACTGGCGCAAGGACGGCGAAGGCCGCACTCTCATGCCAGGTTTCATCGATGCGCACGGCCACATCATGGAGCTGGGGTTCAAGCAGCTGACGCTGGACCTGTCGCAAACCAATTCGCTGGCCGAGGCGCAGGCGGCAATTGCTGCTTATGCGCGCGAATATCCGGAGCGCCGCTGGATCATCGGAACGGGCTGGAACCAGGAAAAATGGGGCCTCGGCCGCTTTCCCACTGCGGCCGATCTCGATGTCGTGGTATCCGACCGGCCCGTCTGGCTATCGCGGGTCGACGGACATGCCGGCTGGGCCAATAGCGCAGCGATTGAAGCCGCAGGAATCACCGCGAAGACCGACGCGCCCAGCGGTGGCCGGATCGAAATGGCGGGCGGCAAACCGAGCGGCGTCTTCGTCGACAAGGCCGGCGGTCTCATCCAGAAGTTCGTGCCCATTCCACGCCCTGCCGAGCGAGATCTCGCACTCTCCAAGGCGCAGGAGCTGCTCCTGTCCCACGGCGTCACCGGCACTGCCGACATGGGCACCACGATCGAGGATTGGCAGACTTACAGGCGCGCCGGCGATGCAGGCTGGCTGAACATCCATATCGCGGCCTATGCCGCCGGGATCGACCAGATGGTTGCCATCGCCGGGCCACGTCCGACACCGTGGCTTTATGATGACAAGCTGAAGCTTGTCGGGGTAAAACTCTATCTCGACGGAGCGCTTGGCAGTCGCGGGGCGTGGCTGAAGCAGCCTTATGCCGATGTGCCGGGCCAGACCGGCCTGCCCATGCTGGGCAGCGCGGAACTGCGCAATTTCATGAGCCGCGCGTCGATGGACGGCTTCCAAACCGCAGTCCACGCCATTGGCGATGCGGCCAATGCAGAAGTGCTGGGCGCAATTGAGGAACTGACGGAAACCTACGACGGAGATCGCCGCTGGCGGATCGAGCATGTGCAGATCGTCGATCCGGTCGATCTGCCGCGGCTGGGCCGCCACGGCATCATCTCTTCTATGCAGCCGACTCATCAGACCAGCGACCGCCAGATGGCCGAAGCAAGATTGGGCCCGGACCGGCTGGAAGGCGCTTATGCCTGGCGTACGATCTTGAATGACGGCGGCAAGCTTGCCTTCGGCTCGGACTTCCCGGTAGAGGCGCCCGACCCGTTTGCCGGGTTCGCAGCGGCGATTTCCCGCACCGGACCGGATGGCCAGCCTTTCGGCGGTTGGAGGCCCCAGGATGCTGTAAGCCGCATTCAGGCGTTGGCCGCTTACACGACCTCAGCCGCTTTCGCAGAGTTTGCCGAGAAGAGCCTGGGAAGTCTTGCCCCGGGTCATCGCGCCGATTTTATCCTGGTCGACCGCGATATCATGCTCGCTGCACCGTCTGACATCCGTGCGACCAAGCTGCTGGAGACTTGGGTTAATGGCCGTCCGGTCTATCAGGCCGACAAGCAATGAGGTGCCTTGGCAAAAAATGCTGCACTGCAAACGTTGCCTTGATGGAGCGCTCATTGTATAAAGCGAACGATTTTTGAAAATCAAAAGTGAGGGAGATTATTATGAAGCTCGGAACGATCGCAGCAGCCGCTGCCATGCTTTCGCTGACGGCCGCTCCGGCCATGGCGCAGGCAACCCAGTCCGCAAGCGCTTTTTCGGTCGCCGGCGCTGAGCGCCTTGGCGCCTCTGTCGAGCAGGACAGCGAACTTGCTGGCAGCAATCTTCTGATCGGTATCGTCGTCGTTGCAGCGATTATCGGCGCTATCATCGTTGTCGCCGACGATAATGACGACGAGCCGGTTAGCCCCTGATTGCTTGTACCAGTTACGAAAAAGGGCGCTGCGGCGCCCTTTTTTTTACCCTGCTTCAGATTGAGCTGGCGGATGCCGCTTGCTAGATGCCGACGCTGAGGAAGTCCGGGACCGGCCCGTTCCAATCGCCGTCGCCATGGACCTGCTTTTCGCGCACCGCAACCGGCTTTTCTTCGGACGCCTTGCGGCGCGGTGCAGCCTGCTCTTCGGAAGCCTTCGACACATCCTTCGGCTGGCCGCCTTTACGGCGTGACCTGCTGGAACGTGCAGGCTTTTCATCGCGCTGATCCGATGCCGTTTTCTCTTCAGGCTCAGCAGATTTTTCCGCCGGAACGCCCGCTTCCGCAACGTCGTCCTGACGTTGAATCTTCGTGCCGATCAGCTTCTCGATATTCTCGAGCGCTTCTTCGTCCTCCGGCGTGACGAAGGTATAGGCGATGCCGGTGGCTCCCGCCCGGCCCGTCCGACCAATACGGTGGACATAATCGTCCGGATGCCAGGGGCAGTCATAGTTGAAGACGTGGCTGACGCCCTTCACATCGATGCCGCGCGCGGCGACATCGGAGGCCACCAGGATATTGACCTCGCCCGATTTGAAGAGGTTCAGTTCCGCGATGCGCGCGGGCTGATCCATGTCGCCATGGATTTCACCGCTGGAAAACCCGCGACGCTTCAGTTCCTTGTTGAGATCGCGCACCGTTGTCTTGCGGTTGCAGAAGACGATCCCGTTCTGCACATTTTCCGTTTCCAGCAGCTCGCGCAGCTTCGCCTTTTTGGAGCGCGCGCTGAGCTTCACCAGACGCTGCTCGATATTCTTCGCCGCCGTCGCGGGGCGTGCAACTTCGATATGCTTCGGGTTGGACAGGAACTTGTCGGCCAGCTTCTTGATCGGCCCGGGCATTGTTGCGGAGAACAGCAGCGTCTGCCGCGTGGCGGGCAACTTCGAACAGATGCTCTCGATATCGGGAATGAACCCCATATCCAGCATGCGGTCCGCCTCGTCGATGACCAGCAATTCGCACCCGTTGAGGAGGATGTTGCCGCGATCGAACAGGTCCATCAGGCGTCCGGGCGTGGCAATCAGGACGTCTACGCCTTTTTCTAGCGCCTTGATCTGATCGCCCATCGAAACGCCGCCAATCAGCAGCGCCATGTTGAGCTTGTGGTTTTTCCCGTATTTCTCGAAATTTTCGGCGACCTGCGCAGCAAGTTCCCGGGTCGGCTCCAGGATCAAAGAGCGCGGCATCCGTGCGCGGCTGCGGCCGTGGGCAAGAATGTCGATCATCGGCAGCACGAAGCTGGCGGTTTTGCCCGTTCCGGTCTGCGCCACGCCGATCAGATCGCGCATCATCAGCACCGAAGGAATGGCGCTCGCCTGGATCGGAGTCGGCTCGGTATAGCCGGCTTCATCGACCGCTTTTAAAAGTTCATCGGAAAGCCCGAGATCGGCGAAAGTCATCCATGTTCCTGATATTTGCCGGGAGAAGTAATTGCCGTCCGGTCTTGCACATGCGCATGCATCGGCACGAGGACTGGCCCGCGCGAAACAAGCTGCCAATGCTGTAATGCCACGACTTAGTCAAGCGATCCGACCGAGTGGGGCCGGGCCCCGCGCACCCCGCCCGAGCCGATTTTCTACTTTTCCTTCTCGGCGACCACGCGGCGCAGGCGATCGATCTGACACCGCATGCCGGAACGGGCCATCAGCACATCGCGCTCCGCACACAGCTTCCCATCCTTGCTGCGTTCCATGTAGAGGCCGGCGTGAAAATCCATCGCGAGGCAGCCGCCGTCCAGATAGGCGCGGATACGCTGGCGGTCTCGCGTGATAAAATCGAGCGCGCGGCTACGCGAGGGGGACATGCCGACAATCTGGTCGGACGCGACGCATTGCTTCATCTTTTTCTCGACCAACCGCGGCGTCGGTGCGGAGGCGGAGGCACGCGCCGGCCCGGTTGCCGAAAGCTGAACCCGATCGGACGAACGCCGCGGCACCCGGATGATGATCCTTTGTTCGATGCGCACCTGAAACACCGGTTCCGCTTCCGGGGACTGAGTGTCGACCATCGGAGTAGCCACGGAATCGGCGGGAATCATGTCTCCGCCGGCGGCCACACTGGCAGTCAGAATGGCGAGCCATTGCCAGATCACGCATATTCCCCAAGCAATTCGAAACGATTGGCGGTGCTGCCGTTGCTATATGCCGTGCCATTGAACGTGGACTGAACTGGCGCGTCAACCCCGCTATATCCACTGTCGCATCCCTGCGCTTGCTCTTGCGCGGCTTCACGCCGCAACCTAAGGCCTTGCCAGCAATATTCGAGGCCGTACCCGGCCCGCCAAGTTTAATGGAGCAGATGTGATGGCGAGTGCGCCGACCCCCAATAACCTTCCGATGTTCTACAAGGATCTTGTGCCGCTCAACAGCGAGCAGCATGGCGACTGGCGCACCCGCGGCTTGGACGATGCCAAGTTCCTGTCGAACCAGCACGCAATTCCCATCACGGTCGACGAATTCGTGCCCTGCTCGCGCAGCTATCCAATCATTTTCTCCTCCGGCGACCAGCCGGTGCCGCTGGCTCTGATGGGGATGAACGAGGGCGTGAACACCTTCATCAACGATGAAGGAAAGCTCGATCAGCCGGTTTATCTGCCGGCCTATATCCGCCGCTATCCCTTCCTCCTGGCGCGTCTGCAGCAGGACAGCGACGAACTGTCGCTCTGCTTCGATCCAGAAGCCGGCGCGATCGGCCCGTTCGACGAAGGCGAGAAGCTGTTCGAAGACGGCCAGCCCAGCGAAGCGACCAAGAATATCCTGAAGTTCTGCGAGGATTTCGAGCAGTCCGGCGCGCGCACCCAAGCGTTCATGGAAGACCTCAAGAAGAGCGGCCTCATCATGGATGGTGAGGTTTCGATTCAGCAGAACGGTGTGGAGCAGCCCTTCATCTATCGGGGCTTCGGCATGATCGACGAACAGAAGCTGAAAGATCTGCGCGGCGACGAGCTTCGCAAGATGAATCAGAACGGCATGCTGCCGCTGATCCACGCTCACCTCTTCTCTCTGCAGCTGATGCGCGAGCTGTTCTCCCGTCAGGTCCAGCTCGGCAAGATGCCGCAGGTGACCGAAGCTCCTCAGGTCTGACTCCTATGGCTACGACTACCCGCGACGGCCTTCCCCGTTACACCACGGTAGCGATCATCCTGCATTGGCTGATTGCCGTCCTGATCATCGCCAACCTGGTCTTGGCGAAAGTGGCGGAGGGCCTGAGCGGGGCCGAACGCGGTGCGCTGATGGGCCCTCACACGTCCATAGGCATCGCAGTCCTGTTTTTCAGCATTCTGCTCGTGCTCTGGCGCATCACGCATCCGCGCCCGCCCTTGCCCAAGGAAATGGCCGGGTGGGAGCGGATGCTCTCCAAGATCGTCCACGTTCTCTTCTATTTGCTGATCATCGCGGCGCCGCTCGCCGGCTGGTTGCTCGTTTCCTCGCATTCGGGGGCCAAGGGCATCGACTTCTTCGGCCTGTTCACGGTCCCGGCCCTGCCGATTTCGGCGGACGAGCAGGGCCACGAGCTGCTTGAAGGCGTGCACAAGAATCTGGGCGGCGCCTTCATTTACCTGATTGCGCTGCATGTGCTTGGTGTATTGAAGCATCAGTTCATCGACAAAATGCCGTATTTTCACAGGATGTGGCCGAGCTGAGCCAGACCGTGCCTTTTCCGGCACGGAATTTGCATTTTATCTTACGCAAATATTGAAACCAAAAGGCGCAAACGCCATTTAGGTTTGGACGGACATTCCCCCTCTTGTCCGTCGGGCGCCCTTCGGGCGTCATCTCCCTGAGCCTTGGCCACCCCGAAAGGGGTGGTCTTTTTCTTTCAAGGCTTATTCGGCCGCGCTGAGCCAGGCTTGGCCCGTCAGTTCCTGCTCCAGATTCACGACTGCGCGCAGCAGCCATTGCGCCATCCTGTCGACAGCCTCGGGAACCGGCTCGCGCGCGGCGGCATCGAGATAAAGGCGCCGGTCGATCTCCAGCTGTAGTGCCTGGATGTGTCCCGCCGGATTGCCATGCCGCCCCAGCACATAGCCGCCCGCATAGGGGTGGTTTAGCGCCGCTTCCAGGCCCGCCTGCCGCGCCTGATCGACGAGAAGCGAGGCGAAGCGGCCGGAAGCGCTGCGACCGAACAGATCGCCCACCACGATGCTGGGCGCGGCTCCTGCCGGAAAACGCAGGCTCGGCATGCTGTGGAGATCGAGCAGCATCGCATCGCCGAACCGGCGGCGCATCACATGCAGCACATCGGCGATCCGGCGATGATAAGGCCGGTGATCCGATGCGATGCGCTGATCGAGTTCGCTACGCTTGAGTCGGATGCGCCACAGCTCCCCTCCGCCGCCCAGCCATCGCGGCACGAGGCCCAAGCCGCCGCGCACCTTGGCGTTGGGCGGATCGACCTCGGCAGCGTCCAGCCCGTCGATCATCGCCGCATCCACTTCGCGTTCCGAGCGGTTGAGGTCGATCCAGGCACGCGGCCTGTGGGCTATGATGCACGGGAAACCCGCCTCGATCACTGCCTTGGCCAGCAGATCGACATAACGATCCTCCAGCCGCTGCAG
>JBELIU010000276.1:0-3243 GCA_042090735.1 Novosphingopyxis sp. | reverse complement strand
TTTCGCTCGCGTTGGCTTGAGCGATTGCGCAGCGGCCGGAGGAGCACGCTCGATTACGAGGACAGTGTCGAAATTGCGCTTAATGAATTGGCCGATGCGCTCGAGGCGGCTCTCGACGTAGACGCTCTGTTGGCGCTTGCGCGGTGATAGCTGCGTGGATCATGCTGGCAGGACTTACGGTCGAAGCCCTGGTCGGCTGGCCCGACGCGGTGGACAGGCGGATCGGGCATCCCGTCCGCTGGTTCGGCTGGCTGGTCGAGCGGGCGGAGCGACTGGGCAATCGAAAAGCATGGAGCAGGTCGGCGCGGATCGCGACGGGCGGCCTTGCCACGCTTTTGCTCGTGGCGCTTGCCGGCTTGATCGCTCTGGCAATCGAGCTGCTTATCCCTGCCGGATGGGTTGGTTTCGTGCTGATGGCTCTCCTTGCCTCGAGCCTGATCGCTGCGGGCTCGCTGCACGACCACGTTGCGGCGGTCGCCGAGGCGTTCGACACTGCCGGGATCGAGGCTGCGCGGAATTCGCTGAGCCGCATTGTCGGACGTGCGACCGCTGAGCTGGATGAGCCCCCTATCGCCCGTGCCGCAATCGAGAGCCTGGCCGAGAACACCTCCGATGGCGTCACTGCACCATTGTTCTGGGGGGCGCTGTTCGGCCTGCCGGGGCTGTTTGCCTACAAGGCGATCAACACGCTCGATTCAATGATCGGCCATCGCAATGCGCGCTACGAAGCTTTCGGCAAGGTTGCCGCCCGGCTCGACGATTTCGCCAATCTCATTCCGGCTCGCCTGACTGGTATTCTTTTTGCGCTATGTAGCGGTTCGGGCCGGGCTTTGAGGGTAATGTTTCGGGACGCCGGCAAGCATCGTTCTCCCAATGCAGGGTGGCCGGAGTCCGCGATAGCAGGAGCGCTCGGCATCAGGCTTTCGGGCCCGCGGACCTATGGCGAAGCGACGAGCAATGAGCCTTGGCTCAATTCGGGAGCAAGAGACCCGTCTGCAGCCGATATCCGCCGCGCCTTGGCTCTTTATCGGGGGGTAGCGATCGCCATGGCGTGCATCTTGGCTCTGCTGGGTTGGGCCAACCTGTCATGATCGATTCGAACCTCGTGTCAGGCCACGGCGGACAGATCGATGCGATGGCACGCGCATTTCCCAACGCACCTCTGCCATGGATCGACCTGTCGACCGGCATCAATCCGTATCCTTATCGGTGGCCCTCGATCGCGCCTGATGCATGGGAGCGCTTACCGGGCGAAGCGGCCCGCGCACTCTGCGAAAGCACAATGGCAAAGTCTTTCGGATGCGATCTGTCCTTTTGCCGTGCGGTCGCCGGGACGGAAGTCGTCATCCGCCAGCTGCCGTCGATTCTGCATGCTCAAAGCGTTGTCGTGCGCGCTCCCAGCTATGCCGATCATGCGGAAAGCTGGCGACTGGCGGGGGCGAAGGTGGTCACGCATGCCGATCCCTTGGCACTGGCTGGGGCAGCCGATGTTGCGGTGATCGTGAACCCCAACAACCCCGATGGGCATCGTTGGCCTGTCGAAGCCATCGAGGCAGCGCGCGCTACACTCGCTCATCGTGGCGGCTGGCTGATCGTCGACGAGGCCTATGCCGACCTCGATCCCTCGCGTAGCGCGGCTCCATTTGCTGGCCGTCCGGGACTTATCATCTTGCGATCCTTCGGCAAATTTTTCGGGCTTGCGGGCGTGCGGTTGGGTGCCGTGCTGGCTGCGCAGGACATCTTGTCCAGCATCGAAGATCGCCTTGGCGGATGGGACGTCTCGGGCCCTGCGCTGGAGATCGGTGCCGCAGCCTATGCGGATCATCAGTGGCGAGCGGCCACACGCGAAAATCTTGCTCAGCGGATGCTGGAGATGCGCGCTCTTATCGATAGCTCGGCGTTGGACGATTTTGGCGGAACCGACTTATTCCGGTTTGTCAGGGCACCTGACGCGAATGTGCTCTGGCAGCAACTTGCAGAACAAGGCATCGCCGTGCGCCGGTTCGTCGGGGAAACGCATCACCTCCGCATCGGCTTGCCCGCCGACAAGATAGCGTTTTCACGGCTTGCGCGAGGGCTCAACCCTTGAGACGAAGGGGCAGCCCAGCGACCACGAGTTCGACCGTGTCGGAAATCTCGGCCAACCGCTGGTTCAGCCGTCCCTGTTCGTCGCGAAAATCGCGGCCGAGCCGATTATCCGGGACGATGCCCGAGCCGACTTCGTTGGAGACCAGCACGACATTCGCATTAGCCCGCGCGATACTCTCGACCAGCGCGTCGGCTTCCCTGCCGATGTCGAGTTCGGCCAGCATCACGTTCGAGAGCCACAAGGTGCAGCAATCAACGAGCACCGTGCCTTCGTTGACCGATGCAATCGCACGAGCGAGTTCGATCGGTGCCTCGATTGTGTGCCAGAACTCGGCACGTTCTTGACGATGCTGACGGATTCGCTCGGTCATTTCATCGTCATACGCCTGCGCAGTGGCAATGAAATTGTGCGGTCCCCGCATGCGGCCGCATGTCGAAAGAGCGTGGCGGCTCTTGCCCGATCGAGCACCACCGAGAATCAAATGAATCGTGCTCATAGAGTGAAGCCCTCGACCCTTCGCCTTGCAGCGGCCTGGATTACGGCTCGCCTTTGGTCAGGCGACATTTCGGACCACTCCGCGATCTCATCGAGCGTCCGGCCACAGCCCGTGCAGACATCTCCGTCCGCCGACAACCGGCATATCTTCCGGCATGGCGTTTGCGGGTCATTAATGGTCGTTGAAGGCATGAGAATGGCTCTAATTCGTGCCGGCGGGGCTGGCAAAAGTGCACGGACTCTTGCGGTAAGCGAATGGTGAGGCGACTTGTCAGCTACGATGACCTTTTCTCGTGCGTCACGCGAGACGAGAGCCATCATCTTGCCACGCTCGACTGGAAAGCGCTGCTGGACCTCTTTCCAGTTCTAAAGCTGCGGCGGAAGGAAGCGCGCGCTTCGCTGCGGAGATACCTGACCGGGCTGCAAGATGCGAAGTGGGAGGTCGATGCCGTTCATTTTCCAATCCGCAGTCAGATCGACGAACAGGCACTGAAGTCAATCACAGACGATATCGCCAACACTTTAGAGGCGACTGCCGCGAGGGCCGTGACGCCGAAAGAGATCTGCAAGGCGCTGAATATTACCAATCAGGAGCGATTGCGGTGGACCAAGGATGGTCGCCTTAAAACATCCGGCGTTGCAAGCTTTAGGAAGGCCAA
>JBELIU010000275.1:0-3303 GCA_042090735.1 Novosphingopyxis sp. | reverse complement strand
TCCGAGATGTTCAACATCGCAGAGAGCTACAATTGCTCCATGGAAGCCGATATCTGTAAGCGTCCGGCCTTCGGCGTGTTGCGGCATTTTGGCTCGGCGCTGATGGACCTTCGCTAAGGAGTCTCTTTCTGGACTCCAGAAGGAGGCCAAGTGAAGGATCGGGTGGAGATCATCGCGCGCACCGAACGGCGCAGGAAGTTTTCAGATGCCGAGAAGGCGGCAATCCTCGCCGAGGCGGATAAAGACGGCGTATCGGTTCGTCAGATCGCTGAGCGCCATGAGATTGCCGAGAGCCTGATCTATAATTGGCGATCGGCCCGTCGTCAGGCGGCGGCCATCGCCAGTGAGGCGCTGGAGTTTATTCCCTACGGCGCGATCATAACGGCGGAGCCCGAACCTGCGCCAGTGATACCGGAGCCTCAGAAGGCGCAGCGTTCCGTTCCATCGCCGATGCCGCCAGCGCCGGAGAAACTGATCCGCCCACATCCCGGTGCCCGCCCGGGTGCGATAGACATAGACCTGCCCAGCGGCGTTCGCCTTTCGGTGGACAGCTACGTCAACGAGAAGGCGTTGGCCCGCGTGCTGCGTGCATTCCGGGACGTTTCGTGATTTCGCTGGCGCCAGGAACGAAGGTCTACTTGGCAAGCAAGCCGGTCAGCATGCGGCTTGGCTTCGATGGACTGGCGGCATTGGTCCGGCCCCTGTTCGCGGTCGAGCCTTATGGTGGGCATATCTTTCTTTTCCGCAGCAAGAGCGGCAACTACCTGAAGGCGCTGCATTGGGATGGCACCGGGCTTTGCCTGTTCGCCAAGCGGTTGGAACGCAGCCGTTTCGTCTGGCCGCCGCTCATCGAAGGCGGTGTCGTGCTGACCCCAGCGCAGTTTGCCCTGCTGATCGAAGCCATGGATTGGCGGCGCACAGTGGCCCCTGATCCGCCCCGGCTGCCGGTACAACTTTGACGCGATAATCGGCGTATTTCCGGGCTTTCTCCTTGGGCAGGAGTCCGGATTCTGCTATCGGGAAGCGTGTCTCCCGACGATCTCGAACTCCCCTCTGATCCCGCAGAACTGCGCGCTTATGCGGAGGCCATGCGCGCACGTCTGGCCGTTTCGGAGCAGGCGCTGGAAGCCGAACGGGCGGCCCATGACGAAACCCGCGAGAAGCTTCAGACTGCTCAAAACTCGATCAGGCTGACGGCGCTGCAGATCGAGAAGTTCAAGGTCCAGCTGGCACGCCTCCGGCGCATGAAGTTCGGTCAGTCTTCGGAGCGCCTTGCTCTTCAGGCCGATCAGCTCGAACTGACGCTGGAGGACCTCGAGGCCGAGCATGCCCATGCTGAGTGTGTGATCGAAGGCCATGTGCCCGAAGATGCCGCAGCCAAGGCTGCCCCTCGCAAGCCTCGCCGTGCTCCGCTGCCCGATCATCTTCCTCGTGACGAGGTCATGCACGCAGCGCCGGATGCCGAAGGCTGCTCTGACTGTGGCGGCACGATGGGCAAGCTCGGCGAAGATGTGACCGAAGTGCTGGAGTATGTCCCCGGCCGCTTCCGCGTCGTCCGTCATGTCCGCCCCAAACTGTCCTGCAACCGCTGCGATGCGATCAGCCAAGCACCAGCCCCGGCGCTTCCCGTGCCGCGCGGCCGTGCTGGCCCCGGCCTGCTAGCCCACGTCATCGTTTCCAAGTTCGCTGATCACCTGCCGCTGTACCGCCAATCGCAGATCTACGCTCGCGAGGGCGTCGAGATCAGCCGCTCGACGATGGCGGACTGGCTGGGCCAAGCGAGCTGGCTACTGCAACCGCTGGTCGATCGGATCGCCGATCACGTCATGGCCAGCGTGAAGCTCCACGCCGACGATACACCCGTTCCCGTGCTGGCGCCGGGGACCGGCAAGACGGCAACAGGCCGTCTATGGGTCTACCTTCGCGATAATCGACGATGGAGCCATTTGGACAAGCCGGCAGCGCTGTTCCGCTACAGCCCTGATCGCAAGGGCGAGCGACCGCGCGAACATCTCAAGACCTTTGCAGGCTTCCTGCAGGCGGATGCTTATGCCGGTTTCGAGCGCCTCTACGCGAGTGACCGCAAGCCAGCGCCAATCACGCCGGTTGCCTGCTGGGCCCATGCGCGGCGCAAGCTGAACGATGTCTACAAGGCAGACCCGAACTCGGCCGCGCTCCAGGGGCTGCAGATGATCGGCGAGCTTTACGGCGTCGAGCGGCAGATCGTGCGTGAGCCGGCGGATTTCCGTCGCAAGGCTCGTAAGCTCTCGAAGCTCAAGGCGCTGGATTTCTTCGCCTGGGCTGATGATGTGCTGTCCAGGGCATCGGCCCGGTCACCGTTGGCCGAGGCGCTGCGCTACGCGGTGAAGCTGAAGCCGCAATTGCTCGCCTACACCCAAGACGGCAGGCTCGAGATCGACAACAATCCGGCGGAGAATGCCCTCAGGGGCATATGCCTCGGCCGTAAAAACTGGCTTTTTGCTGGCGCCGACTGCGGCGGTGAGCGGGCCGCCGCCATGTATTCACTGCTGGAAACGGCCAAGCTTAACGACGTCAATCCGCAGGAATGGCTTGCCGACGTCCTCGACCGCATCGGCAGGGGGCATCCCATCAATCGGATCGACGATCTGCTCCCATGGAACTGGACGGCTTAAATGCTCAGTTTGCAGTAGAAACGAGTTATCGCGTCCTTTAGCACGGGGCTATGAACACGGTCGTCTTCAAAAAACTGAATGATGGGTGGAATGCCGAACCCAATGACCCCGCCGAAACTGTAGTCGTGCATGGCAATTTGGTCGAACTTTCCTTCACACTTAATCCATGGGCATTTGAAGCGGTCGAAGGCAGCCGAGCCACGCTAAGCTTCAGTCAATGCGCCTGCTGGAGGCTCGGCAGCCCCAACGATGAAGGCTGGTATCGAGGCCAAAGTCGGTTCGAAACCTCCTCCCATTCGTGGGGAGAGTTCTACGAAGTGTTCGACGCTGTGCCCGCGATTGAAGAACCCGACGATTGGACGTTTCTGGGTTCCGAGCGTCAGTCAAATCGCCACTTCTTGTTCTACCTTCGCGACAACACGTTCGAGTGCTACGCGCAAGATTGGACGCTCTCTCGATAGCCCGAACGGTCACCGGCGGACGCTTACCGATATCTACGAGGTCGGTGGTCAGCAACGGTCCTGGTAGAATCAATCAAGCGTTCAGTGTTCGTTCTTCAACCTGGCCAAAATCGCAGCTTCGGGCCGACTGGGCCTATAAGGGAAGATCAGCATGAATGATGCGACGCGAACGACGATGCAGGCCGCGC
>JBELIU010000033.1:0-17460 GCA_042090735.1 Novosphingopyxis sp. | reverse complement strand
GCCCATCCGATGAACCATGCGGCGCTGCGCTATTTCAACGTCGCGGGCGCCGATCCGGAGGGACGCACCGGACAGTCTACCGCGGGCGCAACGCATCTCATCAAGGTCGCAGTCGAGGCGGCGACGGGCAAGCGCGATCATGTCGCTGTTTTCGGGACCGATTTCGATACGCCCGACGGCACTGGCGTGCGCGACTACATCCACGTGACCGACCTCGCTGCGGCGCATATCGCCGCGCTCGACAAGCTAATGGAAGCTCCGGAGCGCTCGCACACGCTGAACTGCGGATACGGCCATGGCTATTCGGTGCTCGAGGTGCTCGACGCGATCGACCGGGTGACCAACCATCCTATCGAGCGGAGAATCGAAGCGCGCCGCGCCGGCGATCCCGGCATTCTTGTGGGCGACAACGGCGCGATCCGCGAAACGCTGGAATGGATCCCGCGCCACGACGATCTCGACCGCATCGTTGGAGACGCCGTGGCTTGGGAACGCACGTTGACCGATCGCGGCCGCTGACCAAATCTCGTGCGCTTGCAGCCATTGCGAGCTTCGCCTGTTGAATCGGTGACGCAATCGGCTAGAGATTCGCGCAATGAAACTGCACCGACAATATGTTGAAAAAGTCTGGGGCCGCGAAGACCTTCCGCCGGCCTTCGACGATGGCAGCGGTCGCCGGATCGGCGAGATTTGGTATGATGACGATGGCCGCAATCTGCCGATCCTCGTCAAATATCTGTTCACCAGCGAAAAGCTGTCCATCCAGGTCCACCCGAGTGACGAGCAGGCCCGCGCTGCCGGCCTGCCCAGCGGCAAAGAGGAGTGCTGGTACGTACTGCGCGCCGAGCCGGGCGCGACGATCGGTGTCGGCACCCGCCGACCGCTTTCAAATGAGGAACTGCGCGCCGCCTCGCAGAACGGACAGATCGAGCAGTTGATGGACTGGAAAGCCGTACAGCCCGGCGATTTCTTCTACCTGAAGGCTGGTACGGTGCACGCGATCGGTGCGGGGATTACGCTCATTGAAATCCAGCAGAACGCCGACATCACCTATCGCCTCTACGATTACGGTCGCCCACGCGAACTGCACCTGGACGAGGGAGTCGCGGTAGCCGACGCGCGGCCCTTTCCCGAACCGCTTCAGCGCCATGTCGACGAGGGCGCGGATCAGCGCCTCGTCGACGGGCCGAAGTTCCGCCTCCAACTCTGCGGCCCCGATCTTGCCGATATCGACACCAATTCGCCGCTCTGGATCGTGCCGCTTTCCGGTACCGCCGCGGCCGGCGGAGCGGAGGGCACGCGCGGCGACTGCCTCTACGCCGACGATCGCGGCTCCGTCCAAGCGTCCGACGATGCCCGCCTGTTGATCGCCTGGGAGGGCGCATGAAGATCACCCCTGTCATCCTGTCCGGCGGATCTGGCACTCGTCTTTGGCCGCTTTCCACCGCCGAGCGCCCCAAGCAATTTCTGCCGCTCACCGCGGACGATACGATGTTCCAGCTCACCGTAGCGCGCACCGGCGATCCCGTTCGGTTCGCGCCGCCGATCGTGGTCGCCAACGGCCGCCATGCCGATATGGTAGAGAGTCAGCTTGCTGAGATGGCCGCCGCGCTCGGAACGTTGATCCTGGAGCCGTCCGCGCGCAACACCGCGCCGGCCATCGCACTCGCCGCGCTGGAGGCCGGCGGTGGTGACCAGCTGCTGCTGGTTATGCCAAGCGATCATGCCATCGCCGATCCGGACGCTTTTCGCACCGCCGTTAGCGAAGCTGCACCGGTGGCTGAAGAAGGCTGGCTCGTCACCTTCGGCATCCGACCGAGCGGGCCGGAAACCGGCTATGGCTATATCGAGATGAACGACGTGCCGCTCGGCGGCAGTGGCCTTGCGGCGGTACGCCGCTTCGTAGAGAAGCCCGATGAGGCAAGCGCGGAGGAGATGCTTCGCCTGGGCGGCTTCGTCTGGAATGCCGGCATCTTCTTGATGCGCGCGGACCGTTATCTCGCTGCGCTGGAAACGTACGAGCCCGGCATCACCGCCGCTGTGCGCGCCGCCCACAAAGGAGCCGCACGCGAAGGCAAGCGCCTGCTGCCGGATGCCGATGCCTTTGCCGCCTCCGCCTCCATCTCGGTCGATTACGCCGTGATGGAGCGGTCCGATACGGTAGCCGTGATGCCGCTCGATTGCGGCTGGTCCGACATCGGCAGCTGGGACGCGTTGGCCGATCATCACGCTGCCGATGCGGGCGGTTCGGTCGTGCACGGTGACGCGCTTGTCCAGGAAAGTCGCAATTGCATGGTCCGCAGTGAGGGGGTGCGCGTACACCTGCACGGTGTCAGCGATCTGATCGTGGTCGCCAGCGGCGGCGAGATCGTGATCATGCCGCGCGGCACCAGCCAGAATATGCGTGCGGTGGTAGACGCCGCCAAAGCTAGTCCAAGGCGTGAAATCGAGAGTAATTGATTCGCAAATCCGTTTGTCTAATTAGGCAGCCATTCACCGCCCAGGCGCCCGCGGCGGCGCTTGGACCGGATAAGGGGAAAACACCATGAAAGTCGTCATGATCGGATCAGGCTATGTCGGCCTGGTTTCCGGGGCCTGTTTCGCCGATTTCGGCCATGAAGTCGTTTGCGTCGATAAGGACGAGAAGAAGATTGCCGCGCTCCACAAGAACGTGATGCCGATCTACGAGCCCGGCCTCGATACTCTCGTGCAGCGCAACGTTGATGCGAAGCGCCTTTCTTTCACAACGGACCTGACCGATGCGGTATCGGGCGCGGACGCGATCTTCATCGCCGTCGGCACCCCATCGCGCCGCGGCGATGGCCATGCAGACCTTTCCTATGTCTATGCCGCGGCCGAGGAAATCGCCAAAGCGGCGGACGATCGCACGGTGATCGTCACGAAGTCGACGGTGCCCGTCGGCACCGGGGACGAGGTCGAACGCATTTGCACAGAAGCGGCCCCCGGCAAGAAGCTTGCCGTCGTCTCCAATCCGGAATTCCTGCGCGAAGGCGCCGCGATAGACGATTTCAAGCGGCCTGACCGTATCGTCGTCGGTAGCGAGGAAGAATGGGCGCAAGATGTCATGCGCGAAATCTATCGTCCGCTCTACCTCAACGAATCGCCGATTCTGTTCACCAGCCGTCGCTCGTCCGAGCTGATCAAATATGCCGCCAACGCGTTTCTCGCGACCAAGATCACCTTCATCAACGAAATGGCGGATCTGTGCGAGAAGGTGGGCGGCAATGTGCAGGACGTCGCGCGTGGCATCGGCCTGGACAAGCGGATCGGCCCCAAATTCTTGAACGCCGGCCCCGGCTATGGCGGCAGTTGTTTCCCGAAGGATACGCTGGCGCTGCTGAAGACCGCGCAGGACCATGAAAGCCCGGTGCGGATCGTCGAAGCGGTAGTGAACGCCAACGATCTGCGCAAGCGCGCCATGGGCCGCAAGGTCATTGCCGCGCTGGGCGGTGAGGCACGCGGCAAAAAGGTTGCGCTGTTCGGCCTGACCTTCAAGCCCAATACCGACGATATGCGCGATGCTCCTTCGATCGCGGTCGTCCAGGCATTGTCCGATGCCGGCGCGGAAATCACTGCGTTCGATCCGGAAGGGATGGAAGAGGCTGCCAAGCTGCTTCCCGATGTGGTCATGACGGAAGGCCCCTATGAGGCGGCTTCCGGCGCACATGCGGTCGTCATGATGACCGAGTGGGACGCCTTCCGCGCTCTCGATCTCGGACGGCTGGCCAACGTAATGGCTGGCGATGCCTTAGTCGATCTGCGTAACGTCTATAACCCGGAGGACGTAACGAAGGCCGGGCTGGTCTATTCCAGCATCGGCCGGTAGTACGTTCGCGTTCTGGATGCTTCTATGCCTGGAGGGTAGACAGTGGGGGCGTAGCCTGACGGCGGAGTGGCAGTTGGAAGACAACGTGAGATGACGATTGTCGCGACGAGCGGTAAGATCCACGTCGTCGAATATTTGCGCGGTATTGCTGCGCTTGGGGTGGCTTGGTTCCACCTGACGAACAGCTACGGCTACGATCTGGTCCGTGCGAGCGGATCCTATGGTTGGCTCGGCGTAGACGTGTTTTTCGTCATCTCCGGGTTCGTGCTGCCCTTCTCGCTCATCAGCCAATGTGGGGACGACTACGGTCCGCCAGATTTCGGCAATTTCATGCTGCGCCGGCTCGTCCGCATCGAGCCGCCCTATCTTATAAGCGTCATACTCGTATCGATTCTTGCCTACCTGACGACCCTTGTACCCGGGTTTGCCGGCGCCTCGCCCAACATATCTATGGGCCAAATCCTTTCTCACATCGCCTATTTGCCAACCCTGATGGGTTATGACTGGCTGCAGCCTGTCTACTGGACCTTAGCATTCGAATTTTGCTTCTATCTGATTATCGGCCTCAGCTTTCGGTTCGTATTGAATCAGAGCGTGACAGCTTTGATTGTGATGCCGCTTGCGGTTCTAGGGTTCTATTTGCTCGCATTCGGAACGTTCGAACCTCGCATCCTCCTGTTTCCCTTGGGAGGCTGCGTCCTGCTATTTCAACTCGACAAGATCGACGCTTCTTTCTTCTGGCCTTATGTGGCCGCACTGTTCGCAGCCATGTTCTTCAGCGCCCCCGATACCGCCTTGGCCGGGCTGACGACGGCGGGGATCATCCTTTTTGCCCGCTCTTGGCAAGCGTCGAAGACGCTACATCTCATTTTGATCTGGCTCGGCGGGATCTCCTATTCACTCTATATCGTACATATTCCGATCGGCGGGAAAGCCGTGAATCTTGGTCGGCGGTTTGTACCGGAAGGTGTCCTGCCAGAGGCCGTTCTATCGCTTGCGGCCCTGTTCCTTGCGCTCGCAGTTGCATTCATATTCAATCGTCTCTTCGAACGCCCCTTCGTCCGCCTTTCGAAAAGGCTCAAGCATCAACCGCTGGGCGCCCTCGTCCCGGGGGCTAAACCGGCGAACTGAACTTGCGATGGTTTCCTGTCGGCGCAGGTTACGTCCGGAGAACTCCATCATTAGGATCGCTGCCAACCCCAGCCTTGCCTACCCTGCCCACCGATCCCATATGCCGGCGCATGACGGAAAAACTTCCCAGCTGGCACGGCACCACCATCCTGTCCGTACGCAAGAACGGCAAAGTGGTGGTGGCCGGAGACGGCCAGGTTTCGCTCGGCCAGACCGTGATCAAGGCCAATGCCCGCAAGGTTCGCCAGCTGCATGACGGCAGCGTGATCGGCGGCTTTGCCGGTGCCACGGCGGACGCCTTCACCCTCTTCGAACGGCTCGAATCCAAGCTGGAACGCCATGGCGGACAGTTGATGCGCGCCGCCGTTGAGCTCGCCAAGGACTGGCGGACCGATAAATATTTGCGCAATCTGGAAGCGATGATGGCCGTCGCCGACAAGGACGTAACGCTGATCCTTACTGGCAATGGCGACGTGCTGGAGCCCAATGACGGCATCGCCGCGATCGGATCGGGCGGCAATTACGCACTCTCCGCAGCGCGTGCTTTGATGGATTACGAGGAAGACGCCGAAGTGCTTGCCCGCAAGGCCATGAAGATTGCCGCCGACGTATGCGTCTACACCAACGAAAACGTGACGCTGGAATCGCTGGAAGCGAGCACGAGCTGAGCCGCCCGTAGCCCTGAGCCTTTGGAAGGGCGTTTCACGATACGGACAGGCGTCCTTCGACAGGCTCAAGAATCAGGGACGTCAACAGCGGAATTACGAAAAGGTGATGCAGGCTTCTGTCCTACACGAACCCATATGGTTATAGATTGATCTCATGATCATCGCAGACATCTTATCTTGTCCCAGCCGTACGTTCTCCGACGCCTTCCAAAAACCCTCTCTGGACAGTGTGAAGTGTGTGAAGCTGTCCAACACCCGCATGCTGATGGAAACATGATGAAAGACACTCTCACCCCCAAAGCCATCGTCGCCGCTCTGGACGAGCACATCGTCGGCCAGAAGGAGGCCAAGCGCGCGGTCGCCGTCGCGCTGCGCAATCGCTGGCGGCGTCAACGTCTGCCGGAGGCGTTGCGCGACGAGGTGACGCCGAAGAACATCCTGATGATCGGCCCCACCGGATGCGGCAAGACCGAGATCAGCCGCCGCCTGGCCAAGCTGGCCGACGCGCCGTTCATCAAGATCGAGGCGACCAAGTTCACCGAAGTTGGCTATGTCGGCCGCGATGTGGAGCAGATCGCCCGAGACCTGGTCGAGGAAGCGGTACGGCTGGAGCGAGAGCGGCGGCGTGAGGCGGTGCGCGAGGACGCGAGCAAGGCTGCGATGGAACGCCTGCTCGATGCGCTGACCGGCAAGGGTGCAAGCGAGGCGACGCGCGAAAGCTTCCGCCAACGCGTAACCGACAACCACATGAACGATGCCGAAGTCGAGGTGGAGGTGCAGGACAGCCCCTCCGCGCCGATGGAGCTGCCCGGCATGGGCGGGCAAGTCGGCATGATCGACCTCAGCGACATGATGGGCAAGGCCTTCGGACAGAAGCGCACCAAGAAGCGCAAGATGCGCGTCGCGGATGCGTGGGACAAGCTGGTGGAGGAGGAGAGCGACAAGCGCCTCGACAGCGACGATGTTGCCCGCTCCGCCATTGCCGATGCCGAAGCGAACGGCATCGTGTTCCTGGATGAGATCGACAAGATCGCCGTGAACGAGGGCCGCCAGGGTGCATCCGTCAGCCGTGAAGGCGTGCAGCGCGATCTGCTGCCGCTGATCGAAGGCACCACGGTCGCCACGAAATACGGGCCGATGAAAACGGACCATGTGCTGTTCATCGCCAGCGGCGCGTTCCACGTCTCCAAGCCCAGCGATATGTTGCCCGAGCTGCAGGGCCGCCTGCCGATCCGCGTCGAGCTGCGCGCGCTGACGGAAGAAGACTTCGTACGTATCCTGACCGAGACAAAGGCGAACCTGCCCACGCAATATGTCGCCCTTCTGGGCACCGAAGAGGTGAAGCTGGAGTTCAGCGATGACGCGATCGCCGCTGTCGCCCGGTTCGCGGCGCAAGTGAACGAGAGCGTGGAGAATATCGGCGCGCGGCGCCTGCAGACGATCATGGAAAAGCTGCTCGACGACATCAGCTTCGAGGCGGAGGACCGCGGCGGCGAAACGATCGCCATCGATGCGGCCTATGTCGACAGTCAGCTTGCCGAGATCGCAAGGGATACAGACCTCAGCAAGTACGTGCTTTGACGCAGCTATTCGGTCAGCAGCGCATGCCACGCGTCGAATGCCCTCGCGCGCGTGAATTCGCGGTCGATCAGCGCGCGGGCGTTGCGTCCCTTCTCGGCTACGGCGGCAGGGTCGTCAGCGAGAAGACCGAGCGTCGCCGCTAGCGCTTTGCTGTCACCGGGTGCGAATGTCCAACCGCAATTGCCGCGCTGGATCATTCGTGCCACCTCTCCATCCGAATCGCCGATGAATATGACCGGACGGCCTGCCGCAGCAGCGCTGTAGAACTTGCTGGGCACGATCATGCCCTCTAGCTCAGGACGCAGCGACAGCCATTGTACGTCCGGCACCGACATCGAGAGCGGAAGTTGATCGCGCGGCTGGTAGGGGCGCGTATCAATGCTGGACAGGCCTTCCGTCGTCTTTATCGCCTCGAGGTCCGAGCGAAGGTGGCCGCCGCCGACGAAGAGGAACCGGATGCCGTTCCGGTCCCTCAATTCACGAGCCGCGCCCAGCATCGTGGCGAGGTCGTGCGCGCGTCCCAGATTGCCAGAATAGCCGACTACCAGGTCGCCAGCACCATACCCCCAGCTCCGGCGAAGGGGGTTCGCGTCTCGCGCGATCGGTACCACCGTATCGTCGGCGGTGAAGTTGTGGATAACCTGGCGGCGTCCGCCTCCACCGGACTTCTCGAAGAATTCCGCCATACGTTCGCCGATCATGACGTTCGTATTGGCCCGGGTCAGAGAACGGTTGCGCAGCTTCCCGAGCGCCCGCCCGATCATTCCGTCTGCCAATCTCACGCCAAGCTTCGCGGCCAGTTCCGGATATACGTCCTGCAACCAATTCACCTGACGTGCGCCTTTCAAGCGCGCGACCAAACCCAGCGGAATCGATAGCATCGGTGGATCAGTCTTCACCACCATCGTTTCGCCGCGGCCTACCATCCGCATCGCGGCGAAGAACGTGGAGACATAGAAGCTCGCATAGTCGCAAGCCCGACCAATCAGCCGACTTCGACCGAACCTAGTCGTTGCCACGCGGTGGATGGTAACGCCCTTTACGCACTCGTGGGCAGGCAGCTTAGCCGAAGGATCGTCATAGGCCAGCCGGCTCGCGATCACATGAACGTCGAGCTTCCGTTCAGCCATATCGAACGCAAGGTCGGTGAGGATCTGTGAAGTCGCGCTATGGTCCGGCCAAAAAAAGCGATTGATGAACCAAATCCGCGAAGGACTGTCAGCCACCCGACTGCATCTCCCGGATTTTCAATCGTATGTTATGGAAATAGACCATTTTCAAAAAGGCGTAATCGAACCCGCGTCGACCATCCAGGAACCCACGCTTGAAAAAATAGGTCATGACGAAATAGGCTGGGGCCCACCACCATTTGGCAAGGTTCGCATATTTCCTCTTTTGACGCGGTGTGAGTTTTGCACGCTGATCGGCTGTCCCTGTCGAAATGTTCTGCCAGCGATGCGCCTCCCAGGTCGAATAGGCGTTGTGACGGTCGATGAAATGCTCGATTCCGCGAAAGTCGCGATGATCGATGCGCGCCGCGATCTCGCCAATCCGGCCGTTCAGCTGAGGGTGCTCATGAACCTCCATGTCGAGGTGGCTCCAGCGATCTTCCTCAATCCGTTCGTAAAGACCGGCGCCGACCTTGATCAGGGCGAGCTTGCGCTGCGGAATACCGCGCCAGAGAATTCCACCCATGAAATGGGTCGTGTAGTTCAGCCAATAACCATCGAAATCGCCGGCATCGCTTAAGGTCTTGCGCAGTTCGCGTACGAATTCTTCTGAAATGTGCTCGTCCGCATCCAGGAACAAAACCCACTGAGTGTCGAAATTTTCATTCAGAAGCACCCAATTGCGTTTTTTCGGAAATTTTCCGTTCCAGTCAAATTCAATGAAGCGCGCATTTGCTTCCCGTGCGATTGCAGCTGTGCGATCGGTGCTACCCGAATCGACGACCCAAATTGCCGCAAAGTCCCCGAGTTTCTCGATGCACTGTGGCAGGTTCTTCTCTTCGTTCTTGGTCGGTATGACGACCGTCACAGGCAGCTTTGGCACGCGCTTCCCTCTCGGACGCTCACATTGAATTACGGTTGCCCGCGCTTCTAGCGCTACAGCCGAACGCTTCCAAGTCCGTAGAATGGCGGCGCTTGCCATGCGCGCAGCGCTATGCCAGCCGCAAAGTCATGCCGCTCAGCCTTCTCGCCCGCCGCCGTCCCATCGCGATCGCCGCTTATAACGGCTTTCGCAACGAAGAGGCGATGGAGATCACCGTTCGTGTGCTGCGCCAACCCCCGCATCCGGGCGATGCACCCTCGCGGCCGGCCAAATTCCTCTATCTGCTGCGGCTCTATGCGAGCCACGAAGTGCCGGGCGTGCGCGTGCGCCTCCGCTATGGCGATGTGACAACCGAAAGCGTCAGCGATGATGAAGGTTTCGCGCGCTTCGAGCTGCGCCTGCCCGCAAAGCGCGCGCTCCCGGCGCATGCGCAGTGGGAGAACTGCACGCTCGATCTGCCGGATGTGGCGGGTTCGGAGCCGGTTGAAGCGGCGGTCCTTGCACCCGGATCGGACAACCGCATCGCTGTCATTTCGGATATCGACGACACCATCATCGAAACCGGCGCCCATCGCTTCACGCGCAACTGGCGCCGCCTGATCCTGCAGATGCCCGAGGATCGCACCGCCGTGACCGGGGCCAGCGACTTCTACGCAAAGCTCGGCGGAACGCGGCCGGAAAGCGGCGCGCGGCGCGCATTTTTCTATGTGTCATCGAGCCCATGGAACCTCTACGGCTTCCTCAAGCGCTTCATCCAGCTACAGAAGCTTCCAGAAGGTCCGATGCTGCTGCGCGACTGGAGCCTCAGCCTGAAGACGCTCGGCAAGTCGAGTCACGGCGCGCACAAACGTGCGTCGATCGCACGCATACTGGGCTTTTATCCATCGCTTCGCTTCGTGCTGATCGGCGACGATACGCAGGGCGATGCGGAAGCCTATGCCGATGCCGTAACGCTGCACCCTGGCCGCGTGGAGGCGGTGCTCATCCGCACCACGTCTGCGCTGACCCTGGGGCCGCGAAAGCGCGCGGCGATCGAACGCATTCGCGAAAGCGGCGTGGAGGTGTGGATCGGCGATTCCTTCGATGCCGGCCAGCAGATGCTGGCAAAGCTGCGCATCGATGGCGATGGCGACACCGCAAGAGTGATAGAGGCGGCGGAGGCCTGAGCCCCCGCCCGCTTCATCCCGCGCTCTTGGCGGGCAAAACCTTCAGCACAAAGCCCTGCCCCGGCTTCAGATACTGCGCCGCAAGCCCCTGGATCTCGGCTGGAGTGACGTTGGTGTAGTCACTCAGCAGACTGCGCAGCCGCTGGATCTTCTGCGGATCGCGCGTCGCGCCTTCCAGCTGGTCCATCCAGAACGTGTTGCCGGAGCTTGCCCGGATGACGAGCTGCCGGATCGGCTCGACCGCCCGCTGCAGTTCATCGGCAGGCACCGGGTTGGCGGCCAGGTCTGCCGCAATCTCGCGCGAGAGCTTCAGGAACAGGTCCACATTGTCCGGTTCCACCTGGCTCGCGGCCACAAGATAGCCGCCGCTATCGAAGCCTGTCGGCCAGTTGCTGGAGACAAAGGGGCTGTAGCTCTTCGCCTGCTCCGCGCGAAATCGTTCGAAAAGCCTGTCCTGAAAGATCTCCGCAAGCACGTCGAGCTGCCGGCTCTCAGTAACCTTTGCCTCCCCGCCGCTCGTTTCCCAAGCGATGGCGACGGCGGCCTGATTGGCCGGCCCCTGATGCGTTTCGGTGACCGTCTCGCCTGCCTTGGCAAAGCGGTGAACGAGGCCGTCGGGGGCCGGTGCTTCCGGTTCGCGCGGCTTCAGCGCACCGAAGCTTGCCTCCAATGCTGCAATGGCCTCGGGCCTCTGGAAGTCGCCGAACAGAAGAACTTCGATCGGCCCGGCCGCCAGTTGCGGCGCCCATGTCTGCTTGAACGTCTCCGGCGTCAGCGATGCCGCGGTCTTGCCGTCGGGTACGAGATAGCGCTGATCCTTGCCGCTGAGCAGCCAGCTGAGATCGCGCTGAAGAACCGACGAGGCGGAGGTTTCATAGCTTGGATAACCGACCGCGACCGCCGCCTTGGCCCGCTCTACCGGAGCCGCAGCCCAGCGCGGATCGGCGAGCTTGGCGGCGAGCAGCTGCAACTGCCCAGCCATGTCCTGGGGACGCGTCTCGGCGGACAGCTCGAACGCGTCGTCGTCGATATCGAAAGCGATGCCGATGCGTCGTCCGTTGGCGAGTTTGTCGAGCGCCTCGCGGTCGAGATCGCCAACACCGGAGTCGATGAGCGCCGCGGGGCCGGACCAGACCGGTGCATCGCCGTCTGGCGAGAAGGCCTGATAGCCCTTGCCGAAGCGTACCAGGACGCGGACCGTATCGCTTTCGGCCGGCGTCTGGCGAAGCAGCACGGTGACACCGTTCGACAGCGTCAGCTGCTCCATATCGAGCTGCGGCAGCGGCGTCGTGCTGACGACCGTTCCCGGCTCTCCGAGCTTCGGTAGGGCATCGAAGCCCAGCGTCCCTTGCGTGATGCGTGCAGCGCTATCCGCGGTTACCGGCGTGGCCAGCGCGGCGGCAAGCGCGGGCGCGCCGCCCTCGATCGGCGTCGGCGATGCCATCAGGATGCGCGTGTTGACGCCGTCGAACTGTGCCTTGGTAGATGCCAGAATTGCGGCGGGCGTGATCTTGCCCTCCATGCTCTGGAAGATATCGAGTGCGGTCTGCGGATCGGCCACGCTTTCGCGGATATCGACGGCATTGACGATGTCGTCCGCCTGATTGGCGGCGCTCTCATACGGATATTTCTCGAGCGAGGAGCGGAACTGGGTGCCGACGAACTCGATCTCGCGGTCGATGTCCTCCTGCGACGGCGGCGATGCCTCGGCATCGGCGATCACGGATCGCACATCGGCGAGCGCCTGCTTCCAGTCGGTGCCTAGGGGGACGACCTGCACCGAGGTGACATTGGCCGAACGGCTGATGTCGTCACTATTCACCGAGGCTTGCAGATAGCTGCCGCCCGCGCGGGCCTTCGCCTCGAGACGGCGGTTGACGATCAGGCGCGCGATCAGATCGGTCATCAGACCCTGATTATAGGCGATCGTGTCCTGCTTCAGCCGCCAGGGCCTTTCGGTAAGAATACTGATCGTGGCGGGAAGCGTGGGGTCGACGACCACATCGGCGGTCGTCCCGCCGACCGTCGGATCGCCGAAATCGGGGACCGGCATGGCTTCGCCATTCCCCTGCCAGTCCGCGAAATATTGTCTGATCAGCGCCTCATAGGTCGCCGGATCGCCGTCGCCCGCGATCACGATCACCGTGTTCTCGGGGCGATACCAGCGGTCGTGAAACGCCTGCAGCTTGTTCGGGGAAGCTTTCTGCAAAGACGCAACGGTGCCGATCGGCGCGCGCTCCGCAAGGCGCTGCCCCTGAAAGAACAGCTTGCGGGTGGCGTCGCTCAATTTCAGCGAAGCGCCATCATTCTCGCGCAATTCTGCCTGCACGATCTGCTTCTCCGCACCCACGGACTGACCGTTGATGCGCGGGTCGCGAATCATGCCGGAGAGGATCTGCATGCTCTCACCCAGCACGGTGCGGTTGGCGTTGGGTAAATCGAGTTTGTAGACAGTCTGCGTCGGCGTGGTGCTCGCATTGCTATCCGATCCGAAGAACACGCCGAAGCGCTGCCAGATGCGCTTGGCCTCGCCGTCCGGAACGTGGGTCGATCCGCGGAAGGTGAGATGCTCCAGCAGGTGGGCATAACCCAGCTCATCGTCATTCTCATGCAGCGACCCGGCGTCCACGCGGATGCGGATCGAGACCTGATCGGGCGGCACGCCGTTATGCTTCACCGCATAGCGCACGCCGTTTTCGAGTTCCCCGAACGTCCAGCTCCGGTCGACCGGTATCTCGCTGTTTTCATACAGCCACGGGCGCGCTTCGGAAGCGGGCACCGCCTCCACCGCTGGAACCGTGGTCTGCGCCGGTAGCGCGACCGGCATCAGCGTGGTGGACAGGAGGATGGCGAGCGCGGTCTTGCGCAGCGTGGATGTCATGGCCGAAGCTTTAGGCACGCATTGCCTTTCTGGCCAGTGAACATGGCCGGCGGCAATTCAGGATCATAGGGACTTAGCTGCCGTCCATCCGCTTCGCATAACCCTCGCGCACCATGCGATCCATTAGGTCGAAGACCTGGTCGGGGCTCTCCGCCCGCATGCTGGGGAGGCCAGCTTCCATGCCGTCGGCGATCACGATCTCGCGCTCGCCTTTCTGCAGCGCCTCGATGATGCGGCGCGCCACCGCCGACGGTTCCAGCCCCTGATCGATCGCCTTGTCGCTGACGCCCCGGCGCGATCCATCTCCCGCCAAGGCATTGCGCGAGACATCGGTGCGCACCGATCCCGGCGCCACGGTGAGGAGATGCAGGCCATGCTGCGCACATTCGGCGCGCAGTGCATCCCCATAGCCGACCAGCCCGTGCTTCGCGGCGCAATAAGCAGTGCGCATCGGTACGCCGACCTTGCCCGCAACGCTGGATATGTTGATTACCCAGCTTGCCTCCCGCCCTACCAGATGCGGCAGCAGGGCCTGCGTCAGGGCGATCGGGGCGAGCAGGTCCACCTCCACGATGCGGCGGTAAACAGAGAAATCGGTTTCGAGAGCCAAAGAGCGCTGCGAAATTCCGGCATTGTTGACCAGCCCGTCGACCGCGCCGGTGAAGCCGACCGCGTCCTCGATTTTGCCGGCGAGCGCGTCATAATCAGTGGTCTCGAACGGCAGGACGAGGCAGTCGTCCGGGCCGATGTCGTTCGCGAGCGCGACGAGCGCATCTTCGCGTCGGCCGGAGAGCACCAGTTTCGCGCCGACCCCGCCAAAGGCGCGGGCCACTGCCGCGCCGATGCCCGAGGACGCCCCGGTGATCCAGATCGTTTTGCCTTCGAACATGCGCTGCACCTCCATTCGTTCGCCGTCCATCGCCGGGACGGGTTGAAGCATCGGTCAATCGGGACCAAATGGGAAGCCATGCTGATCGAAACCGAAACCACGCCCAATCCGGCAACCCTGAAATTCCTGCCCGGCCGCACGGTCATGGAGGCAGGCACGCGCGACTTTGCCGATCCGGAGGAGGCCGAGGCCTCGCCCTTGGCCGATGCTCTGTTCGGTCTGGGGGACGTGACCGGCGTGTTCTTCGGCAGCGATTTTATTTCCGTCACCGCCGCGCCCGGCACCGACTGGACGGTACTGCGCCCGGAAGTGCTGGCGACGTTGCTGGACCATTATTCCGGCGGCATGCCGCTGTTCAAGTCCAGCGCGGGGAACGGCATCGCGGTTCCGCCCGAAGCCGACGAGCTGCCGCTCGACGATCCCGCGGATGAGGAAATCGTGGAGCAGATCAAGGAACTGATCGACACCCGCGTGCGCCCGGCCGTGGCCAGTGATGGCGGTGATATCGTCTATCGCGGCTTTCAGCGCGGCGTCGTCTATTTGCGCATGCAAGGTGCCTGCGCCGGCTGCCCATCGTCCACCGCGACGCTCAAAATGGGCATCGAACAGCTTCTAAAGCACTACGTGCCGGAAGTGACCGAGGTTCGCGCCTCCGAGGCCTGATCTTTCCGGTGGAAACGGGGAAGGCTGCGCCCTCCCCGTGTTTGATGATCAGCGGACCATCGCAAATTCGAAATTGACCGACACATTGGTGCCGATTTCTCCCGGCTGGACGGGTGCCTTCATGTCCGCTGATGCATTTCGCACCGCCATCGGCCGCGGGGGCTGCGGGTAATTGCCGCCGCCGTCGACCGACTCCGAAACCGTCAGCAGCCGCACGTCCGAATAGCCGAAATTGCGGGCATATTCGCGCGCCTGCGCCATGGCATGTTCGACCGCGCGTTTGCGTGCTTCTGCCTTTACCGCGACATCGTCATCGATGAAGAAGTTGGGTCCGTTCAGATTGTTCGAACCGGCCTCGACCACCTGGTCCAGCAGTTCGCCCAGCCGATCGATATTGCGCACGGTGACGGTGACGTTGTTGCTCACCTGATAACCGGTGAAGCGCGGCGGTTGGTTCTGCTGATAATCATATTGCGCGTTCAGATTGATGCCGCTCGTCTGAATGTCCTTTTCGGCCACGCCCAGTTTCTTGAGCCGATCGATCAGCGCCGACATCTGTGCGCTGTTCTGGCGCAGCGCCTCGGTGGCGGTGGGGGCCTGTGTGGTGACGCCGGTGCTGAACGAGGCTGCGTCGGGCGCGCTGCGGACCTCTTCGGTCACGCTCAGCGAGATCACGGGTGCCTCTGCGGACACCTGAACCTGCGCAGCCATCAGCGCGTGCGGCGCGGTTCCGGCCATCATGGCAAGGCCGGCAAGGGCATATCGAACGGTTTTCATTAAGGTCTCCCTGGGATGTTGCGTGGACGGCGAACGGGCCACATCCTTGCCCGTTCCGAATCCGGACACCGCTGCGGCGCCCGGTTCGAAGCAAATCTTGGGCGTGGCCAAGTGAAGCCCGGTTGAACGCCTCGCGCCCTGTCCGTACCTCCCATCACGACGCCCAATCCCTTGCAACACCGACGAACCGAGCGACTGCTGACATGACCGCCGAGCCCTTGACCCATCTCCAACGCCTGGAAGCGGAAAGCATTGCAATCATGCGCGAAGCCGTGGCCGAGGCGGAAAATCCCGTGATGCTCTATTCGGTGGGCAAGGACAGCGCGGTGATGCTGCATCTGGCGCGCAAAGCCTTTTTCCCGGCGCCGCCGCCGTTTCCGCTGCTGCACGTGGACACCACCTGGAAATTCAAGGCGATGTATGCCCTGCGTGAGGAGGCCGCGCGCGACGCGGGTATGGAGCTTATCGTCCACCAGAACCCCGAAGCGATCGAGCGCGGCATCAACCCGTTCGATCACGGTCCGCTGCACACTGAAATGTGGAAGACGGATGGACTGAAACAGGCGCTGGACAAGCACGGTTTCGATGTCGCCTTCGGCGGCGCGCGGCGCGATGAGGAAAAAGCGCGGGCCAAGGAACGCGTCTTCTCCTTCCGCGCGGCGCGGCACCGCTGGGACCCGAAAGCGCAGCGTCCGGAGCTCTGGCACCTCTACAATATCCGCAAGAGCAAGGGCGAGTCGATCCGCGCCTTTCCGCTCTCCAACTGGACCGAGCTGGACATCTGGCAATATATCCAGCTGGAGGGGATCGAGATCGTGCCGCTCTATTTCGCCGCGCCGCGCCCTACCGTGGAGCGTGACGGCCTGCTCCTCATGGTCGACGACGATCGCTTCCCGTTGGCCGAAGGCGAGGAGCCGGTGAAGCGCTCGGTGCGCTTCCGCACGCTTGGCTGCTATCCACTCACCGGCGCAGTGGAGAGCGAGGCCGCCGATCTGAACGCCGTGATCCGCGAGATGCTGCTCACCACCACCAGCGAACGTCAGGGCCGCGCCATCGACCGCGAGGCGGGGGATGCCAGCATGGAGAAGAAGAAGCAGGAGGGCTATTTCTGATGGCCGATGCCGACCCCATTTACCGCACCGACACGCTGATCGCGGAGGACATCGAGGCCTATCTCGAAACCCATCGCCGCAAATCCATGCTGCGCTTCATTACCTGCGGCAGCGTGGACGACGGCAAGTCGACGCTGATCGGGCGCCTGCTCTACGATTCGAAGATGATCTTCGAAGATCAGCTTGCCTCGCTGGAGGCCGATTCCAAGCGCTTCGGCACGCAAGGCGGCGAAATCGATTTCGCACTCCTCGTCGACGGGCTCGCAGCCGAGCGCGAACAGGGCATCACCATCGACGTCGCCTACCGCTTCTTCGCAACCGAAAAACGCAAGTTCATCGTCGCCGATACGCCGGGGCATGAGCAATATACGCGCAATATGGTGACGGGCGCATCGACGGCGGACCTTGCGGTTATCCTGATCGATGCGCGCAAGGGCGTGCTGACGCAGACGCGGCGGCACAGTTATCTCGCGCATCTGATCGGCATTCGGAACATCGTACTCGCGGTAAACAAGATGGATCTGGTCGATTATGACGAGACCCGTTTTGATGACATCGTGGCGGACTATCGCACTTTTGCCACCAGCATCGGCATCGAAACCTTCACCGCCATCCCGCTTTCCGGCCTGGCGGGCGACAATATCGCGGACCGCAGCGAGCGCACGCCCTGGTATGACGGCCCCGCGCTGATCG
>JBELIU010000032.1:0-17553 GCA_042090735.1 Novosphingopyxis sp. | reverse complement strand
GTCATCGCGGCTCATATTGCGCGCTTTCATGGTGTCGGGAATCTGGTTCTCGACCAGCGGCGTCCAGACATAGCCGGGGCTGATCGCGTTCGCCGTCACGCCGTGCTGGGCCAATTCCAGAGCAATCGTCTTGGTGAAGCCCGCAATGCCGTGCTTGGCGGTGACGTATGCCGTCTTGAAGGGCGAGGCCGCCTTGCTGTGCGCGCTGGCGGTGGCGATGATGCGGCCCCAGCCCTTTTCCTTCATGTAAGGCACGGCGAGACGCGTCGTGTGGAAGGCCGCGCTCAGGTTCAGCGCGATGATGAGGTCCCACTTTTCGATGGGGAAATCTTCCACCGGATCGACATGCTGCGTACCGGCATTGTTGATGAGAATGTCTACGCCGCCAAATTCGTCGGCGGCTTGTTTCATCATTTCCTCGATCTTCTCGGGCTTGGTCAGGTCCGCGTCGGAATAGATCGCCTTGGCACCGTTCAGCGTTTCCAGCGCCTTGCGCTCTGCTTCGATGTCGTCGGCATCGCCGAAGCCGTTGATGACGATATTCGCGCCTTCCGCAGCGAGCGCCTTGGCATAAGCGAGGCCGATGCCGCTGGTGGAACCGGTGACGAGCGCGGTCTTACCTTTGAGGAACATGGGAGAGTTTCCTTTCTTCTTTTATGACTCAGATAGCGGGACATGCGGAGAGAACGCCCGCATCCGCTCAATCCACTAGATCGAAAGCGTCGGTTTTGCCGTCCGCGATATTATGCGCCAGGATGTCGCCCTTATCGATCGATCGGCACAAGGCGTCATGGCCCTGGTGCCAGTGATCGAGCATGGTGCTGCGCGAGAATTCGAAATCCTTGGCGCCGGTTTCCCAGGCGCGCGTCCGGTAGACGAGCTGGACGACATTGACCGCGCTCTCCGCCACGCGCTCACGCAGCGCCTTCACTTCCGGCTCGTCCTGCATATCCGCGGGCAGCCGGTCGATCAGCTGGCGCATCGCTTCATGGTCCTGGCGCAGGCGCAGATACTGGTCGGTCACCGCGCGGGTCCGGCTGGAGAAGCGGATATCCTTTTCCCGCGCCCAGACATCGGACATCCGGCGCGGCAATTTGCCGCGTGCCGGAAACAGATCGACCTGGAAGATCAGCGTGTCTTCATTGCCCTGCGTGTCGAGAATGTAACCGAGCTGCGTGTTGGAGACGAGGCCGCCGTCCCAGTAATGCCGCCCGTCGATCTCCACCGGCGGCAAGCCCGGTGGCAGCGCGCCGGATGCCATGATGTGCCGTGCATCGATGCGCACCGGATTGTCATCGCTGCGCGTGTCGAAATACTGGAAATTACCCGTCTCGATATCCACCGCGCCCACCGCAACGCGCATCGGCCCGTCGTTCAGCAGATCCCAGTCGACCAGCTTGTTGAGCGTTTCGGCGAGCGGGGCGCTGTCATAATAACTGATCGATGCCTCGCTGCCCGGCGGAGTGAAGCCCGGCGGCACCCAGTGCGGGCGAAAGAAGCCCGGTACGCCGAAGCTGGCGACCGTCGCGGCGGCAGCAATATGGGCGCCTTCGCGCACCCGGTCATCCTCGGGCAGCACGAAATTCGGCATGCCCCCGGAGACCATGTTCCAGAAAGTGGTGAGCGCCGCGATCCGCTTTTCCGGTGGGTTGCCCGCGATCAGTGCGGCATTGACCGCGCCGATGGAGATGCCCGCGATACAGGTGAGCGGAATGGAAAGCTCGCTGAGCGCTTCGAATACGCCAGCCTGAAAACTGCCCAGGGCGCCGCCGCCTTGAAGGAGCAGCACCGTCTGGCCGGGAAGCGGCAAGGCCGGTTCTTTACCGCGCCGTGGTTTCGCTTCGATATCCGCCATGTTTTGCCTTCGATTGAATGTAAGGGGAACCGGTGGCGGCGGGTGATGGTTCCCAACGCGAAACAATCTGCTAGCGTCGGGCAACCGGCCCCCTCGTCCAAGGATTTCTGCCATGCGTCTCGATGATCTTGATCCTAGTAGCAACGCCCAAGACCTGGGACGTGGCGGAGGCGGCGGAGGCGGGGGCCTTGGCGGACTACTGGGCATTTTGCCGCTACTAATGGGGCGCAAGCTCGGTTGTGGATCCATCGCTTTGATTGCGATCGTGGTGGGCTTCTTCCTCTTCTCGAATGGCGGCCTCGGCCTTTCAGGAAGTAGCGGTTCTGCGCCACAAGGTGCCGACGGGCAGGTTTACGACACTCAGGCGGAACAATTTTCAGGCCGAGTGCTCACCTCCTTGGAACAGACCTGGGGGGGGCTACTTCCCGGCTTCCGTCCGGCCGATCTGTACTTCTATCAGGATAACGCCCAGTCCGGCTGCGGTGCAGCGCAGTCTGCGATGGGACCGTTCTACTGCCCGACAAATCAAGGCATTTATCTCGATACCAGCTTCTTCGATCAGATGCGCGATCAGAGGGGCGCGGGTGGAGATTTCGCGCAAGCTTACGTCATCGCGCACGAGATGGGCCATCACATTCAGAAGCTGACCGGCGTGGCCGACGAGGTGCGCCAGCGGCAGTCGCGGGCGAGCCAGGAGGAAGGCAATGCGCTGCAGGTGCGCATGGAACTTCAGGCGGATTGCTATGCCGGTGTCTGGGCGGGCAAGAACCGTGACCGGCTGGAAGCAGGCGATATCGAGGAAGGGATGACCGCTGCGCACACCATCGGGGACGATACGTTGATGAAGGAAGCCGGACGCCGTCCGGTGGAGAGCATGTTCACCCACGGCACGAGCGAACAGCGCATGCGCTGGTTGCAGCGCGGCCTTCAGTCCGGCGATCCGCAACAATGCGACACCTTCGCGGCGCGGACGCTTTGACCGCATTTCCCTCGCTCCGCGCGATCGGATAGCAAGGCAGCGTCATGAACCTCTCCGATTGCCATAATGTCGCGGACTTCCGGCGGCTCGCCAAGCGACGCCTGCCCTTCCCCGTCTTCCATTATATCGACGGGGCTGCGGACGATGAGGCCACCAAGGCGCGCAACACGGCCGCCTTCGACGATGTCGACCTCGTCCCCAATGTCCTCGCCGGCAGCGAAGAGATCGACATGGGGGTAAGCCTCATGGGGCGGCGTATCGCGATGCCGCTGTTCCTTTCGCCCACCGCCCTGCAGCGCCTGTTCCACTGGGAAGGCGAACGCGCCGTTGCCCGCGCTGCGGAAAAATTCGGCACCTGGTTCGGGATCAGCTCGCTCGCCACGGTCAGTATCGAGGAGATCGGCGCGCTCGTTTCTACGCCCAAGCTGTTCCAGCTCTATGTCCACAAGGACGAAGGCCTCAACCGATCGATGATCGCGCGCTGCAAGGCGGCGAAGTTCGATGCGCTGGCGCTCACCGTCGACACCATCGTCGCAGGCAATCGGGAGCGGTGCCTGCGCACCGGATTCACTTCACCGCCCAAGCTGACGCCGCGCAGCGCGATCAGCTTCGCCGCGCATCCCGCCTGGACGATGAACTACGTCTTCCGCGAGAAATTCCACCTCCCCAATCTCGACACTCATGTCGATGCGGGCAGCAATGTTGCCGTGTCGGTCGCGGAGTATTTCAACACCATGCTGGACCGGACGATGGACTGGCGCGCGGCGGAGAAAATTCGCGACGAATGGGGCGGCACCTTCTGCCTGAAGGGTATCATGTCGGTGGCCGATGCCAGGCGCGCGGTGTCCATGGGCGCGGACGCGATCATGGTTTCCAATCATGGCGGGCGGCAGCTGGACGGCAGCCGCTCCCCGTTCGATCAGATCGCCGAGATTGCCGACGCGGTGGGCGGCGAGATCGAGATTATCTGCGATGGCGGCGTGCGGCGCGGAACGCATGTGCTGAAAGCCATCGCGTCCGGCGCCAATGCCTGCTCCGGCGGGCGGCTCTATCTCTACGCGCTCGCCGCGGCGGGCCAGCCTGGGGTCGAGCGCATTCTCGGCAAGTTGCGGGACGAAATCGAACGCGACATGCGATTGATGGGCGTGGCCAGCATCGACGAGCTGGGCCGCGACCAGCTGCGCAGGCGCTGACAATCAGACGACGTCGAGTACCAGCCCCAGCCTTTTGGCTTCCTGCGCCTCGATATACCAGTTTTCGGGGGCTTTTTCGCGAATGTCCTCGAAATTGACCTGCGACTGGTCTGCCAAGGCGCGGAAACCCTCCTCCTCGATCTCTATCGAATGTTCGATCTCGTGCAGCTTCGCCTTCAGCTGCGCGATGCACATGCGCAAAGGTCCGCTCAGATTGACGCTGGAGTTCATCTGGCGCTCGTGCACCATCAGTCGGGTCTGGCGTGTCAGGAAGCGGTGCTCGCGCGGGAAGTAGCTCATGAAGGTGGCACCGGCGGAATAGACCGCCTGCCGGCCGAGAAACAGCAGCTCGCGCCCATTATATTCGCGCAGCATGCGGATATCGTCGCCCATCGTGCGCGCCACTTCCGGATCGCCGCCCAGCGTGGTCAGCGCGATCACGATGCTGCCGTCGGCGGGCGCATGCTCCAGCGCATTGCGGAACTGGTTGTACATGTTCTGGTCGACGGCCCCCGTCAGGCGCACATGGGGGTTGGCGAGGAGCGGGTATTGATGCGGATCGGTCATGGCGGGCGCAACGGCGCGCGCGCACGCCGGTTCCGGATGGCGTTGCAATCAACCGCTGCGCTTCTCACATCAGGGGCATGACAAAACTCTCCCTACTCGATCTCGTCCCCGTCACCGAAGGCGGCAGCATCGCGCAGTCGATCGCCAACGCGGCCGATCTTGCGGTCCACGCCGAAAGCCTTGGCTTCACCCGCTACTGGGTTGCCGAACATCACGGCATGGAAGGCATCGCCAGCGCCGCGACCAGCGTCGTTCTCGGCCATGTCGCTGCCGCCACCAAGACCATCCGCGTGGGCGCGGGCGGCATCATGCTGCCCAACCATGCACCGATGGTGATTGCCGAACAGTTCGGCACGCTGGACGCGCTCTATCCAGGCCGTATCGATCTGGGGCTGGGCCGCGCGCCGGGATCGGACGGACGCGTCGCCGCGGCGCTGCGCCGCACATTGGACAGCGATCCCAACGCCTTCCCGCGCGACGTGCTGGAGCTGCAAAGCTATTTTGCCGACGACGGCCAGACCGGCATTCGCGCAACGCCCGGCGCGGGAGCGAATGTGCAGATCTACATCCTCGGCTCCAGCCTGTTCGGTGCGCAGCTCGCCGCCGCGCTTGGCCTGCCTTATGCGTTTGCCAGCCATTTCGCGCCCGCAGCGCTGGACGAGGCGCTGGAAATCTACCGGCACCGGTTCGAACCGTCGGCGGTGCTGGATGAGCCTTATGCCATGTGCGGCTTCAACGTCTTCTCCGCCGACAGCGAGGATGAGGCGGAACTGTTGGCCAGCTCCATGCAGCAGAGCTTCGTGGCGCTACGCACCGGCAATCCGGGCCGCCTGAAGCCGCCGGTCGAGGGCTATCGCGACAGCCTGCCGCCGCAATATCGCCAGATGCTGGATGGGGTTCTGTCTGCCACGGCAACCGGCACCGCGCAGCAGGTGGGCGAAAAGATGGCGAAATTCATCGATCGCACGCAGGCGGACGAGCTGATCCTCACCAGCTCGATCTTCGATCACGAAGCGCGCAAGAAGAGCCTGTCGATCGCGGCCGAGGCCTATGCCGATCAGGTGAACGTCGCCGCCTGAGCGAAGGCGGACCGACCTGGCGCAAACCAAAACTGCCGGACCATCGGGCCCGGCAGTTAGTTCGATTAGTAAACCCGTTTCTTCGGCTCGATATAATCGATCTCATCGGTCAGCGTATATTCGTGGACCGGGCGGTAATCGAGGCGCACGCCGTCATTGCCACCCTGAGGCTTGCCGCCCCAGCCGTCATACCAGCTGACGGTGTGCTTCATCCATTCCGCGTCGTTGCGATCCGGATAATCCTCGTGGCTGTGGGCGCCGCGGCTTTCCTTGCGGTTCGAGGCGCTCTTGATGGTCACCATCGCCTGCGCCATCAGATTGTCGAGTTCCATCGTCTCGACGAGGTCCGTGTTCCAGATCAGCGAGCGGTCCGACACCTGAATGTCCTGCATCCGCGCATTGACCTTGGCCATCTCGCCAAGCCCTTCGTTCAGAAGCTCGGTATCGCGGAACACCGCGCAGTGCGTCTGCATGGTCTTCTGCATCTCGCGGCGCACGTCTGCCGTAGGCGAATCGCCCTTGGCGTGACGGAAATGGTCGAGCCGCTCCAGCGCGAATTCTTCCGAACCCTTCGGCAGCGGCTTGTGCGAAGAACCCAACTCGATCGTCGCGGCCAGCCGCTTGCCGATCGCGCGGCCGAACACAACGAGGTCGATCAGGCTGTTGGAGCCGAGACGGTTCGCACCATGCACCGACACGCAGCCCGCCTCACCTGCCGCATACAGGCCCTTCACGACCTGATCGGGGTTTTCGGCCGTCGGGTTCAGCACCTCGCCATGATAATTGGTGGGGATACCGCCCATATTGTAATGAACGGTCGGGACCACCGGCAGCGGTTTCTTGGTGAGGTCGACACCGGCAAAGATCTTGCCGGTTTCGGTGATACCCGGAAGCCGCTCGGCCAGGATCGCGGGATCAATATGGTCGAGGTGCAGGAAGATATGATCGCCTTCCTTGCCCACGCCGCGGCCCTCGCGGATTTCCATCGCCATGGAGCGTGACACGACATCGCGCGAAGCAAGGTCCTTGGCGCTCGGCGCATACCGCTCCATGAAGCGCTCGCCTTCGGAATTGGTCAGGTATCCGCCCTCGCCGCGCGCACCTTCGGTGATGAGCACGCCCGCACCGTAGATGCCGGTGGGGTGGAACTGGACGAACTCCATGTCCTGAAGCGGCAGGCCGGCGCGCATCACCATGCCGCCGCCGTCGCCGGTGCAGGTGTGGGCGCTCGTCGCGCTCTGGAACACGCGGCCGCAGCCGCCCGTCGCCAGCACCACGGCATGGCTGCGGAAGCGGTGGATCGATCCGTCCTCGAGGCACAGCGCGATCACGCCGCGGCACTCGCCATTTTCCATGATCAGGTCGATCGCGAAATATTCGATGAAGAAGTCCGCGTCATATTTCAGGCTCTGCTGATAGAGCGCGTGTAGCATGGCGTGGCCGGTACGGTCCGCCGCCGCGCAGGTGCGCTGCACCGGCGGGCCCGCGCCCATATTCTGCATGTGGCCGCCGAAGGGGCGCTGATAGATCTTGCCCTCGTCGGTGCGGCTAAACGGTACGCCGGCATGTTCCAGCTCGTACACGGCGGCCGGCGCCTCGCGGCAGAGATATTCGATCGCGTCCTGATCGCCCAGCCAGTCCGATCCCTTGACGGTATCGTACATGTGCCAGGTCCAGTGATCCGGGCCCATATTGCCCAGGCTGGCGGCGATGCCGCCTTGTGCCGCAACGGTGTGCGAGCGGGTGGGGAACACCTTGGTGATGCAGGCGGTGCGAAGCCCCGCCTCGGCGCTGCCCATGGTGGCGCGCAGGCCCGATCCGCCGGCGCCGACCACCACCGCATCATAGCTGTGATCGATAATCTGATAGGCGGGCTGGGTGGTCGTCTGGTCGTCGGCCATTATGCGGCGGCTCCGGTGAAGGCTAGTTTCAGGACGGCGAAGGTGCCGAGCGCGGCGGCGGCGATCGCATAGAAGTTGAGGATGATCAGCAGAGGCAGCTTCGCGCTGGGCTCATGCGCGTAATCCTCGATGAAAACCTGCAGCCCGAGGCGAAGGTGCCAGCAGGTGCTGACGATCAGAAGGATCATCGGCACCGCGACGAGCGGCGAGGACAGCCAGGTCGCGACCGTCTGATAGCCTAGCGAAGGCAGAGCGAGCAGCGATCCTACGAACCACAAAAGCAGAAGCAGATTGGCGAGCGCGGTCAGCCGCTGGCCGATCCAGTGATGCGCGCCTTCCTTGGCTGAGCCAAGCCCGCGAACCCGGCCGATTTCCGTACCGTTACCCATGACTTAGCTCCCCAGTCCGCGCATCGCGACGAACACGACGAGCACCAATGTCAGAATGATCGAACCCACGAAGGTCAGGATCGCGGCGGTGCGGTTGGCCTTCAGCTCATATCCCGCGCCAAGGTCCATCACCAGATGGCGCAGACCGGAAAACATGTGCTGAAAGAATGCCCAGGCGACCAGGATTGCCGCGAGCTTGAACAGGAAGGTCGTGACTGCGGCCAGGCCACCGACATCGCCCGCGTCGATCACCCAGGTGCTGAACGTCTGATAGGCTTCCGGCCCGGAAGAGGCGGCCAGCAGCCACCAAACCAACGTGGGAATGCCGACCAGAGCGAGGATCGTCCCCGTCGCGCGATGCGCGATCGAGGCCGCCATGGCTGGCCCCCATTTCCAAATCTGCAGATGCGGAGAGAGCGGACGATCGGCCCCGGCCATAAAGGCTCCTTCAAGAGACAAGCTGTTATTTGGCCCGCCTTCTAGCCGAACGGCGGGCCGATGCAACCTGGCGCGGGCGGTTTTGCGTCCGTTAGCGCCATGTTTACCAATATAGGTATAGGGCAGCGTCACGTGAATGCCGAGCGATCGGCCAGCAGCTCCGAAGGAACGAACATTGTTGGAAACGAGCGCTAGGGTGAATCTCGACGAGTTGCAGAATTCCTTGGCTTCCCGGTTGCTGCAAATGAGCTCGGACGTACAGTTCGTGTCCGATGCCAAAGACGTATGGGCAATCGTAGAAGGCAACGAACGCGCCGTCGCTGCGGCGTTCTGGGAGGAATTCCGGCAACATAACCCCCTCATTGCCGCCCTTCCGGACGACCGCAAGAACGAGATCATTTCGAACACCGTCACCCACATTCGTTCAAAATATAGAAGTCCCTTCGATCCAGCCTGGATCGGGTTTCTGCGCCAGCATGTGGTGGACGCGGTGAGGAGTTCGATCGATCCTTCGCGTGTCACCGCAGGGATGACTGCGGCGCATCGTTGCGTCCTCGATCTCGTAAAGAACAGCTGCGGTGGGGACATCGACCGCTTCGCCAAGGCCGCCTACACCCTGTATTTATTGAGCAGTCTTGAGCTTGAGGTGGTATCCAGCCTCGGCCATGCCGCGATGACATTGGCACAGGGTAAAGAGCAGGCGCGGGTGCTGGCGCTGTTTCGCGAGCAAATCGAAGCGGTCGTGCGGCAGGCCGGCGATCACAGCAAGAACGTGATCGGCACCGCCTCGCAGGCCAAGAACTCCGCCCACTCCATGCTCGGCAAATCATCCGAAGTGGCCGCCGCTTCCGAACAATCGGCCGTCGCCATGCGGGAGGCGGCCCAAACCGCCGCAGGGCTGATTCGCGCTATCGAGGAAGCGCGCGAGGAAGT
Source organism: Novosphingopyxis sp. (assembly GCA_042090735.1). Classification (GTDB taxonomy): domain Bacteria; phylum Pseudomonadota; class Alphaproteobacteria; order Sphingomonadales; family Sphingomonadaceae; genus Novosphingopyxis. The sequence goes on along the minus strand of JBELIU010000032.1, from coordinate 8,219 downwards.
GGAGCAATCCGTCGAGGTAACCTCCCGCGCCGCACAGCAATCCGAAGAAGCGGTCCGCGTCAGCGCTGCGCTTTCCGAACATACCCAGTCGATCGAATCGATCCTGGGCCTGATCCGCGACATTGCCGGACAGACCAATCTTCTTGCGCTCAACGCCACGATCGAGGCGGCCCGCGCGGGTGAGGCCGGCCGTGGCTTCGCGGTAGTGGCGCAGGAAGTGAAGAGCCTCGCGAACCAGACCGCCAGGGCCACCGACGAGATCGATCAGAAGATCAATGCGATACAGACCGCCACGTCGCGCACGGTCGAAATGAACGGGTCGATCCGCGAGACGGTGGGTGAGGTCAAGTCATCGGCCGAGCGCATTCGCCAAGCCATGGAAATGCAGGCGCAAACGGTCACCATGATCACGAGCGCGGTGGATGAAACCGCGCTCGCCGCCGACTCGATGTCGAGCACCATCGCCTCGATCCGCCGGGACAGCGAAAGCGTCACCGAGGAGATCGATCGGGTGAGCCGCGCCTTTTCCGAAATGGATGGCCACCTGTCTCAGCTCGACGGTGCGACCGACGAATTCGTGAAACGCTTCGCACAGGGCTGAGATTTATTGCCGCCTCGGCGGGTTCACCGACCGCGCCCTGCCCTTTCCCTTGCCGCTCGGTCGTCCTAAGTGGCGAACATGGAACAGCAGCCCCACATCCTTCTCACCGGCGCGAGCCGCGGCATCGGCAAGGCCATCCACGAAGCGCTCGGCGTGTCCGGCACCCGCACCGTCGGCCATGCCAGCACCTCGCGTGGCGATCTGATCGGCGCGGATCTTTCCATGCCGGGCGCTGCCGAGGAGCTGTGGAACACAGCTCTCGAGAGGCTGGACGGGCGTATCGACGTCCTCGTGAACAATGCCGGGATTTTCGAACCCAATCCGATCGATCGCTCCGACATCGAATGGCTGGACGGGTGGGAGCAGACTATGCGCGTCAACCTCACCGCGTCTGCGGAATTGTGCCGCTATGCCGTTCGCCACTGGCAGGAAACCGGGCGCGGCGGCCGCATCGTCAATGTGGCTAGTCGCGCAGCCTATCGCGGCGACAGCCCAGCCCACTGGCACTATGCGGCGTCGAAGGCCGGTATGGTCGCGATGACAAAGTCGATCGCACGCGGCTATGGCAGCGACGGGATCCTGGCCTTTTCCGTCTGCCCTGGCTTCACCATGACCGGTATGGCCGAAGATTATCTCGCTAGCCGCGGTGGCCCCGAGCTTCTGAAGGACATTCCACTAGGACGCGTCGCCGATCCTGGTGAGATCGCTGACATCGTCAAATTCTGTGCCGTCGACGCCCCGCCCTCGATGACCGGCGCGGTCATCGATGCGAACGGCGCCAGCTTCGTCCGCTGATTCCGCCATGCCCAGCTACAAACTGACCCTCCCCTGCACGCGCGCCGAAGCCGAAGCGCTGGAAGGGGACATCGCCGCCTTCATCGACGTCGATCCGACACCTGTGCTGGTCACGCGGGAACGCGATGAAGACAGCAACGACTGGATCGTCGAGGTCTATTTCGAGGAAAAGCCCGACGTTGCCGCCGCTACGGCCATGCGTGCGCTCATCCCCAGCGCCGCCGATGCCGAGGCGCAGATCGAGCAGCTGGACGACGAAGACTGGGTCACCGCCAGCCAGTCCGGGCTCGATCCCTTCACGGTCGGGCGCTTTTACGTTCGGTTGAGCGGTGAAGCACCGCCGGACGATCCCAGCCTGATCGATCTTCGCATCGATGCCAGCCGCGCTTTCGGCACCGGCCATCATCCTACCACCTTCGGCTGCCTGGCCGCGCTCGACGATCTGAAATCAGGCGGCGCACGCTTCTCGCGCGTTGCCGATATCGGCACCGGCACAGGGCTGCTGGCCTTCGCGGCATCGCATCTGTGGCCGCAGGCGCGCATTCTGGCGAGCGACATCGATCCGGTCGCCGTCGAGCTGGCCGCCGAGTTCGCTGAAATGAACGGCATCGCCGCGGGACGAGGTCCGCGTGGCCTGACCCTGCTCGCTGCCCCCGGCGCAGATCATCCCCAGATCAGACGCCGCGCGCCTTATGATCTCGTCATCGCGAATATTCTCGCCGGGCCACTGATCGCACTGGCACCCGATCTTGCTGCGATTCAGGCGGAGAACGGCACGCTCGTCTTGGCCGGTCTGATGAGCGATCAGGCGGACCGCGTGGCCGCCGCCTATCGCCGACAGGGATACCGGCTGGCGGAACGCCGGGACCGCGAAAACTGGCCCACGCTCGTCCTCAAAAAGCGCCGTCGCCACGGCTTTCGCCGCAAGGCACGAGGTGCACGCGAAGCGCCGACCGGCACCGGAGAATGGTAGATCAGGCGTCGCGCGCGGTTTCGAGTTCCTTGGCCATCGCATAAGATTGCGTGCCGCGCGTAAACACCTCGTCCTCCTCGATCAGCTCCGCCACCTCGATCGTCGGTTTGTCCGCCAGCCGCTCGTAGACCGGCGCGAAATCGGTCTCGACCGTGGTCTTCAGGAGGCTCTCGAAACTGTCGATCACGAAATAATTCTGCTGATAGTCGTCGATGCGATATTTGGTGCGCATCACCCGCTCCAGATCGAAACCGATGCGGTTGGGACTGTCGCTATCGAGCGCGAATTCGCTCTCGCCATAGCTGGACACGATGCCCGCGCCGTAGATGCGCAGGCCGTCGTCTTCCTGCACCAGCCCGAACTCGACCGTGTACCAATACAGCCGTGCCAGCTTTTCCAGCGCACCCAGCTTCAACGCGCGCTTCCCGCCCCGACCATAGGCCGCCATATAGTCCGCGAACGTCGGATCGGCGAGCATCGGGACATGGCCGAACACGTCGTGAAATATATCCGGCTCCTGCAGATAATCGAGCTGGTCCGGGCGACGAATGAAATTGCCCGAAACGAAGCGGCGATTGGCGAGATGATCGAAAAATACGTCGTCCGGAACAAGACCCGGCACGGCGACCACCTGCCATCCGGTGGCGTTCATCAGCCGCTCGTTGAGCTCTTCGAAATCCGGAATGCCAGGCTTCGACAGCTGCAACACGTCCAGTCCTTTGAGGAATTCTTTCGACGCACGGCCGGGCAGCATGTCGCGCTGCCGTGCGAAGAGCTGATCCCATGTCGCATGTTCTTGCGCCGTATAAGCATCCCAGCCCTGCGGAATGGTCCAATCGGGGGCCGCGCCTTCGGGCGGCGTTTCAAAGACGTGACTTTCTGCGTTCATGCGACGATCCTAGCACGGTGAACCGGAAAAACGAAAGACGCGGGCGTTCGGCTCCCTTGCGGTCTGCCCGGGCCTTCATCGCCTGCGTGTTGCTGGCGGCCGGGCTCTACTTCGCCGCCGCGCTGACCGGATCGCTGGTCGCCGCCAATCCGGACTGGCGCGAGCCGGAGCGAGGCGTGACCATCTGGGTGGAAACCAACGGCGTTCATACCGGCATCGTCATGCCGCTCGCGAACGGCATTGCCGACTGGCGCGATCTGTTGCGCCCCGCCGACATCCGCGATCCCCGCTATTACAGCACCCATGTCCTGATCGCATGGGGCGAGGCGCGCTTCTACCGCGAGACCGAGACCTGGGCGGACCTTACCCCCGCCATCGCCTGGAACGCGGCCACAGGATCGGACGACACGCTGATGCACGTCGACTTTCTCTACCGGCCGGGTCCAGAGCCTTATCGCCGCCGCGTCACGCTGACCGACGAGCAATATTTTCGCCTGACCAGCGCCATCCGCGCCCAATTTGCTACCCGCCCAGATGGCCGCGCGGTTTCCAATTTCGGCTATGGGCCCGCCGATGCCTTCTACGCGGCGCATGGTGACTACAGCCTGCTCAATACCTGCAACAGCTGGACCGGGCGGATGCTGCGCGAAGCCGGTGTCCGAGTGGGTGTGTGGACGCCGATTGCGGGCGGCGTCATGCGCTGGTTTCCGCCAAAAAGCTAAGGCGCAACCCCGGTTCATGCTGAGCTTGTCGCAGCACCGTTCTGTTTTTTCCCGCCTTTTGCGAAAGGAGAGCAGCGCTTCGACAGGCTACGGGCGAACGGCTGATGGTTTGACATACCGGTCACTCACCCCGCCCGTTCGACGATCGCCGCCCAACCAGCGTCGTCGATGATCTCGATTCCCAGTTCTTCCGCCTTCTTCATCTTCGATCCCGCGCCCGGCCCTGCTACCAGCAGATCGGTCTTCGCGCTGACCGAACCTGCCGCCTTGGCGCCCAGCCTTTCGGCCTGGGCCTTCGCCTCGTCGCGGCTCATCGTCTCCAGCTTGCCGGTGAACACCACCGTCTTGCCCGCCACTTCGCTTTCGCGCGTTTCGACGACGAAGGGTTCGGGATCGACCTCCCCCATTAGATCGTCCCATGCCTCGCGGTTGTGCTTCTCATGGAAAAAATCGGCAAGCGCGAAGCCGACGGCGACACCGATCCCGTCGGTCTGCACCTCCAGAATCGCCTTCACCTGCTCATCCATGCGGGACTTGTATTTGCCGTCGCTCTCAGCCGCGCCTTGCGGATTCGAATCGCGATAGTCGAATATTTCCAGCGCCTTGCCAGGTAGTCTTTCGAGCTTCCCGAGGCCCTTGAGCAAGTCTCGCGCCGTCACAGAACCGACGTGGCGGATGCCGAGTCCGAATAGCAGCCGCGCGGCATCGGGCTTCCTCTTCGCCTTGATCGCGGCGAGCAGATTGTCGACCGATTTCTCCTGCCAGCCCTCCCGCTCCAATATATCGTCGCGATGTGTGCGCAGGCGGAAAATGTCCGCGGGGCTGTGGATCAGCCCGGCGTCCAGAAACTCCGCGATGCTCTTTTCGCCCAGTCCGTCGATGTCGAGCGCGCCGCGCGACACGAAGTGGATGAGGCGCTGGTAACGCTGCGCCGGGCAGATCAGCCCGCCGGTGCAGCGCACATCGACCTCGCCTTCCTCGGCCACCGCCTCGGACCCGCATTCGGGGCAGGTTTCGGGGAAGTGAAAGGCCGGACGATCTTCATTACGCGTCAGGTTCTCGACAACCTGCGGGATCACGTCACCTGCGCGCTGGATGCGCACGCGGTCACCGGGGCGCACGCCCAGCCGCTCGATCTCGTCGCGATTGTGCAAGGTGACATTGGAGACGACCACACCGCCAACCGTCACCGGCTTCAGCCGCCCGACAGGCGTCAGCTTGCCTGTACGGCCCACCTGGATGTCGATCGCCTCCAGCGTCGTTTCCGCCTTCTCGGCGGGGAACTTGTGCGCGATGGCCCAGCGTGGCGCTTTGGCGACGAAGCCCAGACGTTGCTGCCAGTCCAGCCGGTCCACCTTGTAGACCACGCCGTCGATATCATAAGGCATATCAGCGCGTTGCGCCTCGATGCTGCGATAATGTCTCAAAAGCTCCGCGGCGTCATCGAAGCGTTTCAGATGATCGGAAAGCGGAAAGCCCCAATCGGCGATGGCGCGCATCACATCGGTCTGCGTGTCGCCGGGCACCGCGCTGTTGTCGCCCCAGCCATGGGCCAGGAAGCGCAGTGGCCGCGCCTGAGTGACGCTCGCATCCTTCTGGCGCAGCGATCCGGCGGCGGCGTTGCGCGGGTTGGCGAATATTTTCTCGTCCGAGGCCTCCTGCGCGGCATTGAGATCGGCAAAGGCCGCCTTTGACATGTAAACTTCGCCGCGCACCTCGAACAAATCGGGCGCATCGTCTGGGAGCGTCTGCGGAATGTCCGCTATCGTCAGCGCATTGGGCGTTACATCCTCGCCCACCTGCCCATCTCCGCGCGTGGCGGCGCGGACGAGCTTGCGGTCTTCATAACGGATCGAGAGCGACAGCCCGTCGATCTTGTCCTCCGCCGTCAGGCAGAGCGGCTCGTCTTCCGATAGGCTGAGAAACCGCCGCACGCGGGCGACGAAGTCGGCGATATCCTCTTCCGAAAAACCGTTATCGAGCGAATAGAGCCGCACCTCGTGCCGCACTTTGCTGAGCGGAGATCCCGCCACCGCGGCCCCGACCTGTGCGTTCGGGCTGTCCGCGCGCACCAGATTCGGAAACGCCGCCTCGATGGCGTTGTTGCGCTTCACCAGCGCGTCATAGTCCGCATCCGAAATCTCCGGCGCATCCTCGGCATGATAGAGCCGGTTATGCTTCGCTATCTCCTTCGCCAGTCGCATCAGCTCGTTGGCGGCCTCGGCTTCAGAAATATTCACGTTAGACATGCGAAACAATCTCGGTACATGTACGGTCTTTGATATGCACAATATGCGGCTCTCGCTCGCCGTTCGTTAAATAACCGATCGGACAGACCAATTCTTTACCGTCGGCAAAACGGACGACAATCTGCCCTGATGCATCTGCGAAATTCAAACTGCCAGAAAAGCGGTGTGGCCCGCCCGTCATAGCTTTCGTTCTCGCGCGCTCCGAATCCCGTAACGTGAGATGAATTTCGCTGACTACATCATCGCTGGTAACAACAAATCTATGTGGCGCGCGATCGAGTACAAAATCGTACAGGTAGAACGCTCCGATAATCGCAATCACGGCCCGCAGAGCAACACGCCAGCGCCTCATACGCCCTCCAAAAGCCTATCCGCCTGAGCCCTCGCCTCGTCCGTCACTTCGGCGCCGGAGAGCATGCGGGCGATTTCCTGACGGCGCTCGGCGCTGTCCAGCTGGTGCACGCCCGTGCGCGTCACCGTGCCGTCGGACGATTTGGCGATGAAGAAATGGTGTGCACCGGTCGCGGCGACCTGCGGGCTATGCGTGACGGCTAGGAGCTGACGGCTGGCGGACAGGCGGCTCAGGCGTTCGCCGATAGCGGAGGCCACCGCGCCGCCCACGCCTCGGTCGATCTCGTCGAAAATGATCGTCTCCGCCCCGCCCTCTTCGGCCAACGCCACTTTCAGCGCCAGGATGAAGCGCGACAGCTCGCCGCCGGACGCGATCTTGGCGAGCGGCGCGAAGGGCGCGCCGGGATTGGTGCTGATGAGAAATTCGATGCGGTCCTTACCGCGCCCGCCCCATTGCTCTTCCGGCAGTTCTTCGACCGATGTCCGGAAACGCGCGGCATCCAGCTTCAGCGGCGCCAGCTCGCCCGCCACGGCGGCATCGAGCCGCTCGCCCGCCACGCGGCGCTTCGCGCTCAGCGCGTCGGCGGCTTCGGAATAGTTCTTCGCTGCCGCCGCCTCGGCCGCCTCAAGCTTCGCGATGCTGCCAGCGCCGCCTTCCAGCGCATCGAGCCGCGCAGCCAGCTGCTCGAGCAGTTCGGGCAGCGCATCAGGCTCGATCTGGTGCTTGCGGGCCACTGCGCGCAGTTCGAACAGCCGCGTCTCCACCGCATCGAGCCGCGCTGGATCGAAGGCCAGTGCCTCGGCGGCCTCGTTCAGCTTGTCCTCCGCCTCGGTGGCTTCGGCGAGCGCGCGATCGAGCGATTCGAGCGCTTGTCCCAGAAGTGCATGTCCTTCCGACACCCGATCGAGCCGCCGCGCGGCGCCGCGCAGCTGCGCCATGCCGCCGTCCGACCCCTCGAACACCGCGCGGATCGCGTCCAGATCCTCGGCAATGCGCTCGCCCGCCTGCATCGAAGCACGCTCTTCGGCGAGGGATTGTTCCTCCCCGGCTTCGGGCGAGAGCGCTTCCAGCTCCCCCACCGCATGATCGAGCCACTCGCGGTCCCGCTCCGCCTCGTCGCGCTCGGCGCGGGCCTGTTCGAGCTGGTCACGTGCGACGCGCCAATCGCGCCAGGCCTGCGCTACCGCGCCGCCGTCGCAGCGCCCAAAGGCATCGAGCAGCGCGCGGTGGCCTTTGGGATTGAGCAGGCCGCGATCATCGTGCTGGCCGTGAATCTCGACCAGATAGCGCCCTACTTCGCGCAGCAGTGCGGCACTCACCGGCTGATCGGCCAGATGCGCGCGGCTGCCGCCATCGGCCTTCACCGTGCGGCGGATGACCAGCGGCTCCCCGGACTCGAGCTCGATCTCGTTGTCCGCAAGCAGCAGCGCGAGCGGCGATCCGGCTTGCGGGGCGGCAAAACTGGCGGTGACGCGCGCCCGCTCGGCACCCTGGCGCACGAGGCCGCTGTCGGCGCGCGCACCGAGCGCGAGGCCCAGCGAATCGAGGAGGATGGACTTGCCCGCGCCGGTCTCACCCGTCAGCACGCTGAGCCCGCCTGCGAACTCCAGGTCGAGCGCCTCGATCAGCACGACATCG